>JBLJBF010000170.1:0-12927 GCA_047637855.1 Pseudoflavonifractor sp. | reverse complement strand
ACGACGGCGTCATCACTGTCGAGGAGTCCAAGACCGCCGAGACCTACAGCGAGGTCGTCGAGGGTATGCAGTTCGACCGGGGCTATATCACCCCCTATATGGTCACCGACACCGAGAAGATGGAGGCCGTTCTGGACGATCCCGCCATCCTCATTACCGATAAGAAGATCTCCTCCATCCAGGATCTGCTGCCTCTGCTGGAGCAGGTGCTCCAGACCGGCAAGAAGCTGATGATCGTAGCCGAGGACGTGGACGGCGACGCGCTGAACACCCTTATTGTCAACAAGCTGCGCGGTACCCTGAACGTGGTGTGCGTCAAGGCCCCCGGCTTTGGCGACCGCCGCAAGGAGATGCTGGAGGATATGGCCATCCTCACCGGCGGTACCGTCATCACCAGCGAGCTGGGCTATGAGCTCAAGGAAGCCACGCTGGAGATGCTGGGCCACGCCCGCCAGGTGAAGGTCCAGAAGGAGAGCACCATCATCGTGGACGGCGCCGGCAGCGCCGACGCCATCAAGAACCGCGTGGGTCAGATCAAAAACCAGGTTGAGATCACCACCTCCGACTATGACCGCGAGAAGCTCCAGGAGCGCCTGGCCAAGCTGGCTGGCGGCGTGGCCATCATCCGGGTGGGCGCGGCTACCGAGGCCGAGATGAAGGAGAAGAAGCTACGCATCGAGGACGCGCTCAACGCCACCCGCGCAGCCGTGGAAGAGGGCATTGTCGCCGGCGGCGGCACCGCCTATGTCAACGCCATCGCGGCTGTACAGGCCCTGCTGGACAGCGTGGACGGGGACGAGAAAACCGGCGTGAAGATCGTGGCCGCCGCCCTCACCGAGCCCATGCGCCAGATTGCCACCAACGCCGGCATCGACGGCAGCGTGGTGCTGGAGAACGTGAAGAATGCCAATAAGTTTGGCTATGGCTTTGATGCCTATAAAGAGGTCTACTGCGACATGATCTCCGCCGGCATCGTGGACCCCACCAAGGTGGCCCGCTCCGCCCTGGAGAACGCCGCCAGCGTGGCCTCCCTCCTCCTCACCACCGAGAGCCTCGTGGCCGACAAGCCCCAGCCCCCCGCACCCGCCATGCCCGCACCCGATATGGGCGGCATGTACTAAGCAGCAGCCACCGATAAGGATGGCCCCGCAGGCTTGCCTGCGGGGCCATCCTTTCAGCCTGTCGAAAAGACTTTTTCGACAGGCTGAAGCAGGTTTCATCCCTTTAAAAAAAGGGATGAAAAGTGGTTTTCCTGTGCGCGAAAGGGAAAGGCTGACGGTTCATCTCCGCGCTAAGTGCTTCGCTGCGCTCGGTTGCGCTGCGAAGCAGTCTTTCATACGATCCCTCCCTCCGATTCCTTATGTTTTCTTTTCTGAAAAAACTCCCCGGCGTCTTTCCAGACACCGGGGAGTTTTTCCTTGTATTTAGGCGGCCTGTTTGGCGGCGATGGGAGTGGAGAAGGCGGTCTTGAGGGCCGAAATCTGCTGGGCGGTCATGCCATTGGCGGTAAGATACTGCTCAGCACCCTTCTGAAGGTTCACCCCATTGAGGTCAGCGGTCTTTTCTACCCCGGCAATGACCCGGAGCATGTCTTCGATATTATTTTTAACGATCAGGTCATATTTGGCGCTGTCGCTCCCCTTGGTGACACCGTAGTAGTTGGCAAAGGAGACCATGTAGTCCGCGATGATCTCGTCCTTGGTGGCCCCCATCAGGGCCTCCAGCAGGGCAGACGCAAACCCGGCTCTATCCTTACCCTCTGTACAATGGATCAGGAAAGGCCCCTTTTTCTCAGAGAGCTTGGCGAGGCCGCCCACGAGGGTCTTCGCAAAGGTCGCGGAAGAGTAGTCCACCGACATCCCCAGAGCAATGACGCTGCCCGCCCCGTAGAGGCTCTTGTAGTAGGGCGAGTTGAACCCCTCGGCGGCGATATATTTCTGGATATCCGCCTCAGTGTCGGCCAAATTGAGCACCGACTTCACATTGACAGCGGCGATCAGCTTATCGCTGTATGCCGCGCGGCCATTCTCGTTGTTCACGGGGCTGGCCGAACGATACATGGCCCCTGGGGCAATCTTGCCCACAACGACCGGCCGGAAGTTTGCAAAAACCTCATCGCTGGCATAGTCGGCGCGGACCTTGGTATAGCTCAGGGAATTCAGCTCCTGCGCGGCCTTCGCTCCGCCCTTGACCGCCATGGTGATGGCTGCCACATTGCCCACGCCCACGCCCGCAATCTCGTTCAGCTTGCCATAGTTGATGCATACGGCGATATTGGTATGCCCCGGATAGGCCCGCAGCATAGGCGCGCCCTTGTCAACGTAATAGCCGTTGAAGAAGGGAATTCCCTTCATTTCATAGCCATTGTCAAAGACCACGTTCACGGTGTCGCCCAGCTCAAATCCGATCTTCTGGAAATCGGCAATGGTGATATCCAGAACGACGTGTCCATACTTCTCGATCTCCGTGATGGTGCCAACGGCGCTGGCCGAGCCCAGCTTAGAGAAGTTATAGAGCATCTGGGCAAGCTCGGCACGGCTGGCGGTGCCGGTGGGATTCACCGCGCCCTTGTTGCCCTTGATAAGCCCGGCGCCCACGGCATAGCCCATGCCGTCGGCGGCCCAGGAGGCCACGTCGGCGGCGTCGGACGCCTTGGAGAGGGAGGCCTTAAGGGCAGTCATCTTCTTAACGCTCATATAGTTGGTGAGCATTATGGCCAGCTCCTGGCGGGTGATGATTTTACCGCCGTTGAAGTTGCCCTTATTGTCACCCTGGACGATGCCCTGGGAGGCCGCCCAGTTGGCGGCGCTGGCGTACCACTCTCCGGCCGCGTCGGCAAAGGCGGAGCCTGTGGCGGCGGGCTTGTTCTCCATGTTGTAGAAGGTCTGGACCACGGTGCCGCGGGTAACGGGAGCGGCGGCATTGAACCCGGCACCGCTGCCGGTGGAGGTCATAACGCCCGACTCCATGACGTACTTGGCGGAGGAATAGTACCATGCGCCGGCGGGGATGCCCTTGTAAGTGATGGTAATACGGCCAGCGGGCTTACCATATTTCGCGGCGGTGACCACGCCGCCCAGCTCCTCGGCCGTGTAGTTGATGAGCGCGTTCTCCAGGGTGACACCCGCGTCCTTCCAGCCGCCCACGCGCTTGAAGACGCCGAAGGTATCGCCGCCCTTGGCGGTAAAGTCGTTGGTGGCCACAATATAGGTGCCGTTGATGTCAAAGGGCTTGCCGTTTACCTCGCTGATGGTCACGCGGCTGCCCGGATTCTTGGGCGCGTAGAAGGTGGAGCCGGAATACTGGTCGCCCTTTGCATATTCGACAGCGGTCTCCACAGCGAACTTGACGCCCGCGACCTGGGGGAACCCGCCCGAGGCCGAGACAGGGGTAAACTGGGTGGACGCCTCCAGGGCCTCCAGGAGCTGGGCCCCCGTCACCTTAATGGTGGCGACGGTATTGCCGAAGGGGTACACCGTCAGCAGGTCGAGCATGGAGATGCTGCCCTTGCCCACGGTGGTGCGGATGCCGCCGCCGTTGGTAATGGCCAGGTCGGCCTGGTTCTCACCCAGGACCTTACGGGCCTGCCAGAGGATGGCGTCGGCCGAGAAGTCGCCCAGGTTGGTCTCGGACATACGGAGGCCGTCTCCGGCGGGGAAGGCAATCACGGCCTTGGTGTTGACAGCCGTACCGTTGCCGCCGCTCGGGGTGCCGTTCAGGTCGATCTCGCTGGTGCCGACCTTGACCGAGCCGTACTGCTCGTTCACAGCGGTGTTGCGGTCATTGACCACCTTGGCTACCGCATCGTCCACCTTGCTGTACTCCTTGGTCGAGATCAGGCTATCGGTCAGGGTCTTGGCGGTGGGATCGTAGATGACCAGGCCCACGTTTGCCAGAGCAGTGCCGGTGGAGACGATCCTGGTCCCGTTGAGCAGGTTGGTCTTGTCGGCGTTATTGATCTCTTTGATGATCTGCGCGGTGGTGGAGTGGCTGTGCCCGTCGATAAAGAGATCGATGCCGTTCACCTTCTGGCATAGCTCAATCGAACGGTTGGGGATACTCTCTTTATCAATGCCCAGGTGACCCAGGCACACGATGAGGTTCGCGCCCGCCGCTTTCAGCTCGTCAACCTGAGCCTGGGCGACCGCATAAAGCTTCTCGCCCTGGGCAAAGGTGACGCCGGGCATCTTGCTGGCATCGGCTTTGGTCATGGTCTCGGGGGTGGAGAGGCCGAACACGCCAATCTTCACGCCGCCGACATCGAAGATCTTATTGGCGTTAAACACGGGCTTGCCGTCAGCAGCCGTCGTCATATTGGCGTCCAGGATCGGGAACTTGGCGAGCTTGACCAGCTCTTTCAGATTCTCAAGGCCGAAGTCCAGCTCATGGTTGCCCACGGACATGGCGTCGTATCCTGCGGCATTCATAAAGTCAATGGCGCTCTTGCCCTTGTCGGCGCTCACCAGGGGCTTGCCCATAATGGCGTCGCCGTCGGAGAGAAGAAGCACTTTTTTCGCGCCGACGGCTTCAAAGTCCTTCTTCAGCTGGACAACTCCGGCCGTGCCGATACTGGTGCCCTTAACGGCCACATCGGCACCATGTACGTCGTTGGTATGCAGGATGACGATTTTCCCCTTTACGTCGGGAATGACATACGCGGGCGTCTCGTCCGCCGCCAGCGCGGGAACGAACAGGGAGCACAGCATTGCCAGGGCGAGGAGCAGAGATATCAATTTACGCTTCATCTAACATTCCGCCTTTCTGATTCCTTCTTTTTCCGGTCGGTCCGCGCCAAGCGTATGGTCTGCCGCCGAAGCAATGGGCAGACGCAGTGGAGGTCGTCCTTCTTCCAGCTTAGTATGGCCCGGTACCGCCGGTTATGGATATTCTAATAGTAACAAAAGTCTCCCAAGAAGACAAGAGACAAATGGGCATTTTCCACAATTCTTTCTCTGTCTATCCCTAACGAAAACGGAGAAAAAAGGAGTCCCGCCGCAACGCGGCGGGACTCCTTTTTTCTTATTTCGTCACCCAGGCGCCGGTGACCTCGCACTTGAGGTAGGCGTTAATGAACCCGTCCAGCTCCCCGTCCATGACGGCGCTGATGTTGCTGGTCTCAAACCCGGTGCGGTTGTCCTTGACCATCTGGTAGGGCATGAAGACATAGGAGCGGATCTGGCTGCCCCACTCGATCTTGAGCTGGACCCCCTTGATGTCCGAGATCTTATCGGCGTGGGCCTGCATCTTGAGCTCTACCAGCTTGGAGCGGAGCATCCGCATACAGGTCTCCCGGTTCTGGAGCTGGCTGCGCTCGGTCTGGCAGGCCACCACCACGCCGGTGGGGATGTGGATGAGACGTACGGCCGAGGAGGTCTTGTTGATGTGCTGGCCGCCCGCGCCGGAGGAGCGGTAGACCTGCATCTCGATGTCCTCGGGGCGGATGTCCACCTCCACATCGTCGGCGATCTCGGGCATGACCTCGATGGCGGCGAAGGAGGTCTGGCGGCGGGCGTTGGCGTCGAAGGGGGAAACCCGCACCAGCCGGTGGACGCCGTGCTCGCTGCGCAGATGCCCGTAGGCATTCTCGCCCTGGATCATGAGGGTGGCCGACTTGATGCCCGCCTCGTCCCCGTCCTGGTAATCCACCGTCTGGTAGGCGAAGTCGTGCTGCTCGGCCCAGTGGGTGTACATCCGGTAGAGCATCTCAGCCCAGTCCTGGGCCTCGGTGCCGCCCGCGCCGGCGTGGATGGTCATGATGACGTTGGAGGAGTCGTACTCGCCCGTGAAGAGGGTGGAGAGCCGCGCCTCCTCAATCTCCCGCTCCAGCTTTTCAAAGCCCTCGGTCAGCTCGGGCACCAGTGACTCGTCCTCCTCCTCGTTGCCCATCTCGCAGAGGGTCATCAGGTCGTCCCAGAGGGCGAGCCGCTTTCTCTGCCCGTCCACCTTGCCGTGGAGCGCCTTGATGCGCTGCTGAATCTTCTGGGCCTTCTCCAGGTTGTTCCAAAACCCGTCGGACCCGCTCTCCGACTCCAGCATATCCAGCTCCCGTTCGGCAGCGGCCAGACCCAGAGCGCTGCCCAGCTCCTCCAGGTCCGGCTTAAGGTTGTTAAGCTTTACTTTATATTCGTCGAATTGAAGCATTGGTGTGCCCCTCACATTTCCAAAATAGATTCCGGGTAGGATAGTATACCATAGATAGCTCCTTTGCGCAATGATTTGCGCGGTCAGGACAAAATATTGCCTGTTATTGGGCAAGCTATGCGGGGTGATAAAATATGCCGCGTATAAACGGGACTCCCGCGCCCTATTTTGAGGGCTTCTACTTCCGCCATCAGTCCCCGGGCGGGGACTTATTGGCACTGATCCCGGCCCGCCACACCGACCGCGCGGGGCGGACCACCTCCTCCCTCCAGGTGGTGACGCCGGAGCGGGCCTGGACCGTGGACTTTCCCGGCGAGGCCTTTGTGCGCACCGGTGGGCTGTTCCAGCTCTGGCTGGGCGGGAACCTCTTCAACCGCAGAGGCCTGCACCTGGACCTGCGCACCCCCGGGCTGGACCTTAGGGGCGAGCTGCGCTGCGGGCCGTTCACCCCCCTGAAGAGCGACATCATGGGCCCCTTCCGCTTTGTCCCCGCCATGGAGTGCAGGCACGGGGTGGTGAGCATGGGGCATCAGCTGGAGGGGACGCTGGCGCTCAACGGAAGACCTCTTGACTTTAACGGCGGGACAGGATACATTGAGACTGACTGGGGCTCCTCCTTTCCCCGCGCCTACCTCTGGACCCAGTGCGCCTGGCGGGAGAAGGGGGACAGCAGCCTCATGCTCTCGGTGGCAGAGATCCCCTTTCTGGGCGGGCGCTTCACCGGCTGTATCTGCGCGGTGCTTCACGGCGGCCGGGAGTACCGGCTGGCCACCTATCTGGGGGCCCGAGCGGCGGGGTGGTCCGGGGCCGGGGCGGTGATCCGCCAGGGGGACCTGAGGCTGACGGCGGAGCTGCTGCGTGGCAGCGCCCAGCCCCTGAGAGCCCCGAAGGACGGCCGCATGGAGCGCACGATCCGTGAGAGCCTGCGCGCCGGGGTGCGTTACCGGTTCTGGCAGGGGGACGCTCTGCTTTTCGACCACACCGACGGGAATGCCAGCTTTGAGTACGCCGACGAGAGGAGCACACCATGAATCGACTGAGCCGGGAGAAGTCCCCCTACCTTCTCCAGCACGCGGAGAACCCGGTGGACTGGTATCCCTGGGGGCCGGAGGCCTTTGACCGGGCGGCAAGGGAAGATAAACCAATCTTCCTCTCCATCGGCTACTCCACCTGTCACTGGTGCCATGTGATGGCCCACGAGTCCTTTGAGGACCCGGCGGCCGCCCAGGTCATCAACACGCTGTTTGTCCCCGTCAAGGTGGACCGGGAGGAGCGGCCCGATGTGGACGCGGCCTATATGGCGGCCTGCGTGGCCATGAACGGCTCGGGTGGCTGGCCCCTCACGCTGCTCCTCACCCCCGAGCAAAAACCCTTCTGGGCGGGAACTTATCTGCCCAGGCAGCAGCTTCTCTCTCTGCTGACTGAGGCCGCCCGGATCTGGAGCGGGGACCGGGAGCGGCTCCTCTCCGCGGGGGAGGAGATGACGGCCTACCTGCGGCGGGAGGAGCCGGCCCGGCCCGGCACGCCCCGGCGTGCGCTGGCCGAGCTGGCCGCCGTCCACCTGGCCCAGAGCTTTGACCCCGCCTGGGGTGGCTTTGGGGCGGCCCCCAAGTTCCCCATCCCCCACAATCTGCTCTTCCTCCTGCGGTACGCCCGCCTGGCGGGAGACGCCGCCGCCGGCGAGATGGCCGGGCGGACTCTGGAGGGGATGTACCGGGGCGGTCTCTTCGACCATGTGGGCGGCGGCTTCTCCCGCTACTCCACCGACGAGAAGTGGCTGGCCCCCCACTTTGAAAAAATGCTCTACGACAACGCGCTGCTGGCCCTGGCCTACACCGAGGCCTACCAGCAGACCGGCCGCCCCCTCTGGGCGCACATCGTCCGCCGGACCCTGGACTATCTGTGCGCCGAGCTGGCCGACCCCCAGGGCGGATTCTACTGCGGACAGGACGCAGACAGCGAAGGGGTGGAGGGGAAATTCTACCTCCTCTCCCCCGGCGAGCTGGAGGAGCTGCTGGGCGGGGCGGACTCCGCCGCCTTCTGCCGGTGGTACGGCATTACAGCCGGGGGCAATTTTGAGGGGATGAGCATCCCCAACCTCATCGGCCAAGCCGATATCGACCGGGAACCGGAGGGGATGGCCGCCCTGCGGGAGCGGGTATACACCTACCGGCAGACGCGTACGCGTTTGCACCGGGACGACAAAGTCCTGTCCGCGTGGAATGGCCTGGCGGTAGCCGCGCTGGCTCGGGCGGGGCTGGCGCTGAGAGAGGAGAAGTACCTGGTTGCGGCCGAGGGGGCCGCCCGATTCCTTCAACAGGCCCTCACCGACGCCCAAGGCCGCCTCCTGGCCCGATGGCGGGAGGGGGAGTCCGCCCATCCGGGCAAGCTGGACGACTACGCCTTCTGTGCCTGGGGCCTTTTGGAGCTGTACGCCGCCACCTTCCACCCCGAACATCTGGCCGGAGCGGCCCGGCTGGCCGGGCTGCTGCTGGACCATTTCGCCGACGAGCGGGGCGGGTTTTACCCCTATCCCTCGGACGCCGAGCAGCTCATCACCCGCAGCAAAGAGACCTATGACGGCGCTATGCCGTCGGGCAACTCGGTGGCCGCGCTGGTCCTCTCCCGGCTGGCGCGGCTCACGGGGCAGGTCCGCTGGCGGGAGGCCGCCGACCTCCAGCTCGCCTATCTGGCGGGCGTGATGGAGGATTACCCCGAAGGACACGGCTTCGCCCTGCTGGCTTTGCTGGAGGAGATGTGGCCCGCGGCCGAGCTGGTCTGCACGGCGCGGGAAATCCCCGGCGCGCTCTTGGATTTTCTGCGGGAGAGGTCCCGCCCCGAGCTGTCGGTTCTGGTCAAGACGCCGGATGCCGAGCCCGACCTGACGCGCCTGGCCCCCTTCACGGCGGACTACCCCATTCCCCTCACCGGCGCGCGGTACTACCTCTGCCGTGGCCAAGCCTGCGCCCCGCCGGTGGAGACTGTCGGGGAGGTCCGGCGGCTCCTGGGGGAGACATAAATAAGAGCAAGGCCGTCCATCCCACAGCGGGGGTGGACGGCCTTGTGTTATGGCAGCGCTTACTTAAAGTAGCGTACCGCGCTGCGAAAGAGACCCATATCGTACGCACCGGGAACATTCTGGTAGAGGCCTTTCCCGATGCGCTCGCTGTGGCCCATCTTGCCCAGAACCCGCCCGTCGGGGGAGGTGATGCCCTCCACGGCGCAGGCGGAGCCGTTCGGGTTGAAGTCCACGCTGTCGGTGGGCGTGCCGCTCAAATCCACATACTGCGTGGCGATCTGCCCGTTGGCCGCCAACTCACGGATGAGCCGCTCTTCCGCCAGGAACCGCCCCTCCCCGTGGGAGACGGGAACGGCGAAAACCTGGCCCGGCTCGGTCTCCAGCAGCCACGGGGACCGGTTGGACGCCACCCGGGTGCGGACGATCTTGGACTGGTGGCGGCCGATGGTATTGTAGGTTAACGTGGGGCAGGCGGCGTCGGTCTCCACGATTTTCCCGTAGGGGACCAGCCCCAGCTTGATGAGAGCCTGGAACCCGTTGCAGATCCCCAGCATCAGGCCGCCCCGGTCGTCCAGCAGACGGGTGACCGCGTCCCGGACCGGCCCGCCCCGGAAAAAGGCGGTGATAAATTTGCCCGAGCCGTCAGGCTCGTCCCCGCCTGAGAACCCGCCGGGGATCACGATGGCCTGGGCCTGCTCCACCCGGGCGGCAAAGTCCCGGACCGAGGCCGCCACCTCGGCGGCGGTGATATTATTTACCACGAAGAGCTCGGGCACGGCCCCGGCCGCCCGAACGGCCCTGGCGGTGTCGTACTCGCAGTTGGTGCCGGGGAAGACGGGGATGAGAACCCGGGGCCTGGCAAAATGCTCGGGCAATGTGAGCATGCTCACTCGATGGTGGGTAAAAATCGGGACGGCCTTCCCCTCGGATTTCAGATTGCAGGGGAAGATGCGCTCTAGCCGCCCCTCGTAGGGGGCTCCCAGCTCGTCCAGTGAGAGGGTGTCCTTCCCCATGGTGATAACCGGCTCGGCCACGGTCTTTCCCAGGCTGGTTCCGATCTGCGCTTCCTCGGTCAGCTCCAGGAGAAACGCGCCGTAGCGATAGCCAAACAGCAGGTCGTTGGGCAGGCCGTCGGTATAGCGAAACCCTATCCCGTTGCCCAGCGCCATCTTGAGCACGCCCTCGGCCACGCCGCCATAGGCGGGGGTCCAGGCCGAGACCGCCCGACCCTGGGCAAAGAGGGTATGCACCAGTTCAAAATTTCCCCGCAGAGAAGCCGCGGTGGGAAGGCCGTCGGGGCCGTAGTCCGGCTCCAGCAGAACCACCGGGTGGCCGGGGGCCTTGAACTCAGGGGACCGGGCCTCGCCCACCCGCCCCGTGGTGACGGCGAAGGAGACTAAAGTAGGCGGCACGTCCAGCCTCTCGAAGCTGCCCGACATGGAGTCCTTGCCGCCGATGGCGGCGATGCCCAGCTCCGTCTGGGCGCGGAAAGCCCCCAAAAGGGCCGCCAGCGGTTTGCCCCAGCGGGCCGGGTCTCTCCCCGGCTTCTCGAAGTACTCCTGGAAGGTCAGATAGACCTCGTCAAAGGAGGCCCCGGCCGCGATCAGCTTGGAAACCGACTCCACCACCGCGAGATACGCGCCGTGGAAGGGACTGGCCTCCGTGAGGAAGGGATTGTACCCCCAGGCCATGTAAGAGCAGGCCGTGGTCTCCCCCCGCTCAAGGGGTATCTTGTGCACCATCGCCTGCGGGGGCGTGCGCTGGTGCCTGCCGCCGAAGGGCATGAGCACCGCCCCGGCGCCCACCGTGGAGTCAAACCGCTCGGCCAGGCCCCGCTTGGAGCAGACATTCAGGTCTGCCGCCAGGGCGCGGTATCGGTCGGCAAATATCCCCGCCGTCTCCCGGGCAAAGGGCCTTGACTTGGCTGGGGCGGCCTGAGCATGCTTGGGCGCGCCGTTGGAGTTCAGGAAGGAACGGGAGAGGTCCACGATGTCGGCCCCGTTCCAGCGCATCCGCAGCCGGGGCGCGGCGGTGACCAGCGCCACGGTTGTGGCCTCCAGGTTCTCGGCCCGGGCAAGGGCGCGAAAACGCGCCGCGTCCCCGGGCGCCACCACCACCGCCATGCGCTCCTGAGACTCGCTGGTGGCAAGCTCGGTGCCGTCCAGCCCCTCGTACTTCCGGGGGACCGCGTCCAGGTCGATCTCCAGGCCGTCGGCCAGCTCGCCGATGGCCACGCTGATTCCCCCCGCGCCGAAGTCGTTGCACCGCTTGATGAGGGCCGTGGCCTCGGCGCTGCGGAACAGGCGCTGGAGCTTGCGCTCCTCCGGGGCGTTGCCCTTCTGCACCTCGGCCCCGCAGGACTCCAAGGACGCGGCCGAGTGGGACTTGGAGGAGCCGGTGGCCCCGCCGCAGCCGTCCCGCCCTGTCCTGCCCCCCAGAAGGATGACCAGGTCGCCGGGGGCGGGGACCTCCCGCCTGACGTTCCTGGCGGGCGCAGCGGCCAGCACCGCGCCGATCTCCATGCGTTTGGCCACATAGCCGGGGTGGTACAGCTCGTCCACCTGGCCGGTGGCAAGGCCGATCTGATTGCCGTAGGAGCTGTACCCGGCGGCCGCCGTGGTCACCAGCCGCCGCTGGGGCAGCTTGCCGGGCAGCGTGTCCGCCACGGGGACGGTGGGGTCGCCCGCGCCGGTGACGCGCATGGCGGCATAGACATAGGCCCGACCCGAGAGCGGGTCACGGATGGCGCCGCCGATACAGGTGGCCGCGCCGCCGAAGGGCTCGATCTCGGTGGGGTGATTGTGGGTCTCGTTCTTGAAGAGGAGCAGCCAGGGCTGCTCTTCCCCGTCTACGTCCACGTGTATCTTCACCGTGCAGGCGTTGACCTCCTCCGACTCGTCCAGGTTGGGGAGCTGTCCCCGGGCCTTGAGCACCTTGGCCGCCACGGTGGCCAGGTCCATCAAGGTAATGGGTTTCTTCGTCCCCAGCTCCTCCCTGGCGGCCAGATAGGCCCCGTAGGCCGCCTCCACAGCCGCGTCCTCAAAGCGGACGGCCTCCAGCTCGGTCAAAAAAGTGGTGTGACGGCAGTGGTCGGACCAGTAGGTATCGATGACCCGCACCTCGGTGACGGTCGGGTCCCGGTTTTCGTCACGGAAGTAGGCCTGACAGAATTTTAGGTCGTCCAGGTCCATGGCCAGGCCCCGCTCGGCCCCGAAAGCGGCAAGCCCCGCTCCGTCCAGAGTCAGGAACCCGGTCAGGGTCTCCACCCCGGTGGGCCGCGCGCAGGGCATGGCCAAAGTGTCGTAGGGCTCCAGCGTCGCCTCGCGGCTCTCCACGGGGTTAATCAGGTGCTTTTTGACCCGTGCCAGCTCCTCCGCCGGCAGGTCGCCCTCCAGCACATAGACCTTGGCCGAGCGGACGGCGGGCCGCTCCCCCTGGGAGAGCAGCTGGATGCACTGGGCGGCCGAGTCGGCCCGCTGGTCGAACTGGCCGGGCAGGTACTCCACAGCGAAGACGGTCTTCCCCTGCGTGCCGGTCAGCGTCTCGCTGACCGTGTCGAGCTGCGGCTCGGAGAGAATGTTGGAGACGGCGGCGGAGAAGAGCTCCGCGCCGATCCCCTCCACGTCGTAGCGGTTGACCACCCGCAGACCCCGAAGGCCCTTCACGCCCGGAAGACCGCGCAGATCACCCAGCAGCGCGGCCGCCTCCTGGGCGAGCGCGGGCCGCTTTTCTACATAGATACGGCAGACCATTCCTTCCCCTCCCCC
>JBLJBF010000169.1:0-6428 GCA_047637855.1 Pseudoflavonifractor sp. | reverse complement strand
CTTCAGTTCGTCAAACAGTGTCATTGTTCCTTCTCCTTTTCTCGTTTTCCCAGGCAAGCTCTACCGCCCAGGCCTGATAGCGTAAAAACATCTTTTCGGCGCAGGTCTCCGGGTCCGCCCACACGAGGACGTGGTCCGCCTCAATGGGCTCCTGGAGCTTTTCACCCAAGACCGTGCGATAGCAGTGGCCGGTCACATGGAGACAGCAGCGGTCGATGGTGACAAGGGGTGAAACATATTCGTCCCCGGTGCAGAGATACGCCCTCACCCGGGCGGCAAGGCCGGTCTCCTCCAGGCACTCCCGGCGGATGCACTCCTCGCGGCTCTCCCCCGGCTCCATGCCGCCGCCGGGAAGAAAGAGCCGGCGCTCCTTGGTGCGGGCTGCCGGGGCCTCCACCAAAGCCACCCGGCCCAGGCCGTCAAAGGCCACGGCATAGGCCCCCTCCCTATGGCGGTATTCTTCACTGTTTTCTCTCTTCCCAAACGTGCGCTGCATATAAAAACGCCCCCTGTCCCTATGGACAGAGGGCGTAAAAAACGCGGTACCACCTCTGGTTCGCCCTCTCCTCACGGAAAAGAGCCTCGTCGAGTGCCAACACACCCCCACGCGCTAACGGGCGTACCCGGCCTGCCCTACTGCTCTTTCAGGCGGCTGCTCCAAGGGGTATTCACAAGTCGGTCCCGTCCCCCTTCCACCTGAACAGGGGCTCTCTGTGCGCGGACACTGTCTTGCTACTCTTCCTCGTCATCACAATTTCATTATGACAATCATTATAAAGGGTCTGCCACCATTTGTCAACAGGACTTTTTTGCGCTCTTATACCGCCCGGCGGCGTCCAGCAGCTCTCCGGCCCCCTCCAGCATGGCGCTGGTGAGGAGCGCGCCGCCTGAGAGACGGGCCAGCTCCTCCTTGCGTCGGCTGTGGGACAGGGTCTCCACATGTGTAAAGGTTCTGCCCTTGCTCTCCCCTTTTTCCACAGAGAAATGCACGTCGGCCATCGCCGCGAGCTGGGGCAGATGGGTCACGCAGAGGACCTGCTTGTGTGCCGCCACATCGGCCATCTTCTCGGCCACCTTCTGGGCCGCCCGGCCAGACACACCGGTGTCCACCTCGTCAAAAACCAGGGTGGTCACATCGTCATTCTCGGCCAGCACATTCTTGAGGGCCAGCATGATGCGGGCCAGCTCGCCGCCCGAGGCGATCTTCTGGATAGGCTTCAAGCCCTCGCCCACATTGGCGGACATGAGAAACTGTACCTCGTCCATACCTGTGCCGTCCAACCCCAGTTCCGCGGCCTTGGGTGTAAACTCCGCCTGAAACTGTACCTTGGGCATATCGAGCTGGGCAAGCTCGGCCTGGATGCGTCTCTCCAGGGCCTCGGCGGCCTTATGCCGGGCAGTGGAAAGTGTTTTCCCTTTCTCAACCGCCTGCTTCAACACCTCGGCGTATTTTTTCTCCAGGCGCAGGATGGCGTCGTCGGCGTCCTCGATGCTGTTCAGCTCGGTTTTACAGCGGCTCAGATACTCCAGCATCTCCTCCACGCTACCGCCGTATTTTTTCTTGAGACGGGAGAGCGTCTCCAGGCGTCCCTCCAGCTCATCCAGTTCCCCGGGCTCGAAGTCAAGGCTGCCCCGCAGGTCCCGCAGGAGCTCGGCCGCGTCGTCGGCGGCGCAGCGCAGCTCGGCCAGCTTTTCCAGCAGCTCGGCGGCCTGGGCGCTCATACGCCCGGCGGGGGCAAGGGCGCGCTCGGCCTCGGCGATGAGGGAGGCGGCCCCGGCGGTGTCCTCGTCTCCCGAGAGGGCGGTGTGGGCCCCTTCCACCGCGTCCATCAGCCTGCCCGCGTTGCGCAGGAGGTTGCGCCGCTCGGTCAGCTCCCCCTCCTCCCCCGCCCTCAGGGCAGCCCGCTCCAGCTCGTTGATCTGAAAGTTCAGGCTGTCGATGCGGCGGGCCTTCTCGGCCTCGTCCATCCGCAGGGCCGAGATCTCCCGCCGGGTGGCGGAAAGGGCCTCAAAGGAGAGCTGGTAGTCTGACAAAAGGCCCTCGGTGCCGCCGAAACGGTCCAGATACGACAGGTGGCAGCGCTCGTCCAAAAGCTGCTGCCCGTCGTGCTGGCCGTGGATGTTGACCAGCTGCCCCCCCAGGGCCTTGAGCTGGGAAACCGTGATGAGCCGTCCGCCCAGTCGGCAGATATTCTTGCCGTCGGGCTGAATCTCCCGCCGAAGGATCAGGTTCCCGTCCTCGTCGGGGCCCATGCCGTTCTCCTCGAACCAGGGCAGCTGAGGGAGCGCGCAGAAGACGGCCTCCACCAGAGCGGACTTGGCCCCGGTGCGGATGAGGTCCCGGCTGGTGCGCTCGCCAATGACGGCCCCGATGGCATCCACCACAATGGACTTGCCCGCGCCGGTCTCGCCGGTGAGGGCGTTGAACCCGCCGCCGAACTGGATATCCGCCGATTCAATCACCGCGATATTTTCTATATGCAGCAGAGACAGCACAGTAAGACCCCCCTTTGGTACGCGGCGCGTCTACTTCAGCAGCTTGTGGATCTCGGCGCAAAACTCGGCGGCCGAGTCGTTGGTACGCATGATGAGAATGGCGGTGTCGTCCCCGGCCAAAGAGCCCACCATGTCGGGGATGTCCATGCCGTCCAGGGCGGCGCCCGCGGCGGCGGCCAGGCCGGGCATGGTCTTTACCACCACGATGTTCTGGGCCACGTCGAAGGAGGTGACCCCCTCGCGGAAGATGGTGAGCAGGCGCCCGGCAAAGTTGAGGGATATCTTTCGCTCCGAGACCACGTACTTGTACGCGCCGTACTTGGTAAGCTCCTTGACGAGGTGCAGCTCCTTGATGTCACGGGAGATGGTGGCCTGGGTGGAGGTGATGCCCCGGGCCTTGAGCTGCTCAAGGAGCTGGTCCTGCGTCTCCACATCCATCTCTGTGACGATGCGCAGGATCTCTTCCTGTCGCCTGTTCTTCATTTCATCACCCGTTTCCAAGTTTTTGGTTCATGATCTCGTAAAAGCTCCGGTCCGAGAGGCGCACCAGCCGCGTGATGGTCTGGGACTTGCGTATCTCCACGATATCCCCGCCCGAGAGCTTGACGGCTTTCCCGCCGTCCACCGTGAGGTAGGCCGTCTTGCGGGTCAGCTTGCCCAGCCGGGCCGACACCACCCGCTCCTGGCTCAGTACGATGGGCCGGGCGTGGAGGGCATGGGCGCAGATGGGAGTGACAATGAGGTTCTCAGCCGTAGGCTCCACGATCGGGCCGCCCGCCGACAGGGAGTAGGCCGTAGAGCCGGTTGGGGTGCAGACGATGAGACCGTCGCCCCCAAAGTCGGAGATCAGCATCTTGTCCCCGTAGACCGACAGGTCGATGATGCGGGCCACAGCCCCCTTGGTGATGACCGCGTCGTTGAGGGCCAGATCCTCGTAACCCGTCTTGCCCTCATGAATCAGGCGCACATCCAGCATCATGCGACTCTCCAGTGTATACCGCCGCTCAGCCAGCCGGGAGAGGAGACTCAGGTCCCCCTGCTCCAGCTCGGCCATATAGCCAACGCTGCCCATATTGACTCCCATAATGGGTACGCCGCAGGCGGTGGCGTCCTTGGCCGCGTGGAGGATGGTGCCGTCCCCGCCAAAGCAGATAAGCATATCGGCGCTCTTCAGCTCGGTCTGCATGTCCAGAAAGCGCACGTTCTTGGGCACTTCCAGGCGGCTCCCCTTCTCCGGCGTGAAGGGGAGGCACATGGCGGTCTGTATCCCGACCGACTTTAAAACGCGCTCGGCCGCCAAGGCGGAGCGTAAGAGCTTATCCCGGTAGGGATTGGGGCTCAAAACAACCTTCATCTTATTCCCCCTCCAGCGTCTCGTGGGACGCGCGCACCAGCGCCGCCAGGTCGCCTCCGTAGGGCTCTCCCGCGGTAGCCGTCAGATAACCCAGATATTCAATGTTCCCCTCCGGCCCGCGAATTGGTGAAAAGGTGATTCCCTTTACAGAAAAACCGGCCTCCGCCCCATGGACGAGGAACCGCTCCAGCACCTCCAGATGGACGGAGGGGTCCCGGACGACCCCCTTCTTCCCCACCTTTTCCCTGCCCGCCTCGAACTGGGGCTTGACCAGGCAGGCCACCCTACCCGTCTCCTTCAACAGCCCGCGTACAGCGGGAAGGATCAGCTTGAGGGAGATGAACGATACGTCGATGCTGGCGAAGTCCAGCGCTTCGGGGATCTGCTCCGTGGTGAGGTATCGGGCGTTGGTCCGCTCGAGACAGACTACCCTGGGGTCGCTGCGCAGGCTCCAGGCCAGCTGTCCGTACCCGACATCCACGGCGTATACTTTTTTTGCCCCGTTCTGGAGCATACAGTCGGTAAAGCCGCCGGTGGAAGCCCCGATGTCGGCACAGACAGCCTCCCGCAGGTCGATGGGGAAGGTCTCCATGGCCTTCTCCAGTTTTAGCCCGCCCCGGCTCACATAGGCCAGGGCCTTGCCCCGCACCTCGATCTCGGCGGTCTCGTCGGTGGGGGTCCCCGCCTTGTCGGCCTTCTGCCCCGCCACGTAGACCTGGCCCGCCATGATGACAGCCTGGGCACGGGGGCGGCTCTCGGCCAGGCCGCGCTCGCACAGAAGGAGGTCCAGTCTCTTTTTAGCCACGGCCGCATACCTCCAGCGCTTTTTTAAACAGGCTCCTATCGTCCAGACCGCAGAGCCTGTAAAGCTCCTGCACAGTACCGTGTGTGACAAATTCCCGGCCCAGGTCGCACAGGGCCATGCCCCGGGGGATGACGCCCTCCTGGAGGAGGGCGGCGCAGAGCCGCCGGCCCACCGAGCCGGAGGCGGCCACATCCTCGGCGACCAAAAGCCGCCCCGTCTTCCTAACCGACTCGGACACAAGCGGCAGTTCAATTGGTGTAATGCAATTTAGCTTTACGACCTCGGCCGAGATGCCCTGCTCCGCCAGGAGATCTGCTGCGGCCAGGAGCTGGTTGATGAGAATACCGTAGCCCACGAGGGTGATATCGCCCCCCGTCCGCAGCAAAACCGAGCCGGCGCTGCCGGAGTCGCTTTGGTACGCTCCCTCCTCGCCCCGGGGATAGCGCAGGGCCACCGGCCCCTTGCAGTCCAGGACGGCCCACCGCAGCATCCGCCTGAGCTCGGCGTAATTCGACGGGCAGAGGACGGTCATGCCGGGTACGGTGTCGAGAAAGGCGGCGTCAAAAACGCCGTGGTGGGTCTCCCCATCCTCCCCCACCAGGCCCGCCCTGTCCACGGCCAGCACCACGTGGAGCCTTTGGATGGCCACATCGTGGATGAGCATATCGTAGGACCGCTGCAGGAAGGTAGAGTAAACGGCGAAGACCGGGACCATACCCTGCTTGGCCATTCCGGCCGACATAGTAACCGCGTGGCCCTCGGCAATGCCCACGTCGAAAAACCGCTGGGGAAAGCGCTGGGAAAATTCCTCCAGCCCCGTGCCGGACACCATGGCGGCGGTGACCGCGGCAACTCTCCTGTCCTCCTCGGCAAGCTGACAGAGGGCGGTGCCAAATACGGCGGAAAAATTGGTCCCCCCCCTGCGCAGAGGTTCGCCGCTGCCCGCGCAGAACCGGCCCACGCCGTGGAAGAGGTCCGGGTTCTCCTCAGCCGGTGCGTAGCCCTTCCCCTTTATTGTCCTTACATGGAGCAAAACCGGGGTTTCGAGATCCTTGCTGTAGCGCAGGAGCTGGGTCAGCCCGCGGACATCGTGCCCGTCCACCGGCCCCAGGTAGGTGAACCCCATGTCCTCAAACAGGCTGCACGGCAGCAGAGTCTCCTTGACCGCCTTTTTGATCTTATGGGTGATGCGGTATATGGTCTTGCCGCCGGGGAGGATGCCCATCACTCTGCGGTAGCCCTTTTTAAAGCGGAGATACGGGGGCCGCAGCCGCTGGCGGGCCAGATGCTCGGCCACGCCGCCCACGCTCTTTGTAATGGACATCCCGTTGTCGTTGAGGATCACGATCATCCGCTGGCCGCTGTTGCCCGCGTCGGACAGGCCCTCGTAGGAGAGGCCGCCCGAGAGGGCGCCGTCCCCCAGCAGCGCCACCACGCTGTAGTTCTCCCCCAGCAGCGTGCGGGAACGGGCCATCCCCACGGCCACCGACACCGAGGTGGAGGCGTGGCCCGAGATGAAGGCGTCGCAGGTGCTCTCCGAGGGCTTTGGGAACCCGGCAATGCCGCCGAAGGTACGCAGGGTATCCATGACCCCGGCCCGGCCGGTCAGCATTTTGTGGGTATAGCACTGGTGGCCTACGTCGAAGACCAGCCGGTCACTGGAGAAGTCAAAGACCCTGTGGAGCGCGACGGTAAGCTCCACAGCGCCCAAATTGGAGGCCAGATGTCCCCCAGTGCGGGAGATGCTGTCCACCAGCGAGGCGCGAAGCCTGG
>JBLJBF010000168.1:0-7607 GCA_047637855.1 Pseudoflavonifractor sp. | reverse complement strand
GCGCCAGACCTTGCTGACAAAGACCTCCTGCCGGTCGATGAGGGCCACCGCGTCCGCCCAGGTAAACCCCAGCGTGTCAAGGCAGAGCAGCCAAGGATTCTCTCCGCAGGCTAAAATGCCGAACTCCGCCAGATACTGCCCCATTCCATTGCTGCCCGGCGGCATACCCACGCCCCCCTCCCTGCTGATTTGTTTCCATTATACAAGCCGCAAGGTCTGCCCGTCAAGAACATATGTACTATTTTATCTAAAAAGAGAGGCTCTCACTTCTGAGAGCCTCTCCCCTTTTATGATTGGCTTAAGCCTTGTTGTCGCTGCCGAGAACCTCGACCAGCTTGTGCTTGACGAGCTGCTTGAGATTCTCACGGGCGGGCTTGAGGTACTCGCGGGGGTCGAACTTGTCGGGGTGCTGAGCGAAGAACTGACGGATGGTGCCGGTCATAGCCAGGCGCAGGTCAGAGTCGATGTTGATCTTGCAGACGGCGCTGCGGGCGGCCTGGCGAAGCTGATCCTCGGGCACGCCGATGGCGCCGGGCATACTGCCGCCGTTCTCATTGATCATCCGAACATACTCCTGGGGCACGGAAGAGGCGCCGTGGAGCACGATGGGGAAATTGGGCAGACGGTGGGTAACCTCCTCCAGGATGTCAAACCGAAGCTGGGGATTGGTGCCGGGCTTGAACTTATAGGCGCCGTGGCTGGTGCCGATGGCAATGGCCAGAGAGTCGCACCCGGTCTTGGAGACAAACTCCTCGACCTCGTCGGGACGGGTGTAGTGGGACTCCTCGGCGGAGACCTGGACCTCGTCCTCCACGCCGGCCAGAGCGCCCAGCTCTGCCTCGACCACTACGCCGTGGTCATGGGCATACTCGACCACCTTGCGGGTCAGGGCAATGTTCTCGGCGAAGGACTTGGAGGAGGCGTCGATCATGACCGAGGTAAAGCCGCCGTCGATACAGCTCTTGCAGGTCTCAAAGCTGTCGCCGTGGTCCAGATGGAGCACGATGGGCAGGTTGGTCTCGATGACGGCGGCCTCAACCAGCTTAATGAGGTAGGTATGATTGGCGTAAGCGCGGGCGCCCTTGGACACCTGGAGGATCACGGGGGAATTGACCTCCATGGCGGCCTCGGTGATACCCTGCACGATTTCCATATTGTTTACATTGAATGCGCCGATGGCGTACCCGCCGGCATAAGCCTTCTTAAACATTTCAGCGGAAGTTACGAGAGGCATAGATAACAGCTCCTTTCAAATTTGCAACGTAATTCTATCAGTTTTGGTTGATAAATGCAATAGGACGTGTTACAATATTTGAGTACATTTGAGATTTATTCAGAAGTAAACTCTTAATCTAGACCAAAAACGAGAGGAAGATTTCAGTTATGAGCGAATTGAAGGGCGCACTGATCATCGGTCAGTCGGGCGGCCCCACCGCCGTCATTAACTCCAGCGCTTTGGGCGTCATCGCCACCGGCCTTGACAACGCCAACATCACCCGTGTGCTTGGCGCGGCCCACGGTATCAAGGGCGTCCTGGAGGACAAGCTCTATGATATGTCCCAGGAGGACCGTTCCGAGCTGGACCTTCTGCGGCACACCCCCTCCTCCGCTCTGGGCTCCTGCCGCTACAAGCTGGCCGACCCCGACAAGGACGATACCGACTATAAGCGCATCCTTGAGATTTTTAAGAAATATGATGTGCGCTATTTCTTCTACAATGGCGGCAACGACTCCATGGACACCTGCAATAAGATCTCCAAGTATATGCAGAAGGCGGGCTACGAGTGCCGCGTGATGGGCGTGCCCAAGACCATTGACAACGACCTCAACGGCACCGACCACTGCCCCGGTTTCTCCTCGGCCGCCAAGTTTATTGCCACCACCTGCATGGAGGTCCACCGCGACGCCCATGTGTACGATACGGGCATGGTGACCGTGATCGAGATTATGGGCCGCCACGCCGGCTGGCTGGCCGGCTCGGCCGCCCTGGCCACCTGGGCGGGTTACGGTCCCGACCTCATCTACCTCCCCGAGGTAGACTTCGACATGGATCAGTTCCTGGCCGATGTGACCGCCATCTACAACAGGACCGGCAAGTGCATGGTGGCCGTGTCTGAGGGCATCCACTACGCCGACGGCCGCTTTGTGTCCGAGGCATCCGCATCCGCAACCGACGGGTTCGGCCACGCCCAACTGGGCGGCCTGGCCACCATGCTGGCCGATACCATAAAGAATAAGACGGGTGCCAAGGTCCGCGGTATTGAGCTGTCTCTCCTCCAGCGCTGCGGCTCTCACGTCGCCTCTGCCCGCGATATTGAGGAGGCCTTCCATGCCGGAAAGACCGCTGTCGAGGCCGCCGTAGCCGGCGAGACCGACAAGATGGTCGCCTTCGACTGTACCCGCGACGGCGGCAAATATACCTGCGAATACGTCCTCAAGCCTCTCGATATCTGCGCCAACATCGAGAAAAAGGTCCCCCGTGAATGGATCAACGCCGCGGGCAACGGCGTCGAGCAACCCTTCATCGACTATGTGCTCCCCCTCATCCAAGGCGAGCTGAATGTACCCAAAGAGAACAATCTTCCCCGATTTGCCAAGCTCAAAAAGGTCCTTACCACCGAGATGTAAAAGAGAGCCCTGGTATCGAAAGATACCAGGGCTTTCAGATTGTCGATAAACCCCCAGCCTGAAAGAATCGGAGAGAGGGATAGTGCGAAAGGGGACCGTCAGGGTCCCCTTTCGCGTGTAGGAAAACCACATTTCATCACTTTTTAAAAGTGATGAAATGTGCTACAGCCTGTCAAAAAGACTTTTTCGGCAGGCTATAGCCCTGGTATCCATGGATACCAGGGCTTCTTTTGCGTTCAGCCGCCGGAGAGAACCCGCATGACGGTATAGGTCTGCTCGTCAAGCCCCTTTTTCATCTTGAGGCCCTCGGCGATGTCGTAGTCCACATACGTCTCCCCCTGGACACAGACCACCCGGTTGGTAAAGCCCTCAGAGAGAAGCCGCACCGCCTCATAGCCCATGTAGGTGGCCGCAATACGGTCCCGGGACGTGGGCGCGCCGCCGCGCTGAACATGGCCCAGTACGGTCACGCGGGTGTCCAGGCTGGTAGCCTCATGGATTTTCTGCGCCACATCGTAGGCACTGCCCACGCCCTCCGCTACGATAACGCCGAAATGAGTGTGCCCGTCCAGGCGGGAGCGGCGGATGGGCTCGATCACGTCATTTTCGAAATTGATATCAGCCTCGGGGACGAGGACACAGGTAGCCCCGGTGGACACGCCCACCGCCATGGCCAGATGGCCCGCGTGGCGGCCCATGACCTCTACCACCGAGCAGCGCTCGTGAGACTGCATGGTGTCGCGCAGCTTATCTACCGACTCAATAGCGGTGTTGCAGGCTGTATCAAAACCGATGGTATAAGTGGAACAGGCGATGTCGTTATCAATGGTTCCGGGAACGCCGATGACCGATATGCCCCGTTTGGAGAGCTCCAGCAGGCCCCGGAAGGTGCCGTCCCCGCCGATGGCCACGATGCCGTCCAGCCCCATCAGTTTACAGGTGGCCACCGCCCTCTCCTGCCCCTCCTCACCGCGGAATTCCTCACTCCGGGCGGTGTAGAGCATGGTGCCGCCCCTGCGGAGCAGGCCGCTGACGCTGTTGAAATCCAGTTTTACCACGTCACCGTTGATCAGACCGTGGAATCCGCGCCGGATACCCACGCACTCGATACCGAAATAGATGGCGCTACGCACTACGGAGCGGATCGCCGCATTCATGCCCGGCGCATCTCCGCCACTGGTGAGTACGCCGATCCGGCGGACTTTCTTTTTTCCCTCTTCCACTGCGATGACCTCCTCAGACCTTCAGATCTGTATTTTTATGTTCCAGCGCACCGGCGTATTGCTCCAGCACGGGGGCGACATCCTGCTTTAAAAACTCCTCCACCTGTTCCACACAGCGGCCAATATAGCGCGACGGCTCCAGATGGGCGGAAAGCTCCTCCCGCGTCATGCCAAACAGTTCGTCGGCAGCGATCAGATCCAGAAGATTGTTGGTAAGGCCTTTTTCCTTTACATTGTTTCCGGCCTCCTGGGAAAGCACACGGATGCGCTCGTGCAGCTCCTGCCGGTTGCCGCCCCGCTTGACGGCATCCATCATAATGTTCTCGGTGGCCATGAAGGGCAACTCCTCCAGGATGTGGCGCTCGATGACCTTCTCATGCACCACCAGGCGGCCGGCCACATTGGCGTAGATGCCCAGAATCGCGTCCACCGCCAGAAAGGCCTCCGGGATTGAGAGGCGCTTGTTGGCCGAGTCGTCCAGCGTGCGCTCAAACCATTGGGACGAGGCGGTAGCCGCGCCGTTTAGGGCGTCGTTCATCACGTAGCGGGCCAGTGCGCAGATGCGCTCGCACCGCATGGGATTGCGCTTATAGGGCATGGCCGAGGAGCCGATCTGGCTCGTCTCAAAGGGCTCCTCTACCTCCTTAAGGTGACACAGGAGACGCAGGTCATTCGCAAATTTGCTGGCCGACTGCGCGATGCCCGACAGGGTCGCCAGCACACCGGCATCCAGCTTGCGGGAATAGGTCTGTCCCGATACGGGGACAACATCTGTAAAGCCCATTTCCTTTGCAATCTTTTCGTCCAGCTTCCGGACCTTTTCCTGGTCTCCCTCAAAGAGCTCCAGGAAGCTGGCCTGAGTACCGGTGGTGCCCTTGGAGCCAAGAAGCTTCAGGGTGCCGATGCGGTACTCCACCTCGTCCAAGTCCATGAGCAGCTCGTTGAGCCAGAGGGTGGCCCTCTTCCCCACCGTCACCAGCTGTGCGGGCTGAAAATGCGTAAATCCAAGCGTTGACAAGGCCTTATACTTGTCAGAAAAGGCGGCCAGCGCGGCGATGACCCGCACCAACTCCTCCCGTATCAGCTCCAGCCCCTCGCGCATGAGAATGAGATCGGTATTGTCCCCCACATAGCAGCTTGTGGCTCCCAGGTGGATGATGGGCATGGCCTTGGGGCATACCTCGCCCCAGGCGTGGATGTGAGCCATCACATCGTGGCGCAGTTTTGACTCCCACCGGGCGGCGGAGTCGTAGTCGATATCAGTCAGGTGGGACTCCATCTCGTCGATCTGTTCCTGGGAAATAGGCAGACCCAGCTCCATCTCGGCACGGGCCAGGGCCACCCAGAGCCGCCGCCAGGTGGAGAACTTCTTGTCAGGCGAGAAGATATATTGCATTTCGTCGCTGGCGTAGCGGGAGGACAACGGACTCTCGTAGATTCTATGGTCGCTCATATTACTCCCCCTACTCCGCTAAAAATCGCTCCAGCCGGTCCATGCCCTCTTTGATGTTCTCCAGGGAGCAGGCATAGGACCAGCGGATAAAGTCGGGCGCGCCAAAGCCGCTACCCGGCACCACAGCGACCAGACCCTTCTTCAAAAACACATCGGAAAAGTCGTCCGACGAGTTGATCCTCACGCCGTGAAGAGTCTTCCCAAAGAGCTCCTTCAGGTTCATCATTACGTAAAACGCGCCGTCGGGCTTGATGCAGCTCACGCCCCGGATGGCGTTCATCCGCGCTACCATATAGTTCCGGCGCTCCTCGAAGGCCGCGCGCATGAGCTCAATTTTCTCTTGGGGGCCGGTGAGGGCGGCCACGGCCGCCTCCTGGGAGATGGTGCTGGGGGACCCGGCGGAGTGGCTGATGTAGTTGGCCATGACCTGGGCAAGGTCGCTGTTGGCGCAGGCGTAGCCGATGCGCCAGCCCGTCATGGCGTAGGACTTGGAGACACCGTTGACCAGAATGGTGCGCGCCTTGATCTCCTCGCCCAACGTGGCAAAGCAGGTAAAGGGACGCCCGTCGTACACAAGGCCGCAGTAAATCTCGTCGGCCACCACATAGAGGTCATGCTTCACGCACAGGTCGGCGATGGCCTGGAGCTCGTCCCTGTTGTACAGCATGCCGGTAGGATTGGAGGGGTTATTGAGGATCATGGCCTTGGTCTTGGGGGTGACCGCGGCCTCCAGCTGCGGCGCCGAGAGCTTGAAATCGCCCTCCTCTTTGGCCGTCACCACCACAGGGACGCCGCCCATCATCCGAATGAGCTCAATATAGCTCACCCAGTAGGGCGCGGGGAGAAGGACCTCGTCGCCTGGGTTTATGATCGCCCGCAGCGCGGTGTAGACCGCGTGTTTGGCCCCGCTGCCCACAACAATCTGGCTGGGCTTGTAGTCCAGCCCCCGGTCGGCCTTCAGGCGGTCACACACGGCCTGGCGCAGCTCCAGCATGCCGTGGGCGGGGGTATACTTTGTGCGGTTGCGCTCAATGGCGGAGACCCCTGCCGCCTTGATCTCGTCAGGGGTGGCAAAGTCGGGCTCCCCCGCCCCAAAGCCGATCACGTCCACGCCGTCGGCCTTCATCTGCTTATAGAGGGAGTCGATGGCCATGGTGGTGGACGCCTGGACTGCGGACAGGTTCTTCATGAAAGATGCCTCCAGTGATTCAAATGATTGTTATAGGGTTTTATCCAATGCCTTCATGGCCCGGCAGACTGCGGCCACCACAAGGCAGGAGACAATGGCCTCCGGAATACCCGCGCCGGTGGCCGTGCCGATCACGATCGCGCCCACACCGCTCACATCAACACCGTAAGCGTTTGCGATCACCTGGGCGGCAATTCCCCAGAGCGCGCCCAGATAGAGAACGGTATTGAGAAGAGACCCCACAAAACCCGTGACGCCGTACCCGATCACGCCGTGGAACATCCGGGTTTTCTTGAATGCCGCACCCAGCAGGCCGGTCAGCCAGCCCATCAAAATACGGGGAACCATGCAGATGAAGAGATAACCTAATGGGGTGTAGGTCAAAACCGCGCTGGCGAAGACGTCGGCCCCCGGCATCATCAGCACCTTCATGATGGCTGAGAGACCGAAAAAACCGCCTAGGATTGCGCCCGCCGCCGGGCCCAGGAGCACGGCACCGATGATGACGGGCATCTGGATCGTCGTGGCCGCGATGGGTCCAATCACCAGGTAGCCCAGGGGGGTGAAGGCCAGCAGAAAGATGATGGCGGTCAATACGCCCAGCCGCACCATCTTGCCGATCTTCTTGTTGGTATTTGCCATAAAAAAACCTCCTGCTCCCGCCCCTACTTTGAGGGTGCAGGGCAAATATTTACCCG
This sequence comes from Pseudoflavonifractor sp., assembly GCA_047637855.1. Classification (GTDB taxonomy): domain Bacteria; phylum Bacillota; class Clostridia; order Oscillospirales; family Oscillospiraceae; genus Pseudoflavonifractor. The sequence goes on along the minus strand of JBLJBF010000168.1, from coordinate 416 downwards.
CGGTGCCGAGCTTCTGCCTGAGCGCCGCAATGGGCACGGTATTATTATGCCTTCCTCATCCGGGATTCGGTGCTCTTCTTATAAATCAGATAGAGCCCATTCAGGAGCAGGTCGGCGTCGTAGATGATGCTGCGCTTGCAGTGCTGTAAAATTTCCGCTCCGGCGGTGCCGGTGCCCACCACCGTGGCGGCGGGCACGGCGGCCTGTTCCAGCCGCTCGATCATGCCGTCGATGGTGCTGGCGTTGCCGTAGACCGCGCCGGCGCGCATGGCGTCCACGGTGTTGCGGCCTAAAATGGAGGGCGGAGGCTCGATGGAGATGTGCGGCAGCTCGGCGGCCTGGTTGGAGAGGGCCTCCAGCGCCACGGTGACGCCGGGCAGGAGAACACAGCCCTCATACGTATTGCCCACCAGCAC
>JBLJBF010000167.1:0-5153 GCA_047637855.1 Pseudoflavonifractor sp. | reverse complement strand
AGCAGCTCCTGGTCGAGGGTCATCCGGCCCAGCTCCAGCCGCCTGTCGGTCTGTACCGCGTCGGCCGGCCGGGTCTCGGCCATGCCGCTGCGGCGGATATTGGCCTTGACCCGGGCCAGCAGCTCCCGCATGGAGAAGGGCTTGGTTATGTAGTCGTCGGCCCCCAGCTCCAGGCCCAGAACCTTGTCGTTCTCCTCCTCCCGGGCCGTGAGCATGATGACCGGGGTGCTCCGCCCCGCGCCGCGCAGGCTTTTACACACGTCAAAGCCGTTCATCCTGGGCAACATCAGGTCCAGAAGCACCAGGTCGGGGTCCTGCTCCAACGCGAGCTGCAGACCCGCCTGACCGTCGTAGGCCTCCAGGGTCTCGTACCCCTCCCGGGTCAGGTTAAACCCCAGGATATCCACGATGTTCTTCTCGTCCTCGACGATCAAGATCCGCTTTCCCATCTGTTCCGCTCCTCCTACAGGCGACGCTCCGGCAGGGTCCCTGCCCCTCACAGGCCCAGGAGCACCTTTGTCTTCAGCACCGCCGCCACCGTCTTGGCGTCGGATATCTCACCGCGCATGATCTGCTCTACCAGAGCGCCAAAGGGCAGCTCCAGCCGCTCCAGAAACTCGTCCTCGTCCGGGTGGCACTCCCCCTGGTGGAGACCCCGGGCCAGATACATATGTAACGTCTCGGTGCAAAAACCGGGGGAGACGTACAGGCAGCCCAGATAGGTGAACGCATCGCAGGTGACGCCGATCTCCTCCTCCAGCTCCCGCAGCGCGGCGGCGCGGTGGTCCTCGCCGTACTCCAGCTTGCCGGCGGGCAGCTCGGTCACCACCCGCTGGTAGGGGTAGCGGTATTGCCGCACCAAGGTCACGTTCCCCGCCTCATCCAGGGGGAGGATGACCACACCGCCGGGGTGCTCCACCACCTCGCGGGTGGCCGTCTTCCCATTGGGCAGCTCCGCCCGGTCCAGCTTGAGGCGGACGATCTGCCCCTCAAACAGGGTCTCGCTCGCAACCGTTCTCTCCGTTAGATCCATGTTGACCACGCCCGCTCTCCCATAGTAATGTCCAGCATAGTATACCACAGTCTCCGCCGTTTCGCCAGAGTGACCTTTTCCACTTTCGGCAAACTTTACAGCTATCATTGACCCGCCCCACCCCGTATAATGTTATCTACTGAACATCTTTTCAGAAAGGGGGGGTTCCCCATGACCATCCAGCCCATCGGCACCGCCAGCGTAGCCCTCTACATCACCCCGGCCGACCTGCGGGAGCACGGCCTCACGCCCGCCCAGCTCACTCTGGAGCGGGCGCTGGAGCTCACTCAGACCGCCTTTGACGAGGCGGGCATCACCCTGGACGGGGCCATCGAGATCGAGGCCTACCCCAACGCCTGCGGCGTGCTGGTATTCGCCCGCATCCGCGCGCCCGAGCGTCTCTGGCTCTCCTTCGACGACTGCGAGGATCTGATCGCCGCCGCTCAGGCCATGCCCGAGCCCTGCCCGGAGGCCGCTCTCCTCTGGTACGAGGGGCGGTGGTGGCTCTCACTACCCACCGGTCAGGAGCGGCTGGCCGGGTTCCTCTCCGAGTTCGGCCGGTCGGAGCGGCCCTGCGCCTATCTGGACGCCTGCTTGGCCGAACATGGCCGCCCCGTCCTGGAGCAGGACGCCCTGGCGGCCCTCCTGCGGCATTTTCCCGCGGCACGGCCCTCAATTCCCTCGATTCCTGCCCTCCCCCCCTGTTTGACCTCTTGACAAATATGCTATAATAGTTACCTAGCCCCGATTTACTCCGACGCGGGAGGTGTGACGATGGAGACCAAGGGGATCAAGCTCATCGCAAAGAACTCCAAGGCCTACCACGACTACTTCGTGGAGGAGAAATATGAGGCCGGCGTCTCCCTCGCGGGCACCGAGGTCAAGAGTATCCGCCAGGGGAACATCAACCTGAAGGATTCCTACTGCATCGCCAAGGACGGGGAGATGATGCTCCACGGTGTCCACATCTCCCCATACGAACAGGGCAATATCTTCAACAAGGACCCCCGCCGCCCCCGTAAGCTCCTCCTGCACAAACGCGAGATCTTAAAGCTATACCAGCTCACCAAGGCCGACGGGTACGCGCTGATCCCCCTGTCGGTCTACTTCAAGAACGCAAAGGTCAAGGTGGAGATCGGTCTGTGCAAGGGCAAAAAGCTCTACGACAAGCGGGAGGCCGCCGCCGCTAAGGACGCCAAACGCGAGATGGACCGCACCATGAAGGACCGCGCGCGCTACTAACAGGAAGGATGTGTTTCCCATGGCTCAGAATCCTATGGTCACATTTGAGATGGAGAACGGCTCTAAAATGGTCGCCGAGCTCTACCCCGAGGTGGCCCCCAACAGCGTCAACAACTTTATCTCCCTCGTGAATTCCGGCTTTTATAACGGCCTCATCTTCCACCGCGTCATCCCCGGCTTTATGATTCAGGGCGGCTGTCCCGACGGCACCGGCATGGGCGGCCCCGGGTACTCGATCAAGGGCGAATTTGCCCGCAACGGCGTGAAGAACGACCTGAAGCACGACCGGGGCGTCCTCTCCATGGCCCGGGCCATGAACCCCAACTCGGCGGGCAGCCAGTTCTTCGTCATGGTGGAAAAGGCCCCCCATTTGGACGGCGATTACGCCGCCTTCGGCAAAATCGTCGAGGGCATGGAGACCGCCGACGCCATCGTGGGCGCCGAGACCGGCCGGAACGACAAGCCCATTCAGCCCCAGCGGATTAAAGCGGTCACTGTGGACACCTTTGGCGTGGATTACCCCGCGCCCGAGAAGGTCTAAAAAGGAATTCAACCATCGTCTCTCTCCCCCGTGCCCCTCGCTCCCCCTGTCTTCCTCCCGGCGAAACCCGGCAATGCGGTTTCGTCAGGGAGAGGGGCCGCGGGGGAGCGGCGCGCGGTTTTCCCCGCCGGGGAAATGGAGCAAAGCAAACTTTGCTCCTCCGACGGGCCCGTACCGGTTTCGACGGGGATGTGGAGGCGGGAATAGCGGGCGGATGCGCCTATCATCCCAAAAATGGGCAACTTTATAAATTAAAGAACAACGATAACGTAGTTCTCGCCGCGGCTTAACGCGGCCGTCCCACCGGTCAGGGCCACGGGTCCGGCTGGGGCGTGACGAAGTGGCGTCCGTGCGTGCGCAAAGAGTTGCGCGCACCATGAATCATGACTCTACCAAGCCCCCGAGTGTGACGGTTCACGCTTGGGTAAGGGAATGTAAATAACCGTCTGCGCCCGGAGAAGTTCCCGTCAAAGCATTTTCGGACAGGGGTTCAACTCCCCTCGGGTCCACCATAGTAATGCAACGGTATAGATGCCACTGGCTATAAGCCAGTGGCATCAACCGTTTTCGGGGATTCTTGCCCCCGAAATTCACCAGTGTAACAATAGATGCCAGGGCCCTGTTCGGAGCGACTGGTGGGACTTGAACCCAAAGTATTCGGATTTGGGCTGGCGCCCTTTTTGAAGTTCAAAAAGGACGCTGATTTTTTTGAAAGCAACCAGAGAAAATAATAAACAAAAAGGGCGCTGATTTGCTGACCAGAATGAGGTCAGAGAGTCGGCGCCCTTTTTCATTTTCACCGAAAACTAGAGGAGGAACCGCCATGACAACCGAAAAATACTTCGCAGAGCTTACCCGCGTCCTTGCCCAGAAAGAGATCCGTGCCGCACCTCCGGAGCGAGGCAGCCTCCCCATACTGCTGGACGGTCAGCCTGCCTGTCATGTTGAGGCTATCGGCGGGACTGACAGATTTCCCAACGATCTCCGCTCTATGGAGGCAAACAAGTTGTACCATCAGGTCGCACCCATCGCACGGACAGTCAGAGAATACATGTTGGCGGTAGAGCAGGCGCCGCTCCTCGAGGCCGAGGGACTGGACGAAGACTTCCACCTGCTGGCAAAATTCAATAATTTCGTCCTCGCAGCAGAGGAGATGGAGCGTGGCTGGGGATTCAAGTTCGTCACTTGGGAGCAAAGCGATGACGGTCAGAACCTGTGGGAGGGCCACTATTTTATCGACGGCTATGAGAAAGCCAAGCAGGACTTCGCCGTCCGTTCGGAATTGGTAGATAGATACCGTATGTTTACTGACGAGCAGCTCAGAGAGGTTCACGACTGTCTGCTCATGAGGCTGGAGCGCAGCCGTGGCCTTACATGGAAACAGCAGGATATCCTATGGGAGGTCACCAAGGACATTGAAACTCTCCTACCAGATGTATACAAACAATTCGAGCAGGACCAGACGCCCCAGCCCCAGCAAGAATTGAATATATGAATGAAAGAGCCGGAGAACTGGGCAGATGCCCTATTCCCCGGCTCTTTTTTATTTAAGAGAGGACGGAAATCATGCTTGTACACTATCGCAAGAGCAGGCGGAATGCCTGTTATGACCCGGAATGCCTGGTCACAGTCGCCCATGAGCCTGCCATACCTCCCCAGGGGCCGTTCCCCTCCTGCGAGGACTGTCCCTACCCCGGCATTGGTTTCCGCTGCTTTGCCGAGTCGGGGAATTGTCTCAGAACAGAAATGCAGAAGATCATGGAGAGAGGAAGAAAACAGAGTGAATGAATCTATGAGCAGGGAAAAAACAGGGTCGCGGTTCTCCTTGCGGCCCGCCCTACCAGAAGAGAACCCTCTCTTTTTCGCCTTGCCGGAGGAAAAGGACTTAGAGCTGGGGACGGTAGGCCACGTGCGCATCGACTTTGGCCGCCATGGGAAAGAGTTCTGGCATACCTGGTGGCCTAGGGGTAAGGATGAGTGGAACAGCGACAAATTCAGGGAAGAGCTGAGCGCCTTGGTGACCGCCCTTCGGGTAGACGGCCCACTCAAGGACATCGATGCCATGAATAGCCACTGCCGTACCAACGGAGGACAGATAGAGGGCGGCTGGGCGCCTCGCTATCATCTTTGTATGGCGTAAAAGCAGCCGGGAGAGAAGCGCAAAAAAAGAGTAAGCGGCATAGTCCCTTCTTTTGGCATTTGTGAGGGAGGAAAAGCCGATTCAAATTTAGTCTGGATGAAGCCCTTGATAGAAACGCAGCTTTTGCCCGGCTAAATTTATCCTTCTGATCCGGAATGGGGAGAGGGAGGGCGGCTGAAGACGCCATGCAAAAGGCG
>JBLJBF010000166.1:0-8098 GCA_047637855.1 Pseudoflavonifractor sp. | reverse complement strand
ATGAGTATATCATCCGGGACCTTCTGACCCAGGGGGCTAAGATCGACTCCTTCGGCGTGGGCGAGCGGCTCATCACCTCCAAAAGCGAGCCCGTCTTCGGCGGGGTCTACAAGCTCAGCGCCGTGGAGGATCCCGCGGGGAACATCATCCCCAAGATCAAGGTGAGCGAGAACGCCGTCAAGATCACCAACCCCCACTTTAAAAAGGTCTACCGTCTCTTTGAGAAGGACGGCAAGGCCATCGCCGACCTCATCTGTCTCCACGACGAGGTGCTGGACAAGGGCAAGCCCCTGGAGCTCTTCGACCCCGTAGAGACCTGGAAACGCAAAACCCTTACCGACTACAGCTTTCGTGAGCTGCTGGTGCCCATCTTCCGGGGGGGCGAGCTGGTATACCAGTCCCCCAGCATCGGCGAGATGCGCGCCTGGTGCGCCGCCGAGCTGGACTTGATGTGGGACGAGGTCAAGCGGTTTGAAAACCCGCACAACTACTACGTGGACCTGAGCCAGGCCCTCTGGGACGTGAAGCAGGACCTGCTGAACCGGGCGAGACATTAAAACAGGGACCGCCCCGCCGTTTGATACGGCGGGGCGGTTTTTTAGTTAAACTTATAGATCTTCCGGGCCATGCGGTAGAGACCCACCGACAGCTTGCGGCCCTGGTAGCCGGGGATATTGCCCACCGCTGAGACGGCGCGGTACTTCATCTTATGGTAAAGGCGGCTGTCCACAGCGCGCAGATACTCCCACAGCTCGGTCTTCTTGCCCAGTGCCTCGGGGCTGCCGTCGATGAGGAGGAAGATGGACGAGATAGTCATCATCATGGCGAGGTAATTGGTCATATACCGGCCCAGCTTCCGCCGCACAGCCTTGACCTGCCGCAGGTCGTGGGCGGCAATCATCAGCTTGGTGACCCGCAGCTGCTGGTCCACCCGCTTGACCATCACCTGCTCGTTTACGCTCTGGTCCGCGCGGCCGATGAAGTAGCGGTACAGGTCCACATCCATATAGTAGAGGCTCTTCACCGCCGGGAGGGGCTGGTACACGAAGATATTGTCCACATAGAAGGTGTGCTTGGGCAGCTCCAGGGCACAGCCGCGCAGCATATCGGTGCGGTAGATCACCGAGTGCATGAGCAGGTACTGCGAAGGGCGGAACCTGCCGATGTCCCCCCAGGTGAAGACCCGGTCCTGGGGGAAAACATTGGTATAGCGCATAACCTTCTGGGTGTTGTCCTCCACGTGCTCGTACACATAGTTGGCGATCAGCAGATCCACGGGCGCGGGGCTGGCGGCAAACTCCCGCAGCTTGGCCATGATCTTCCGCAGGGCCTCGGCGTCCAGCCAGTCGTCCGAGTCCACCACCTTGTAGTAAAGGCCGGAGGCGTTGCGCAGGCCCTGGTTGACCCCCTCGCCGTGGCCGCCGTTCTCCTGGTGGATGGCCTTGACGATATCGGGGTACTGCTCGGCGTAGCGGTCGCAGATGGCGGGCGTCTCGTCCTTGGTGGAGCCGTCGTCCACCAGAATGATCTCGATGTCCTCCCCCGCCGTCAGCAAGGTCTCCACGCAGTGGTCCATATAGGCTGCCGAGTTGTAGCACGGGACAGCGAAGGTAATAATTTTCTGCATATTCATCACCTGTCTCATTGAAATAACGGCGGGCATTCACCCCGCCGCTGTCTGGTTCAGCAGCTCATCGGAGAGGTCCAGCGCCCGGGCGGCGATGGCGTCCATGTTATAGTACTTGTATTCGGCCAGCCGCCCCAGCAGGTGGAAGTTCGGCAGCGCGGCGGCCAGGGCCTGATAGCGGGCGTAGCGGGCGTTGTTCTCGGCATTGATGATGGCGTAATAGGGGGTCTCCCCGTCCGCTCCGGTATAGGCGCGGGAGTACTCCTTCACGATGGTGGTGCGGTCCGGCAGCTCCTGGCCCGAGAAGTACTTGAACTCGGTGATGCGGGTGAACTCCTCGCTCACCGTGTAGTTCACCGTGCCGTGGGTTTGATACCACTCCACGCCGTGGGTCTCGAACTGAAAGTCCAGCGTGCGGTAGGGCAGGCGGCCAAAGCGGCAGCCGAAGAGCTCGTCGGCCGCGCCGGTGTACACCACGCTCCCGGCAAAGGGCGCGCCGTCCAAAAGGACGGCCCCCTCCCCCAGCATCAGGCGGTCGGCCGCGTCCACGCCCAGCTCCACCGTGATGTTGGGGTGGTCCAGCATCCTCTCAAAAATGGCGGTGTACCCCTGGGCCGGAATGCCCTGGAATCTGTCCTGGAAATACCGGTCGTCCCGGGAGAGGAAGACGGGCACCCGGGCAGTGGTCGCGGGGTCGATCTCCTCAGGCGTCTGGCCCCACTGTTTCATGGTGTAGTGCACAAAGACGTTCTCGTACACGTAGCCGGCCAGCTCCCTGAGCTCGTCGTCCTCGTTCTCCCGCAGCTCCAGGATGGTGACCTTCCTCTCCACGCCGTAAGTACGGATGAGCTTTTCCTCCAGCCGGGCGGCCTTCTCAGGCCCATAGGCCAGCTCCAGAGAGGTCAGGTTGAAGGGTACGGGCAGGGTCTTGCCATAGACGGCGGCCACCACCCGGTGCTGGTAGTCCCGCCAAGCGGTGAAACGGGAGAGATAGTCGTATACCTTTTGGTCGTTGGTGTGGAAGATGTGGGGGCCATACTGGTGGATAAGCACCCCCGCGCCGTCCAGGCAGTCGTACGCGTTGCCACCCACATGGGATCTCCGCTCCAGCAGGAGCACCCGCTTGTCCCCCCGCTCGGCCAGCTCCCGCGCCACGATAGACCCCGCAAAGCCCGCGCCAATGACAAGACAATCGTATCCCTGGCTCATGGATTCACGCCTTTCCTAATGTTGTGTCTCCTACTCTACCAGATCATTCTGAAGCCCAGAGTAGAAAAACCATAAAATTTCTCTTAAATTCCGCGCTACCGGCTGGAGCCGCCAAAGCGGTCGAACCGGCCGTTCCTCGGTCCGTTGTTGCAGCAGAAGATGTCGTTATAGTGGTTGATGGCCGTCTGAATGACTTCCTGGGCGGCCTCGTGGCTGTTGACCTCGCCGGCCACCGTCTCCTTCGCCTCCAGGGCCTTGTAGACCGAGAAGAAGTGGGCCATCTCGTCAAAGATATGGGGCGGCAGGTCGCTGATGTCATGGTAGACATTGTAGGCCGGGTCCGAGAACGGAATGGCGATGATCTTTTCGTCCTGCTTTCCATCGTCCATCATGGCGATGTAGCCAATGGGGTAACAGCGCACCAAGGTCAGCGGGTCCATGGATTCGGAGCAGAGCACCAAAACGTCCAGGGGGTCGCCGTCATCGCCGTAGGTCCGGGGGATAAAGCCGTAGTTCGCCGGATAGTGGGTGGAGGTGTGGAGCACCCGGTCCAATATGATAAGGCCCGTCTCCTTGTCCAGCTCGTACTTCTTCTTGCTGCCCTGGGGGATCTCTATGACGGCGACAAAATCGGTAGGTCGGATCCGCTTGGGACTAATGTCATGCCAAATATTCGACATTGAGACGCACACCCCTTCTTTCCCTTTCCTATTACAATTTAGAATTATACCTGATAAAAAGTATGATTACAATCAGGCCGCACAATTTTCTCCCCGGGCCCGTCAAAACTGTCATTTTGACAATTAAGGCCCGCCCCCGAAATACCGGGGGCGGGCCTTAATTGTCAGCTTTGGGAAAAGCGGGTGAGGAAGTGGCGCGTGCGCTCCTCCTTGGGGTTCATGATGACCTCATGGGCGGCCCCCTGCTCCACCACCACACCGCCGTCCATGAAGATGACCTGGTCGGCCACATCCCGGGCGAAGGCCATCTCGTGGGTGACGATGACCATGGTGGTCTTCCGCTCCGCCAGAGAGCGGATGACCTTAAGCACCTCGCCGGTGAGCTCGGGGTCCAGCGCCGAGGTGGGCTCGTCGAAACAGAGCACGTCAGGCTCCAGGGCCAGAGCACGGGCGATGGCCACCCGCTGCTGCTGCCCGCCCGAGAGCTGGTGGGGGTAGAGCGCGGCCTTGTCGGCCAGGCCCATCCGCTCCAGAAGGACAGCCGCCTTCCCGGCCAGCTCGGCCCGGATGGCCTTCCCGCTGTGCTGATAGTCGGGCCGCTCTTTGGCCAGCAGCTCGCTGGCCAGAATCACGTTCTCAAGCGCCGTATACTGGGGAAAGAGGTTGAAGTTCTGAAACACCAGCCCGAAGTGGAGCCGCTTTTTGCGGATCTCCCCCTCCCGGCCCGCGGCGCTTTCGGCCGCGTCGAAGAGTTTCTCGCCCCTGACCAGGATCACACCCATGTCCGGGGTCTCCAGAAAGTTGAGACAGCGCAGCAGCGTGGTCTTCCCGCTGCCCGAGGACCCGATAATGGCAAGCGCCTGCCCCTCCTCCAGAGAAAAGCTGATATCCTTGAGCACCTCGGACGTGCCAAAGCGCTTCCCGATATTTTTGACCTCCAGGATGGCCATGTCTGCTCCCCCCTATACTCTGAAGTAGTCGAGTTTTTTTTCGGCCCGGCTCAGGGCCAGCGTCACCACGCCGTTGAATACCAGGAAAAAAAGCCCGGCGTAGAACAGGGGCCAGATCATGGCCTTGTTGCCAAAGTCCTTGGCCACCTTGATGATCTCCCCCACCATAATGAAGTTGGCCAGAGAGGTGTCTTTCACCAAGGTGATGACCTCGTTCCCCACGGGGGGCAGCACCCGCTTGACCACCTGAAGCAGTGTGACCTTGAAAAAGATCTGTCCCTTGGTCATGCCCAGCACCTGGCCCGCCTCATACTGGCCCCGGGGCACGCCCTGGATGCCGCCGCGGAAGATTTCGGAGAAGTAGGCCGCGTAGTTGAGGATGAAGGCCAAACTGGCCGCCGCCATCTTGGGCAGATTGTACCCCGGCCCCAGGACGATGCCGGGCACATAGTACACCACGGCAAGCTGAAGCATGAGGGGCGTGGAGCGCATGAGGTAGACGAAGAGGCGGGAGAGCCAGCTGAGCGGCTTCGCCCGGCTCATAGACCCAAAGGCCACCACCAGACCCAGCGGCAGCGATAAGGCCAGCGTGATGGCAAACAGCTCGCAGTTGAGCCAAAAGCCCTCCAGCAGCATGGCGGTGACCGTTTGAAAGCTCATACCCGTTTCCCCCTACGCGCAGGGTGCGGGACGGGCTCATTTGCCCGTCCCGCCCCGTACGTTTTCCTCTATTTTTATATTGTACCCTTTTTATTTCTGATTGGCAAGCAAAAGGTCGCTCAGCTCATACTTCTCGGCCAGCGCGCCCAAAGTGCCGTCTGAAATGAGCTCGGCCATGGCCTTGTTCACCTTGTCGGCGGCGGCGCTCCCCTTGCGGAACCCAATGCCGTACTCCTCCACCGAGAGCTGGAGGTCGGGGATGACCATCAGGTCGCTGTAGTCCCCCTTGCCCGCCAGGGCCGCGGCCAGGACGAAGTCCATCACGGCGGCGTCCGCGACGCCGGCCTTGACCTCCAGCAGCGCGTCGGTCTGCTTGGTGACGGCGGTGTACGCGGCCTTGGAGAGGTCGGCGTCATCCTGCACGGCGGCCTCGCCCGCGGAGCCCGCCTCGGCGTCCAGCTTGGCGGCGGCGAGGTCGGCGGCAGTTTTGTACTTATCCTTGTCGGCGGCGCGGATGACCACCACCTGGTAGTTCTTAATGTAAGGGTCGGAGATGGAGAGGGCCTTGGAGAGCTCGGGCGTGATGGTCATGCCGTTCCAGATACAGTCAATTTTTTTGCTGTCCAGCTCCATGACCTTTGCGTCCCAGTTGATCTCCACGAAGTTGGGCTTGAGGCCCAGCTTTGTGCATACGGCCTGGGCGAACTCGGTCTCAAAGCCGACAAACTTGCCCTTGTCGTCCAGGTAGTTCATGGGCTCGAAGTAGGTAAAGCCGATCTTCAGCTCTCCGCTCTTTTTGATGGCATCCCAGTCGTCCCCCGTCTTCTTCCCGCAGGCTGTGAGGGAGAGGGTCATGGCGGCGGCCAGAGCGAGGGCCGCAAGTCTCTTTCCATTCATCGTGGTATCCTCCTAAATTATCCTTCCAGATACGGCACCGCCGTCCTTGCTTTAACATACTAACACGCTAATGTGTATTTGTAAAGTCTTTTTTCTTCAATTTTTGAATTTCATGCGCGGGGGGCGTCCCCCGCTCGGCTCCGCGCCCTTCCGCCGAGGCAGTGAAGCCCCCCTGCGCCGTGAACAGACCGCGGCGGCATGCCCTTAAGCCGTATACGAACCAGGCCGGAAGGTCTTTCATAGTATAAACCATTGAAAGCAAAGAGGGCGTGGCACGGTGAATGACATCTTGTATCTGGCGCTGGGCGATTCGATCGCGACCGGCACACTGCACAACTTTGCAAGGGTAACAAGCTACACGGAGTACCTGCACCACACCCTGTGGAAACAGGGCTGCCGGACGCGGATGGTAAGTCTGGCCCAGGATGGCGATACCACCCGCGAGCTGCTTTATAAGCTAAGTCAGCCCTGGTTTCAGAGCTGGGTCCGGCGTGCCAACCTCATCACCCTTTCCATTGGGGGCAACAACCTGATGCGCGCCGCGTCAATTCCCGGGTTCACCAGCGTGCGCGTGCCCATAGCCGAGGCCGGCGCGCGGGCCTTCTGCTCGGATTGGGAGAAAACTATCGAGCGGCTGCGTATGCTAAATCCAGATTGCCCGTTGCTCGTCATGACGGTGTATAACCCCTACAATCGCACCCAAAGCCTCGGCGGCCGCTATTGGGCCGACCGCGGTCTGTGGGAGCTGACAGAGCGATATCTCAGCAGAATCAATGGGGTGATCGAGGCACAGTGCGAGGGGCGCTACCGAATTGCCGATATCCACACGCTGTTCGACCGCTTTTCCCATGGCGGGATGGGCCGGGTGTCCAGCCTCTACGCATCCGGGCTCTACCTTCTGCGCAACCCCCACCCCACCCCCTATGGCCACTGGCTGATATCCCGCGCCCACGCGGCCTTGATCGAGAACGAGCGGAACGGCGAGCAGACTGCCTGACGATAAAAGACTCCCCCTCAGGCTGGGGGGTCCCGGCAATCAGAAAAAGCTCCCCCTTTTCCATATGGAAAAGGGGGAGCTTTTTCTCGGTATGGCGTGATTCTCTTAGGCCTTGGGCGGCATGACGGTGGCAAACCCGGTGATGACGTTCTCCCCGTTCTGGTTTTTGACCACGGTCTCCAGCTTAAGGCGGTTCTTCTCCTCAATGCGCTCCACCACGGTGCACACGGCGGTGACGGTGTCCCCGATGAAGACAGGCTTTACGAAACGCAGCTCCTGCCCCATATAGATGGTGCCGGGCCCAGGCAGCTGGGTGCCCAGAACGGTGGAGATAAAGCCCGCAGACAGCATCCCGTGGGCGATCCGCTGACCGAACATGCCCTTCTCGGCCTCCACGGCGTTGACATGGGCGGGATTGAAATCTCCGCTGATCCCCGCGTAGAGGGTAATGTCCGCCTCGGTAACGGTTTTGGTGAATGTGGACAGGTCGCCGACGTGAATTTCCTGGATGGTCAAGCCTTTCATGGTCACACCTCATTTTAAAGATTTATGAATCACCTTTCATGTTTAGTATAGTACGCCTATTTGGGCTTGTCAAGATTATTTCGTCTTATTGACTAAAATTTTTTTCATAATGCCCGATTCCCTATTGACATTTTGCGCGTAATCCGCTATTCTTATCACAGTTGTTGAATCACTATTCATATTATTGTAGAGGGCTTTTGAATTATGGAGAAGAAACCAACTGTAGGCATTGTCGGCCTGGGCATCTACCTGCCTGAGAACAGGATGTCCGCCAAAGAGATTTCCCAGGCCACCGGTGGTCTCTGGTCGGAGGAGGCCGTCATCAACAAGCTGGGCATTATTGAAAAGCGCCTTCCGTCCGATGACCCCTGCGACGGCACCCAGGAGATGGGCGCGCTGGCCGCTCTGGATTGTCTCAAGAACACCGGCGTGGACCCCTTGGAGATCGACGCGATTCTCTGCTTTGGCGAGGAGTGGAAAGAGTTCCCCCTCACCACCTCGGCCTGCCACATCCAGCGCCGCATCGGCGCATGGAACGCCTGGGGCATTGACG
>JBLJBF010000165.1:0-22091 GCA_047637855.1 Pseudoflavonifractor sp. | reverse complement strand
GCTCGTTGTTGGCCTTGACCACCCCCATGGGCTCAATGAAGAAGGTGCCCCCGGAAGAGGACACGTCGTGGACCAGGCCGGGCACGTCGTTCTTATGCTCGCTCTTCACAGGCACCACATAGCGGTCGTTGCGCATGGTGATGATGCTCTCCTGGAGATAGCGGGACTGGTTGGAGGCGATGAGCTTGTTGAGGATATCCCGCACCTTGCCTGCCGTGGCGCGGATATGGCGGCGGATGGAGGCCAGCTCAGGGCTGGCCGAGTCGGCGATCTCGTCCTCCCCTAGGATGCTGCCGGTGATCTTATCCTCCAGGAACCGGTTGGCGGTGAGAGAGGCGAAGAGGTGGTCGATGGGGGTTTTGCCCCCCTCTCCGGCGGCGTACTCCCGGGCGGTGCGGGCCGCGCGGAGGACGGCGGCAATATCCAGCAGTTCTCTTGTATTGAGCGTTCCCCCCATGTCGGCGCGCTGAAGGCTGGCCGACACCGGCTTTACCCCCGAAAAGGAGGGGGTGCCCCGCAGCGCGGTCATATTCACCGCCGCCGTAGTCTCGCCCAGCGCCCGGCGCACGTCGTCCTCGTCGGTCTGCGGACGCAGTGCCAGTGCCCGCGCCTTCCCCTCCTCGGTGACGGCCTGGTCGGCCAGCATCGCCAGGACCCTGGGCAGCTCCAGAGTCCGGATAGATTTTTCGAATAAATCGGTCATAGCGGGTTCTCCCATCCAAATTTTCCGCGTTTTTGCTGTATCTGCGATTGGCGGGCTGGGCGGTTCTATCCACCGTCACAGCCGCAGGGACTTATAGAAGTCCAGCGTGCGAAAGCCCCGCTCCAGCTGGGTGAGGAGGTAGGCCTCGCACAGGTCGGAAAGCCGGGCCAGCCCCTGCGTGTCGATGGGAAAGGAGAAGAGCCGCCTGGGGTCCCCGCAGACGATATGGCGCATGGCGGCCAGCGCATTGGGGGTGAGCGGCATAGAGATCCCGTCCCCCACCTCGCCCCGGCAGGCAGCGCAGTGGAGCACCCCCTCCGAGACATGGAACCGCGGCTCCTCCGGGTGCTCCGCGCCGCAGGCGGCACAGGCGTCCAGCAGGGGCTCGTACCCCGTGAGGGCCATCAGCTTGAGCTCGAAGGCCGCCTTGATCAGTGCCGGGGGTTTGGGGAGCCGGTCAAGGGCGTAGAGCGCGTTAAGGACAAGGGAGAGTAAGCCCGGATCGCTCCGTCCCTCCTCGGCCACCGCCTCGGTCACCTCGGCAAAGTAAGAGCCCAGAGCCAGCTTTTCCACATCTTTTTTTAAACCCCAGAACTGCTCCAGGGACTCGGCCTCGTTGAGGCTCCAGTAGTCTTTGTACTCAAAAAGCGTCATATCCGACCAGACGAAAAGCTGGGCGGAGGCGGCCAGACGGCTTCCCCTCCGGCGGCAGCCCCGGGCCTTCACCGTGCGCTTTCCGCCCTCGCGTGTGAGAACGGTCAGGATTTTGTCCGCCTCTTTATAATCGACCTCCCGCAAGACGAGGCCCTGGGTCACAATATGTACGCTCTTCACACCCATCTATGTACAGGGCGGGGCATCCGCCCCGCCTACGCCGTCCTGTCCTGCGCGGTACTCTGCTCCTCTTCCCGGAGCATACGGTAGAGGGAATAGGCCTCGGGCATCCCCGTGGCCAGAAAAAGCGTCCAAATCTGTTCGCAATTCATCGACAAGCCCTCCCTATGTGTCTAGGTTGGCCCGTAAAATGTCGATTATAAGCGGTAAATTCTGCGTTTTGAAACGCTCACTCGTCCCGGTAGCCAAAATTCTTAATCAGATTGGCGTCGTCCCGCCAGTTGCCCCATGAGACTGCGTCTCATGGGGACCCCTTTTTTTATAATCACCCGGCGAAAGTAAATTCCGCCGGGCTCCGCCGCACTCGCGGCGGCTTACTCCCGTGCGCAGAGAACCGGCATCGGCTGCCCTGTGTCGCTCACTCGTCCCGGTAGCCGAAGTTTTTAATCAGATTGGCGTCGTCCCGCCAGTTCTCTTTGACCTTCACCCAGGTCTGGAGGTAGCACTTGGTTCCCATAAACCGCTCTACGTCCTGGCGGGCGAGGGTGGATATCTTCTTGAGCATGGCGCCTCCCTTGCCGATGACAATACCCTTATGGGACGCCTTCTCACAGTAAATGGTGGCGTCCATATCGATGATGCCGTCCTCCCGCTCCGAAAACTTGGTCAGCTCCACGGCTGTGCCGTGGGGGACCTCCTTGTCGAGACAGAGGAGCAGCTTCTCCCGCACGATCTCGGCGCAGACCTGGCGCTCGGGCTGATCGGTGACCATATCGTCGGGAAAGAGCTGCGGGCCCGCGGGGAGGAAGGTATCCAGCACGTCCAGCAGCTCCTCCAGCCCCTCGGCTTTCTTCGCCGAGATGGGGACGATGGCCTGGAACGGGTGGGCCTCGCCGTAGACCTGGATGACCTCCAGCAGCTCGTCCTTTCTCACGGTGTCGATCTTATTGATGACCAGAACGGCGGGGACTCCCAGCTCCTTGATACGGGCTACCAGCTCCTCCTCCGGCCCGCCCAGGTTGGGGATGGGCTCCACCAGCAGCATGACGGCGTCCACGTCGGACACGCTCTCCCGCACCAGCTTCACCATGTAATCCCCCAGCCGGGTGCGGGCCTTGTGGAGGCCGGGAGTGTCCATGAAGACGAACTGGCTCTCCCCCCGGTTTAAAACGGCGCAGATGCGGTTGCGGGTGGTCTGGGGCTTGTTGGTGACGATGGCCACCTTGTCCCCCACCAGCGCGTTGGTCAAAGTGCTCTTGCCCACGTTGGGCCGCCCCACAATCGATATCATTCCTGATTTTTTAATATTCAAAATTTCTTACCTCGTATCCATAAAATAGCCAGTGGCAGGGAAACCACAGCCGCAAGGATGGCCCGGGGATGCTCCAGCAGTCCGCCGGACAGAAGCCAGGGGCCGAAGACCACGGCGGCGACGCACACCGACGCGGCCGCGAGAACCAGCACCGCCCCCGCCGCCGCGTCCTTGGCCGCGCCGATTTTGGGGTCGCGCTGCGGGGAGACCACGTCGCACAGGTGCTCCAGCGCGGTGTTAAACAGCTCGGCGGCAAGGACCAGGCCAAAGCAGAGGGACACCGCCGTCCAGCCCGGCCTGTCCAGCTTGGCCAGAAAGCCCAGGGCGGTGACGTAGACCACCGCCGTCAGGTGTATCCTCAGGTTCCGCTCGGTCCGCGCCGCGCGGAAAATCCCCCGGAGGGCGTACCGAAAGGAGCGCAGCAGATCACGCAGCCACATATCTAATCCCTCGTAATGCCCAGGCCGCTTAAGATCTCCTCTTCCCGGGCCCGCATTTGGGCCTTTTGGGGCCCGTCGTCCATGTGGTCGTACCCCAGCAGATGGAGGGCCGAGTGGACGGCCAGGTAACACAGCTCCCGCTCCACACTGTGACCGTACTCCCCCGCCTGGGCCTCGGCCCGCTCCACCGAGATGACCACGTCGCCCAGGTATACCCTGTCTGTACCGGGGTCGGCGTCCGCCTTTGTGGGGTGCCGCCCGGGCGCGAGCTCGAGCATGGGAAAGCTGAGCACGTCGGTGGGGGCGTCCACCTCCCGCTGCTCCAGATTGATCTCATGGATGCCGGCGTCGTCGGTGAGGAGCACGTCCACCTCGGTGGGGACGCCCAGTCCCTCGCAGTTCAGCGCGGCGGGGATAACCCCGCGCAGAAGGGTCTCATAGCCGGAGGTATCCCGCTCCAGCTCGGATTCGATGGTGATCTGATGGTCCATGCCCGTACTCCCTCACAAAAGGTCTATTTTTTCTTCCGTCTGCCCTCGTCGTCCTCGTACGCCTTGATGATGCGCTGAACGATGACATGGCGCACCACGTCGGCCCCGGTCAGGCGGCAGATGGCGATATCCTCCACGCCGTCCAGCACCCGCATGGCCTCCTTGAGACCGGAGACCTTGTCGCTGGGCAGGTCGATTTGGGTGATGTCCCCCGTGATGACGATTTTGGAGCCAAAGCCGATGCGGGTGAGGAACATCTTCATTTGCTCCCGGGAGGTGTTCTGGGCCTCGTCCAGGATGATAAAGCTGTCGTCCAGCGTGCGGCCGCGCATATAGGCCAGGGGGGCCACCTCAATGTTACCCCGCTCCAGGTACTTCTGATAGGTCTCGGCCCCCAGCATATCGAAGAGGGCGTCGTACAGGGGGCGGAGATAGGGGTCTACCTTGCTCTGCAGGTCGCCCGGGAGAAAGCCCAGCCGCTCCCCCGCCTCCACCGCCGGGCGGGTGAGGATGATGCGGTTGACCTGCTTGTCCCGAAACGCGGCCACGGCGGCGGCCACGGCCAGATAGGTCTTGCCGGTGCCCGCCGGGCCGATGCCCAGGGTGATGGTATTCTTCTTGATCGCCTCCACGTACTTTTTCTGGCCGATGGTCTTGGCCTTGATGGGCTTGCCCTTGGCCGTGACGCAGAGCACATCCCGGGCCAGCTCCCCGATGCGGCCCTCGTTGCCGGTGCGCACCAAAGAGATGATGTAGCGCACGTTCTGCTCGTTGATGATCTCCCCCCGGGAGGAGAGGGTCATCAGCCCCTCGATGGCCTTCATGCCGTAGATCACGTTCTCGGCCTCGCCCGAGATTTTCAGCTCCCCGTCCCGGCTCACCACCGTGACGCCCAGCTCGTGCTCGATGATGCGGATATTCTCGTCGAAGGAGCCGAAGATATTGATGGCCTCCTCCATGCGCTCCATACTGATCGACTGTTCTATCATAGATCGCTTTCGCTCCTTGGTGTTTAGGGTGTGGCCGGAAAGGGGACGAATTTCCCGATTTCCTCTTTGCACTCGGCCGTGAGGGTCACAACAAGCTTGCCGCCGCTGCGCCGGACGGAGTATTCGGTCTGCGCCGTCTCCCCCCCGGGGCCGAGGACGGCGGCCAGGGCGGCCTTCAGGCGGGCCTTGAGCAGCTCCTCCGCCGCGTCGGCATCGACGGGCACGGTGACGGTGTCATACTCCCGCGCCGTCTCCCGGGTCAGGGTCAGGGGCATCTCCCGCCCTCCCGGCAGCCGCGCGGTCCATATATCTGTTATTTTATCATACCTGTCATAGGAAATACCAGCGTTTCGATAAAAATTGACGCGGGACCCCAGCACCTGGAGGGACCAAAGGCTCCTCTCCCGCCCGGTGCGCTCCTTCACCGCGGTCTCCAGGGGGATTTCGGCCGCCAGGGTGCGCCAGGTGCGGGCATAGACCTTCCCCTGGGCCCTGACGGTCTGCCAGCCCAGGTCCACGCCGCTGTACTTCGGCCCCTCCAGGTGGACGTTGCCCGCGATGAGCACCTCACCGGGGAGGACGGTAGCCCCCTCCCCCACCGCGGCGGCGCCCCTGTGCACCTCGAGCTGGGTGACGATACCGGGCGCCCGGGCCACCACGTCCCCAAAGATACGCTCGTCCAGCAGCGGCGGCGCTTTGATCGCCTCCCGCACCAGCACCTCGGCCACCGTGCCCTTTAGATTGACGGCGCACCAGGACAGGCCCTCCACCCGCAGCAGGAGCTGCTGGCCTATCATCGCCTCGTCCACGCCGGGGCCGTACGTGCCAGGGTGCAGCCCCAGGTAGCGCAGCTCGCTCAGCAGCTCGGCCGTGGAGACCGTCTTATTCCCCGAGACCTCCACCGTCAGAATAAACCGGGACAAAACCCCCACCGCCGCCAGAGAGAAGACCAGCCCCGCCAGCAGCGCGTACCGCCTGCGAAAGCGCCCCAAAAAGGGCGGGATGCCCATGGCCCCCTCCCGGGCCAGAGTACACATGGCCTTCTCAGCCAGACCCTTGGCGCGCCGCCAGTCCCTGTGGGCGACGGTGAGCGTTACGCCCCCGTCCTCCAGCCACTCCACCGCCCAGAACCCCAAGCCGTTCTGTGCGCAGAGGTTTAAAAACCGCTCGGGGAAGGGGCCTGTGACGGTAAAGCGCACGCTGCCCCGGAAAAAGTTTATGATCTTCTGCATCGCCCCGCCCGCCCCTCTCTTCTAGGTGAACTCCACACCCGCGATGGTCCCGGAGATCAGAAGCTCGCCGGCGTTCATCGCCTTCAGCTCCAGCCCCGCACCCCGGACCTTGACCACCAGCTTGCCGCCGGAGATGTGGATCTCGTCGCTGCCATAGGCTAAAATACCCTTATGGTTTTCCATCCGCAGCTCCCGGTTGCCCGTCACCTCGATGCGGGGAAGGCCGGCCACCACGTCTCCGGGAAGGTCCAGAACCTCGGCGGCACGCACCAAGAGGCCGTCTTTTTTCGGTTTTTTCTCCATGCGGCCATTCCCCCCGTCCTGCTATCTGTATGAAAACTCAGGGGAGTTCTTGCCTGTCCCAGGGGAAAATGTGGATCGGGCGGGTCATCGGGGCTTAGATCCCCCGCCGACTCCGGCCTTCTTTCGGATCACCGCGCCGAACGCGTAGATTTTCCTCATTCACGGCTCCACTCCTCCGCAAGGCGCAGAAGCGTCTGCCTGACATTGTCCCCGGGGACCGCCCCGATGTGGGCCGCCAGGCGGCGCTGCATGGCGCCCACCCGGGGGCCCTGCAGGCCCAGGGCGCACAACTCTCCGCCCGAAACGCTCAACTTAGCCAGCAGCTCCAGCTCCGGGTGCTCCACCGTGCGGCGGAGGGCGCGCTCCACCGGCAGCGCGCCGATGGGAAAGCCCGTCAGGGCGCAGAAGGCCCGCCAGCGCGCGTCTCTCCCGGCGGGTGCGGCGGCGAGACTGTCCCAGTCCGCCCCCGGGGGCCAGGCCGCGTACAGGTGGTCCAGCACTTCCGCCTCCGCCAGCAGTCCCACCCGCTGAGGGCGGGAGGAGCACAGAATTTTCTCCAGCTCGGCCTTCACCCGCTCGCCCGACAGGGCGGCCGCCCGGTAAGCGTTCGCCCGGATGGCGGCCGCGGTCTTCTCCTCAATGTCAAAGTCCAGCTGGGCCGAAAAGCGCACCGCACGGAGCATCCGCAGCGCGTCCTCGGCAAACCGGAGGTCAGGCTCCCCCACGCAGCGGATCAGCCTGGCTCTCAGGTCGGCCCGGCCGCCGAAGGGGTCTATCACCGCGCCATCCGCCCCCAGAGCCATGGCGTTGACGGTGAAGTCCCGGCGGCCCAGGTCCTCGGCCAGCCCGGCGTCAAAGCTCACCGCGTCCGGGTGCCGGGCGTCGGTATACCTCCCCTCCCGGCGGAAGGTGGTCACTTCGATCCGTCTCTCCCCCAAAAGAACGGTGACCGTTCCGTGGGCAAGGCCGGTGGGGACGGTCCTCTCAAAGAGGATCTCCACCTGGCCGGGCAAAGCCGAGGTGCACAGGTCCCAGTCCTCCGGGATGCGGCCCAAAAGCAGGTCCCGGACGCACCCCCCCACCGGGTATGCCTCATGCCCCGCCCGGCGCAGGGCGGCGCAGAGGGCGGCCACCTCGGCAGGTATGTGATTTTCCTCCATGTCCACCCCTCTTTTCGGTATCATTTCCCCGCCGAAAGCCTATAATGGTGTCAGCGGCTTGCCATTCGTTTCTACACGTATTATAATACGTATTTGGAATCATCACGCTGTTTCTTCCGTCAAAGACCATTATAATAATTCCCCGGAGAATAACCAAGTACCAATTTTATAATTAAAGGGCGTGTTGCCTGTGTCAGACAAGATCGAAAGCTATATTATCCCCGGCGCGCGGGCCCATCTGGTGGGCATCGGCGGGGTATCAATGGCCCCGCTGGCCGAGGTGCTCCAGGGCCTCGGCATGACCATCACCGGCTCTGACGTGCGGGAGAGCGCCACGGTGGCTCATCTGCGCGCTCTGGGCATCCGGGTCGCCATCGGCCATGCGGCCGGGAACGTGGACGGCGCGCAGCTCATCATCCGCACCGCCGCAGTCCACGACGGGAACCCCGAGATCGCACAGGCAAGGCGCAGCGGCATCCCGGTTTTCGAGCGGGCCCAGGCCTGGGGGGCCATCATGCGGGGCTACAAGCACGCCCTGTGTATCTCCGGCACCCACGGGAAGACCACTACCACCTCCATGTGCACCCATATCGCCATGGCCGCCGCCGCGGACCCCACGGTGATGATCGGCGGCACGCTGCCTTTGCTGGGGGCGGGCCACCGGGTGGGCAAAGGGGACACCATCATCCTGGAGAGCTGCGAATACTGCAACTCCTTCCTCTCCTTCTTCCCCACCGTGGCCGTCATCCTCAACGTGGAGGCCGACCATCTGGACTTTTTCCGGGATCTCGCCGACGTGGAGCACTCTTTCCGTACCTTCGCCGACCTGGTGCCAGAAAATGGCCTCATCATCGCCAACGGCGACGACGCCAACACCATGCACACCCTGGAGGGGGAGACCCGGCCCATGCTCACCTTCGGCCTCACCCGGGGGGACGTACACGCCGCAAACCTCACCTGGAACAAGGGCCTGCCCGCCTTCGACGTGGTGTATCGGGAGAAAACCTTTGCCCACATCGCCCTCTCTGTGCCCGGGGAGCACAACGTGAAGAACGCTTTGGCCGCCGCCGCGTCGGCCATCGCGCTGGGTTTCCCCGCCGCCGCTGTGGAGCAGGGCCTTGCCTCCTTCCGGGGAGCGGGCCGCCGGTTCGAGCACAAGGGGATCTATCACGGTGCGGAGATTTACGACGACTACGCCCACCACCCCGGCGAGCTGCGCCCCCTCCTCACGACTGCCCGCGAGCTGGGGTATCAGCGGGTCATCTGCGCCTTTCAGCCCCACACCTACTCCCGCACCCACGCCCTGTTCGGCGACTTTCTGGAGGTGCTGGCTCTGCCTGACCTGACCCTTTTGGCCGAGATCTACGCCGCCCGGGAGGACAACACCATCGGCATCTCCTCCAAGGACCTGGCCGACCGGCTGCCCGGCTCCCGCTACTTCCCCACGCTGGCCGGGCTGACCGACTGCCTGCGGGAGATCGCCCGTCCGGGCGACCTCATCCTGACCGTCGGGGCGGGGGATATCTATACGGTGGGAGAGGCGCTTGTAACGGGATAATCACAGTAAAAAATGAGGCGCGCCGCGAATTTCCGCGGCGCACCTTTTTTATACCTATAGACTTTCCCCGTTGGCGGCGGCCAGGGCGGCGTACCAAGCGGCGCTGTCCTTGGGAATACGGCGCTGGGTGGGGTAGTCCACGTAGACAAGGCCGAACCGCTCGCCGTAGCCGTTGTGCCACTCGAAGTTGTCGGTGAGGGACCAGTGGAAACAGCCCCGCACATCAGAGCCCTCCTCCACGCCCCGGCGCAGCTCGGAGAAATAGCGGCGGAGGAAGTCGATCCGGTCCGGGTCGTGAACCGCCCCGTCCAGGAACAGCTTGTCGTTGCAGCCCACGCCAGTCTCGCTGATATAGGAGGGCAGGCCGTACCGGTCGCGGAGAAACCGGGGTCCCCAGCGCATAACCTCCGGGGTGATGGGCCACTTGAGGGCGGTACGGGGATACCCGGCGGGGCGGGGCAGGTATTCGTACTCCCCCGTCTTCCCGGCCCGGATCTCCCTGCCGTTATAGATGTTCAGGCCCAGGAAGTCGGGGACCGCATGGACAATCTCCATATCCCGCGCAGGGATTTCGTCAACGTACCGGACGGGGATTTCCTCGGGGTAGGAGCCCAGGCAGACAGGGTCCAGGACGATGGGGTAGGTAAAGGCCCAGTCGGAGGCGCAGTCGAACATGGCCCGGCGGGCGGCCTCGATATCGGGCCCGGTCTCGCTTGCAGGATAGCAGATGCGCCCCGTGGGGGCGACGCCAACCCCCGCGCCGGGATCGGCGGCTTTTACCGCCCGGAACGCCAGGCCGTGGGCCAGGTTTTGATGGTGGAAGCAGCGGAAGACCTCCTCGGGTGGGAGGCACTTGCCCGGCGCGTGCTGCCCGGTGCCGTAGCCAAGGTAGCAGGAGCACTGGGGTTCGTTGAGGGTAAACCACCCCGCCGCCTTGCCCCGGAGACGTCTCGCCACCTGATCGGCGTACCGGGCAAAGGCCTCCGCCGTGTCCCGGCTGCACCAGCCGCCCTTGTCCTCCAGGGCCTGGGGCAGCTCCCAGTGGTAGAGAGTGACCCAGGGCGCCACCCCCAGCTCCAGACAGGTATCCACGACCCGCTCATAGTAGTCAAGGCCCTTCTCGTTCCATCTGCCGTCTCCCTCCGGGTCCACCCGGGCCCAGCTTACACTGAACCGGTAGGCTGAGAGCCCCAGGCTCGCCAGAAGCCCCACGTCCTCCCGATAGCGGTGGTAGCCGTCGCAGGCAAAATCCCCGCTGTCCCCCTCGGATATCTTGCCGGGGGTGTGGGAAAAGGTATCCCAGGCGGAGACGCCGCCCCCGTCATCCCGGGAATATCCCTCGGTCTGGTAGGCAGAGGATGCCGCCCCCCAGATAAAATCCTTTGGAAAGCTCATACCCTCACCCCATGACCGCCGTCACGCTGACCTCCGCCCCGACCGGGGCGAGGGGAACCAGGTTTCCCTCCACGGAGGCGCCGTCCACGGTGAGCGCACGGACCCCGCGCTCCACGCCGTCGGGGTTCTGGACAGTGATGCGGTAGGTGGCTCCCCGGAATTTACGGGTGACGGTGAAGGCATCCAAATCGCCGCCCATGCAGGGATCCACCCGCAGGCCGTCCATCTCGGGCCGTATGCCCAGGAGGAACTGACTTACGTTGACGAAAGCCCAGGCTGCCGTACCTGTGAGCCAGCTGTTTTTTGCCTCGCCAAAGGTGGGGGCATCCTTTCCCGCCACCATCTGGCTGTACACATAGGGCTCGGTACGGTGGAGGTCGCTCACATCGTGGAGATAGGCCGGGCAGGTCTTGCGGTAGACCTCAAAAGCCCGCTTCCCGTGGCCTACGGCAGTCTCCGCGATAGAGATCCAGGGGTTTACATGGCAGAAGATACCCGCGTTTTCCTTATAGCCGGGCGGGTAGGAGGATATCTCCCCCAGCTCAGGGCGATAGGCGGTGTAAGCGGGCTGGTGAAGCACCACGCCGTACTCGGTATCCAGCCGCTCCTCCACGCTCTTCAGCGCCGCGGCGGCCCTGCCGTCGTCCATGCCAATGCCGGCCATGACGCACATCCCCTGGGGCTCGATATAAATCTGCCCCTCGTCGCACTCCTTGCTGCCCACGGGGTTGCCGAAGAAGTCGTAGGCCCGGCGGAACCAGGCTCCGTCCCATCCCGCGTCCAGCACGGCGGCCTCCATCCGCCCAACGGCGGCGCAGACCTTTCCAGCCTCCTCCGCGAGTCCCAGTCGGGCGCACAGATCGGCGTACTCGGCGGCGTACTTGACGAACATCCCCGCGATGAGGACGCTCTCGGCCTTGCCGCCGGAGCGGTTCTCCACGGTTTGGAAGCTCTCCCCCGGCTCGGCGGAAAAGCAGTTAAGGTTCAGGCAGTCGTTCCAGTCGGCCCGGCCGATGAGCGGCAGGCCGTGAGGTCCCATCCGCTCCACGGTGTATCCCACGCTGCGGCGCAGGTGCTCCATCAGGGAAGCGGCGGAGACGGGGTCGTTATCAAAGGGGACAACCTCATCCAGAATGGTAAGGTCCCCGGTCTCCCGCAGGTAGGCGCACACACAGGCTACCAGCCAGAGAGGGTCGTCGTTAAAGCCGCCGCCAATGTCGTTATTGCCCCGCTTGGTGAGGGGCTGGTACTGGTGGTAGGCGCCCCCGTCGGGGAGCTGTGTGGCTGCGATATCCAAAATACGCTCTCTGGCCCGCCCAGGGATCAGATGGACGCAGCCCAGCAGGTCCTGGCAGGAGTCCCGGAAGCCCATGCCACGGCCCATGCCGCTCTCAAAGGAGCTGGCGCTGCGGCTCAAATTGAAGGTGATCACGCACTGGTACTGGTGCCAGATATCCACCATACGGCAAAGTTTTCTGTCGGCGCAGTCCACGCTGTAGACGCCCAGCAGTCTGTCCCAGTGGGCCCGCAGGGCGGCGAGGGCCGCATCTACCTGGGCTGCCGTCTCGTATCGGGATGCGATGGCCAGCGCCGGGGCCTTGTTGATCACGCCGGGGGCGCTCCACTTTTTCTCGGGAGGGTTCTCAGCGTAGCCCAGAACGAAGATCAGGTCACGCTCCTCCCCCGGTTCCAGCGTCAGATCGAACTGGAAGGCGGCGATGGGGGCCCAGCCGTGGGCAATACTGCCCGAGCAGGCTCCCCGCTCCACGGCGTCCGGATCGCCAAAGCCCCTGTAAGGGCCGCAGAAGGCGTCCCGGCTGGTGTCGAACCCGTCGGGCGGGCAGTTGGAGCGGAAGAAGGCGTAGTGGTTGCGCCGTTCCCGGTACTCGGTCTTGTGGTAGACGGCGCCGTCCTCCACCTCCACCTCTCCTGTGCTGTAGTTACGCTGGAAGTTGGAGGCGTCGTCCACAGCGTTCCAAAGGCAGAATTCCAGCGCGGAGAAGAGCTGGAAGCTCTTGACGGCCCCAGTCTCATTGCGGAGGGTAAGACGGGTCACCTCGCAGGGATCACCCAGGGGGACAAAGACCTCCTGCCGGGCGGAGAGGCCGCCCCGGGCCCCCTCTATGGCGGTATAGCCCAGGCCGTGGTGGCAGGCGTAACGCTCCAGCGCAGCGCGAACCGGCTGCCAGCCGGGGTTCCAGATATCGGCGCCGTCTCTGATGTAAAAGTAGTGCCCGCCGCCGTCAGGGGGCGTGTTGTAGCGATACCGGGTCAGTCTCAGAAGCTTTGCATCCCGATAAAAGCTGTACCCGCCGCCTGTGTTTGAGATGAGACTGAAAAAGTCCTGACTGCCCAGGTAATTGATCCAGGGCAGGGGGGTCTCCGGCGTGGTAATGACGTATTCCCGCGCCCTGTCATCAAAGTAACCGTACCGCATGGCGTCTCCTCCTCCGCGCTCTTTTGTCGCGCTCCGTCTTTTTTAAGAAAACGATTAAGGTTTTTAATTTTCAGGTAAATACCTATATAAATATAGATGATGCCACCATAAAAATCAATATATTTTTAAAAGAACCTATCCTTTATTTTTTGATTGCTTTTTATTTTGCCTGTTTGCACAAAAATGAATTTCATTTTTTATTCATCCCTACAAAAATAGGTAGTCTGCACAAATACACTAAAAAATGATCTTGCAAAATAGTCATAAAGGCAGTATAGTGAGGTTACGAAAACGATTAAGTAAAACCACAGGTGGAGGAGAGATGGCATACATATGGTTTCCATCAAAGACATTGCCCGGCACTGCGGGGTCTCTACCGCCACCGTGAGCAAGGCACTCAACGGCCACCGTGACGTGGGCGAGAACACCCGCGAACAGGTGCGCACCGCGGCTGCGGAGCTGGGGTATCAACCCAACTCGGCGGCCCGGGCACTTAAAACCAACCGCACTTATAACCTGGGCGTTCTTTTTGTGGATGAGATGCAGAGCGGCCTGACCCACGAGTACTTCTCCGCCGTGCTGGACAGCTTTAAGGTGGAGGCCGAAACCCACGGGTACGACATCACCTTTATCACCCACAATATCGGAGGCAGGCAGGACTCCTACTTAGAGCACTGCCGGTACCGGGGGGTAGACGGGGTCGTGGTAGCCTGCGTGGATTTCAAGGACCCCCAGGTACTGGAGCTGGTATCCGGCGATCTCCCGGTGGTCACCATCGATCACGCGTTTCACAACCGCACTGCTATCCTCTCGGACAACGTCCGGGGAATGGAAAACCTGGTCCGCCACGTCTACGCCAAGGGGCACCGGCGCATCGCTTTTATTCACGGCGAGCGGACGGCGTTCACCGAGAACCGCGTCACCAGCTTTTACCGCACCTGCGCCGAGCTGGGGCTGGAGATTCCCGACGCCTATGTGCGGGAGGGGGTCTACCACGACCCCAAGACCTGTGCCAGGCTGACCCGTGACCTACTGGCCCTTAACCCCCCGCCCACCTGCATTCTCTTCCCTGACGACTTCTCCTACATTGGCGGGCAAAACGCCATATTGGACGCCGGTCTGCGCATACCGGAAGACATCTCCGCCGTGGGCTACGACGGCATATACCTCTCCCGCGTGGTCTCCCCCTCACTCACCACCTATGTCCAGAACACCGCCGATTTGGGAAGGCGGGCAGCGAAAGAGCTGGTGCGGCTGGTTGAGAACCCCAGGACCACTTTACCCGAACGCATCATCATCGACGGCGCACTCCAGGATGGCAAGTCGGTCCTGACGCTTCCATAAGCATTTTAAATAGGGGAAAAAGTTATCAGACATATTTTATAAGGAGGATACTGTAATGAAAAAGGCGCTTGCACTTATCCTGTCTCTGGCTCTGTCCATTTCCCTGCTGGCCGGCTGCGCCGGCACACCCGCCAACTCCGCCTCCCCTTCCGCGTCTCCCTCCGCGTCCACCCCCGCCTCTTCTACCCCTGACACCACTCCCGCCGCCGAGGGCAAGGTCCTCAACATCTGGTGCTGGAACGACGAGTTCCAGGGCCGCTTCAACAACTACTATCCCGGTGTGGCTAAGATTGCCGAAGACAAATCCACCACCACGCTTAAGGATGGCACCGTTGTGAAGTGGACCATCAACCCCAACCAAAACAACAACTATCAAAATAAGCTGGACGAGGCCCTGCTCGCTCAGGCCAATGCTTCCGCCGATGACAAAATTGACATCTTCCTCATCGAGGCCGATTACGCCCTGAAGTATGTGGACTCCGACTATACCATGGACGTTAAGAGAGATATCGGCCTTACCGACGCCGATATCTCCGGCCAGTACGCCTACACACAGGACATCGCCACAGCGGGCGGCGCTCTCAAGGCCGTGACCTGGCAGGCCACTCCGGGCCTGTTTGCCTATCGCCGCAGTATCGCCAAGGACGTGCTGGGCACCGACGATCCCGCCGCCGTGCAGGATGCCCTGGCCGACTGGACCAAGTTTGACGCCGTCGCGGCCAAAGCAAACGCCAAGGGCTACAAGATGCTCTCCGGCTTTGACGATTCCTACCGCACCTTCTCCAACAATGTCTCCGCCCCCTGGGTGACCGGGACCACCGTCACCGTGGACAGCAGCATCATGAAATGGGTCACCCAGACAAAGGAGTACACCGACAAGGGCTATAACAACAAGAGCATCCTGTGGGACAGCACTTGGGGCGCCGACCAGGGGCCCACCGGCAAGGTGTTCGGTTTCTTCTACTCCACCTGGGGCATCAACTTTACCCTGTTGGGCAATTCTCTGGCCAAGCCTGAGTCCGAAGGCGGCAAGAAGGAAGTTGGCAACGGCATCTTTGGTGACTATGCCGTATGTAAAGGGCCCCAGCCCTACTACTGGGGCGGCACCTGGATCTGCGCCGCCGCCGGCACCGACAACGTCTCCCTCATAAAGGACGTTATGTACAGCCTGACCTGTGACCAGGCCATCATGAAGAAGATTACCGAGGACACTCAGGACTACACAAATAACACCGCCGCTATGGGCCAGTTGGCATCCAGTGACTTTAAGTCCGCGTTCCTGGGCGGGCAGAATCACATCGCCCTCTTTGCCGAGGCAGCCCCCAACATCGATATGAGTAATGCCGGCCCCTATGATCAGGGAATGAACGAGAGTATGCAAACCGCTTTCCATGACTACTTCAACGGCACCGTGGATCTGGCCACCGCCAAGTCCAACTTTGAGGCCGACATCAAGGTGAAATACCCCGAGCTTACCACCGTTGTGTGGCCCGGCTAAGCATTTTCTTCGTACATTTACCGTAGTACCGCAACATAGAACAGACCGGGCGGGCGCGCGCCCGCCCGGTCTGTTCTATCCCGCAAAGCCGTTTCGCGGCTTCTATATCATCTTGTAGATTGGAGGGAAGACCGTGGTCAAGCTGCCCAGCCACAGGGTCAAGGGGCATTCGGTAAGCTATACGAAGTGGGGCTATCTCTTCCTTGTTCCCTTCTTCCTCGCTTTCGTGGTCTTCCAGCTCATCCCCTTGGCCTCAACTGTTTACTACAGTTTCTTTGAGTATTACCGCAGCGGACTGAAAATCATCGGCCCAAACTTTGTGGGCCTTTCCAACTATACGGCCATCTTTGACACCGATCTCTTCCGCTATGCGGGCAATACACTCGCTCTATGGCTGCTGGGGTTTGTGCCACAGATCGCCATCTCCCTCCTGCTCGCCGCGTGGTTTACCGACCTGCGGCTTAGGCTGCGGGCCCAGGGTTTCTTCAAAACCGTGATCTATATGCCCAACCTCATCATGGCCTCCGCGTTCTCCATGCTGTTCTTTGCCCTCTTCTCAGACAACGGGCCTGTGAACAACGTGATGGTCTCTTTGGGTTTCGAGCCGTTCCGATTCCTCGCCAGCGTAGCCGGGACCCGGGGACTCATCGCCCTGATGAACTTCCTTATGTGGTTTGGCAATACAACCATTCTCCTCATGGCGGCCGTCATGGGTATTGACACCGCCCTCTTCGAGGCGGCTGAGATCGACGGCTGCTCGCCGGGGCAGATGTTCTGGCGTGTTACGCTGCCCCTTATTCGGCCCATACTGCTCTATGTACTTATCACTTCTTTAATCGGCGGCCTACAGATGTTTGACGTGCCTCAAATCCTCACCAATGGCACCGGCACGCCCGACAACAGTTCTACTACCATTATTATGTACCTCAACAAGCACCTTTTCTCCAAGAACCTGGGCATGGCAGGCGCAATCTCGGTCTTCCTTTTCGCCATCTGCGCCGTTTTGTGCGTCGCTGTCTTCCTCACTCTCACAAGAGATGAGAATGGAAAACAGAGAAGGGGGGCGGCGAAATGAAAAAATCCCGGCCCGGCCATCCCCGAGGCGCGTTGACCGCCCGCAGGATCACCAGCTATGCGGTTCTGGGTCTTCTGTGTTTCCTGTGCCTCTTTTTCTTCTATGTCCTCATCACCAATGCCACACGCAACAACTTTGAAATCCAAAAAGGGTTTTCCCTGCTGCCGGGGGCATCGCTGCTGTCAAATCTCAAAAGCACGCTGAACAACGCTAATATCCCGGTGCTCTCGGGCATCCGCAACAGTCTGCTGGTCTCCTCCGCGACGGCCGCCCTCAGTGTCTACTTTTCAGCTCTGACGGCTTACGCCCTCCACGCCTATAACTTCCGGTTCAAGAACGCGGTATTCGCTTTTATCCTGCTCATCATGACCATGCCCACCCAGGTCTCCGCGCTGGGTTTTGTTCAGCTTATGAGCACGATCGGGCTGAAAAATTCCCTAATTCCTCTCATTTTGCCCAGCATCGCGTCCCCGATCGTCTTCTTCTTCATGAAACAGTACCTGCAGGCAAACCTGCCCCAGGAAATCGTGGAGGCGGCACGGATCGATGGCTCCAGCGAAATTCACACGTTTCACACCATCGTCCTGCCCATCATGAAACCCGCCCTTGCGGTGCAGGCCATCTTCTCTTTCGTCTCCTCCTGGAATAACTATTTCCTCCCCGCCCTTCTGCTGGACAGTGCGGATAAAAAAACCCTGCCCATCCTTATCGCCCAGCTGCGCAGTGCAGACTTCCTCAAATTCGACATGGGCCAGGTGTATATGCTCATCGCCATCGCCATCCTGCCGGTCATAGTTGTCTACCTATGCCTGTCTAAGTTTATCGTCCGCGGCGTTGCCCTGGGCAGTGTCAAGGGCTGAGCATTCCCCGAAAAACAATGTGTGGGCGCGTTTTCAACGCGCCCACACATTGTTTCTAAGGGAGTGCAGAAAATTCTCCGCTGCGGGGCAGTTGCGCAGCAGCCCGGAGTCTGTTATGATGGACTTACAAAACGCGATAGAAAAGGAGATCTCCCTATGAAAACCATCGGTCTGGGCGCCACGGGCCGCGAGGTGTGCGCCATCGGTCTGGGCATGATGCGCCTGCCCACCTGCAAAGCCCCCGGCGCGTTTCTCCGCGCGGCTATGGACAGCGGGTTCAACTTTTTTGACCACGCCGACATTTATGGCGGCGGCACGGCGGAGAGCATTTTTGCCAAGTCCATGGCGGGCGTTCCACGGGACAGCTATGTGCTCCAGAGCAAATGCGGCATCCGCAAGGGCTTTTACGACCTGTCCAAAGAGCATATCCTCGCCTCGGTGGAGGGCAGCCTGGAGCGGCTGGGCACTGATTATCTGGATATTCTTCTCCTCCACCGGCCTGACGCGCTGATGGAGCCGGAGGAGGTCGCCGACGCCTTCGACGCGCTTCACACCGCCGGAAAGGTCCGCCATTTCGGCGTGAGCAATATGTCCCCCAGCCAGATGGAGCTGCTGAGTGCCGCCCTCCCCTTCCCTCTGGTGGCCGACCAGATGCAGCTCAGTCTCGCCACCTGCCCCATGGTGGACTTTGGCCTGCGGGTCAACACCATGGAGGACGGGGCCATCTCCCGGGACGGCGGCGTCCTGGACTGGTGCCGCCTGCGCGGCGTTACGGTCCAGGCGTGGTCCCCTTTCCAGTACGGCTTTTTCTCCGGCACATTCCTCGACTCCCCCGAGTTTCCTGCCCTGAACATGGAGCTCAACCGGGTGGGCAAGGCCTACGGGGTCTCCCCCACGGCGGTGGCCCTGGCCTGGCTCCTGCGGCACCCCGCCGGCATCCAGCCCATCACGGGCACCACCAACCCCGAGCGGCTGCCCGATCTGGCCGCCGCCTGCTCTGTCACTTTGGACCGGCAGGATTGGTACGCCCTCTACCGCGCGGCGGGAAAGACCTTGCCCTAGGAAGATTACCTATAAAAAACTCCCGGTATGCACTGCATACCGGGAGTTTTTATCATCTATTTCAAGTCATCTGTTTCTTGCGGGAGAGGTTCATAGTGCCGTCCTGCATATCGTTCACGCTGTCCAGCGTCTTCCCGGTGCCGAAGGCAACACAGGAGATGGCGTCGTCCGCCACATGGGTCTCGATGCCGGTGTGGGACTCGATAAGCTTGTCAAAGCCCCAGACCAGGCTACCGCCCCCGGTCATGACGATGCCGTTGGTGGAGATATCGGCCACCAGCTCGGGCGGGGTGCGCTCCAGCACGCTGTGGATCGCCTCCAGAATGCGGGCGGAGACCTCCTCGAAGGCCTCGATCATCTCGACCGAGGTGACGGTGAAGGTGCGGGGCAGGCCGGTCATCAGGCAGCGGCCCTTGACCTCATAGGTGGTCTCCTCCGGGCGGGGGAAGACGCAGCCGATGCTCATCTTGATCTCCTCGGCGGTGCGGTCGCCGATGAGGACATTATGCTTGCGGCGGATATATTTGACGATGGCCTCGTCAAACTGGTCGCCGGCGATCTTGATGGAGGCCGACTCCACAATGCCGCCCAGAGAGATCACGGCCACGTCGGTGGTGCCGCCGCCGATATCCACGATCATATGTCCGTCGGGCTTCGTGATGTCGATGCCCGCGCCAATGGCGGCGGCCACCGGCTCCTCGATCAGGAAGACGCGCCGCGCGCCCGCCTGAATGCCCGCGTCCACCACGGCCCGCTCCTCCACCTCGGTGATGCCCGAGGGCACACAGATGACCACCCGGGGCTTGAAGAACCGGAAGGGTGCAGCCTTGCGGATAAACTCCTTGAGCATCCGCTCGGTCATGTCGAAGTCGGAAATGACGCCCTCGCGCAGAGGGCGAATGGCCACGATGTTGCCGGGGGTACGCCCCAGCATCTGCTGCGCCTCGGCGCCTACCCGCAGAAGTTTGCCGGTGTCCTTATCCATGGCCACCACGCTGGGCTCCCGCAGGACGACGCCCTTGCCCTTCACGTAGACCAGAATGGAGGCTGTGCCAAGATCGATTCCGATATCTTTAGAAAACATACGCGCACCTCTATATGCCGTCAGGCATTTCATCATGTTAAGTGTAACCGGGAAATCCGGGGCTTAATCTTTTATATTATAACGTCAAGTCCGGCCCATTTCAACTTTTTCTGCAAATCTTTATTTGATTTTCATCTTTTCCCGGAACTTGCCCGGGCCAGTGTGGCGCAAATCACCTCCCACAAAAGCGTACTTTTGTGGGGCCCCTGATTTCACTCAAATTGCCCGAACTGAATTCGGGCGTTTTCAAGGTTTTGCCCATAGGCAAAACGCCTGACGCGGCACCGCCGCGCTCACTTCGCCCGTGCTCCGAATGCGCCGACGGGTCTACCCCGCCCGGGCCAGTGTGGCGCAGACCACCTCTTTTGCGCCCGCGGTACGCAGCGCGCGGGCGCATTCGGAGAGGGTCGCGCCGGTGGTAACCACGTCGTCGATGAGGAGGATACGCCTGCCCTCGGCCAGCTCGCCGTCCACCACCTCATACGCGCCCAGGACGTTGGCCCGGCGCTGGGCCTCCCCCTTCACCCCCGACTGGGCGCCTGTATGGCGAGCCTTGCGCAGCAGCTCCACCGCGGCGGTGTCCAGCTCCAGCGCCGCGGCCTGGGCCAAGAGGAAGGCCTGGTCATATCCCCGCTCCCGCTTCCGTTTGTCCGAGAGGGGCGCCCAGGTGATGAGGTCGTACTCCCCCGCCAGATGGTCCTTGACGCACTGGGCCACCAGCGTGCCGTACAGTCCGGCGTAGCCCCGCCCGCCCTTGAACTTGTAGCGGTGGATCGACGCGCGCACCTCCCCCTGGTAGCGCAGCGGGGAGACACAGACCTTATAGAACTCCCCCTTCTGCTCGGCGGCAGCCCCCGCGAGCCAGGGCAGAGCGGCCTGGCATTTGGCGCACATCCCCCGCTCCCCTCTCTTGAGGAGCTTTCCGCAGAAGGCGCATTTGGGCGGAAAGAGAAGATCCAGAAGCGCCGACAGCGGGGCGCTCATTTCAGGTCCTCGTCCCGAATGGGGCCGTGCTCCTTCTCAAAATCGCGGACACACTCCTGAATTAAATGGATGACCTGCCAGTTGAGGGAGCGCCCCTGGTATTCGGCGATGTACACCAGCTTTTTGTGTACGTCACTGTCCATGCGTATGCCGAGATGCTTATCCCGTTTCATGATAACACCACCCTTACGGGACGATGTTATCTGTTTTATGCACGCACTTTGAACTTATGCGTGCATTTTAAGTTCAATTATTTGCGCCCGCAATCACTCCATCTCCGCCAGCCTTGCCCGCAGGCCGGAGTAGCGGCGCTGCTGGCGGTTGTTGGCTACCATCTGGGCCACCCTTTCGTCGTCCCCCACGAGGATGAAGAGCTCACGGGCGCGGGTAATGGCGGTATAGAGCACCCCCCGGGCCAGCAGCATGGGGGCCGCCTCGCAGACAGCCAGGATCACCGCCCGGTACTCGCTGCCCTGGGCCTTGTGGACGGTGACGGCGTAGGCGCTCTCCAGCTCGCCCAGCATATCGGGGCTGTACTCTACCAGGCGGCCGTCAAAATCCACGGTCACCGTCCCCTCCCGGCTGTCTACCCGCTCCACCCGGCCGATGTCGCCGTTGAACATTCCCATGCCCGAGCTCCTGCCGTTTTTCTCCCGCCACATGACGTCGTAATTGTTGCGCACCTGCATCACCCGGTCCCCCTCCCGGAAGATCTGGTCGCCGAACCGCCGCTCTCCCTTGCCCTCTGCGGCGGGGTTCACAGCCTCCTGGATCGCCCGGTTGAGGAACGCGGTACCCGAGACATACCTCCTGGTGGGTGAGAGAACCTGAATCTGGTCGGTGGGAATGCCCATATTCTTGGGCAGCCGGTCCCGCACCAGCTCTACGATGGTCTCGGCGGCCCGCTGCGGCTCCTTCCGCCGGAGGAAAAAGAAGTCGGACTTGTTGTCCCGCAGGTCGGGCACCTCGCCCCGGTTGACGCCGTGGGCGTTCATAACGATGGCGCTCTCGGCGGCCTGGCGGAAAATCTCGGTCAGCCGCACCGTGGGAATGCAGCCGCTGCGGATGAGGTCGGAGAGCAGATTCCCCGGCCCCACCGAGGGGAGCTGATCCGGGTCCCCCACCAAAACCAGGCGGCAGTCCTCCCGCAGGGCCGCCAGCAGCGCCCGCATGAGGGGGAGGTCCACCATAGAGGTCTCGTCCACAATGACGGCGTCCGCCTTGAGGGGGTCGTCCTCTCCGTGGGCAAAGACCAGGCGGCCGGTGGCCGAGTCGAACTGGGTCTCCAGCAGGCGGTGGATGGTGAAGGCTTCCACCCCGCACAGCTCCC
>JBLJBF010000164.1:0-16879 GCA_047637855.1 Pseudoflavonifractor sp. | reverse complement strand
CGCTCTGCGGAGCAGCCTTTCACACTATCCTTCCCTCCGAGACTTTCGGCTGGGCATTTTTTGACAGTCTGACGCGCCCGGACCGCCTCGGTCCGGGCGCGTGACTCTTCTCTGCGGGTCTATCTGCGGATTACCAGCGTGGCCTTAAACTGGTCGTTTACATAGGAGCCGTAGATATCCAGCGTGTTGCCGTTGGCCAGCTTGCTCAGACTGATGTTGCTGAGGGTTCCGCCGGTCAAGTCCCGGATTTCGGTGCCAACGGGTATCAAAACGGTGACAGGCGGGTCGGTGATGCCACTGCCGCTGACACGGAAGAGGATGCTCTTGTCGTCGGCGTTCACCAGGACGACGGTGCCGGTGAGCTGCTTGCCGGTGCTGGTGGTCTTATCCACCTCAATCCTGGTGACCGTCTCCCCGCTGGTCACCAGGGCCACGTGGTAGCCGACCCGCAGGTCATACATGGAGATGGTCGTGTCTCCGCTGACCACCGAGACGCCGCTGCCGATGGTGTAGGCCCCGGTGCCCGCGCCCCCGTCCAGCGCCACCTTTACGGTGACGCCGCTGGAGGTCTGGGTGATCTCGCTGATGGTGCCGGTCAGATTGGCACTCTGGGGGGTGGCCTCGATCAAAGTGACGGCGTTATACCGGACAGTGACCTTCACCACGTCGCCGGTGCGCAGCTTACCAAGCGCGCTGGCCTTGCCGCCGCGCTTGACCTCGGGCGGCGCGCCCGAGAGATCAAACTCGAACCCGGAGACCGAGCCGTCCGCTCTGGTAACCGAGATGACCTGCTTGGAGGTGTCGGCCGGGAAGGAGATGCCGGAGATGGTCCCCTCGACAATGCTGGAGCCGGGGAAGGCCCATAGCGTGGCCAGCTCCCCGCCCGAGATGCGCGCCGTGACGAACCAGTCCTTCTGGATGCCGCCATAGGTGATGGCGGCGCCCTGGTAGGCAAAGGTAGCGCCCGCGGCCACCTGATAGGTGGTGGCCTTGTTGGTGGAGAGATCGGTAATGGTGACGGTGCTGACCCCGTTGTCCACCACGGTGTTCTTGACCGCGCCCTGAATATACTTGGCGACGGTGTTCAGCTCGGCGGCGGCCACGCTGCTGATATTATCATTGGACACGCGAAGCGCGACATAGCACCCCACGTAGCTGGCGCCGATGGTGCCGGAGGAGAGGGCAAGCCCGTTGGCTGTGACAGCCGCGCCGGTGGGAACGGTGAATTTCCGGAGCTGCCCGTCAAATCCCGAGACGGTCAGGCTGGTGCCGCCGGTGGGAATGCTCTCCACACCGCTGACCAGCCCCTCCTCCCGGCGGGTGCCGCCGGCGAGTGTCATGGCCACCATGTGGCCCAGCTTATCCACCCGGCAGGTGGCGGCGGCGTACCCTGCGTCCAGGTCGATCAGGTCCCGGTCCCCCACCTTGCCGCCCACCTGAACCTCGGTAAAGCGGTCGTAGCCCATCGTCTTGGTGGTGCCGTCCACGCTGAGCATGACCGCATCCTTGGAAATGCCCACCAGGCTGCCCGTATAGGTCTGCACAGTGCCGGAGAGGCGCACGCTGATGGCTTTGCCCTCCGCGTCCAGATTGACCCGGGCATAGCTGCCGGCTTTCAGCACGTTCCTGTCTGCCAGCATGCTGTTTTCGTAAATAGGCGTGTCGGCCGGGAGAGAGAGGACCTTGGCCCCCGAGAGCTCGTTGGCCAGTGTGAGGAGAAGGACCCCCTTGTCCCCCGCAGAGGCGCTGACGACAGTCCCGGCCTCCCAGCTGTCATACTCGGCGTACTCGGGCAGCTCCACGCTGGTGCCGTTCTCCTCCATAAAGTCGGTGGCGCGGGAGAGCATGGTCGCGGCCACCGCCCGATTCACGCTGCTCTTGGGCTGAAACGCGCCCGCGTCGGTGCCGGTGATAATGCCGTACATATTGAGAAGGTAGATATAGGGCTCGCGGCCGGGGGTAATATCCTTCTTGTCGGTAAAGGTCAGGTTATAGGAGGGCAGGTTTTTCGCCATGGGCTCCAGTTGGAGGGCCCGCAGCAGATATAGGGCAAGGTCCTCCTTCTCGATGACCTTGGTGAGCGCCCCGGATTGATAGAGCTCCTTCAGCTCGGGGTAGGTGAGGATACCGGCCTCCAGGCAGACGGCTGCCTCTTTGTGGAACCAGGTCAGCTCGCCCCCCATGAGGCTCTTAATCTGCGCGGCCCTGTCGGTGCCGATGTCGGCGCGGGTCTCGCTGTCCACCGCGATGCGGGCGCAAACGGCAAGCACCTCGCTGGCGCTGATGGGCTTGCCGGGGACGAACTTCATCACGCCGTTCTCCTCAATGCCGATAAAGATGCCCTTGGCGACCGTGTCGTTGATATATGGAACGGCCCACTCCCCCTCCGCGGCGGCATCAGGAAAGGATGCGGCGGCGGCGCGCGGGGCGAACACCGGCAGGCAGAGCGCTGCGGCCAGCAGGCAGGACAGGAGTTTTTTCCCTCTCATAGCGTACCTCCAAGCTGTACAAGCATAGTTTTTCCATCTCTACTTATTCTCAAGTATAGCGGCCAATCCCGTAAAAAGCAACGGGTAGCTTCCATTTTAGACGGCAAACAGGAAAAACTTGTTCCCTCCCCGCCCGCCTTCCTAAAACATTCCCCCGTTTCCGAAGGAAACGGGGGAATGAAAGCTTGTCGATAAACCCCCCAGCCTGAAGAAATCGGTGGGAGGGATCGTGGAAAAGGCTGCTCCGCAGAGCGTTTCACAGCGATTGGCGCAGGGCATTTGTACCTGCTGTACGCCAGCTTATTTCCCGCTGTCGCCGTAGTTCGCCAGGACACGGGCGGACGGGTCGGTAACCTCGGAGCAGCCCTTCCACGTCCTGTTCGGCATCCAGAAATCCTTGACCATAGCGGCTTGACCGGGATAGTGCTTTTCAAAAAGCTCGCGGTACATCAGGCTTTCCTTGGTGAAAGGGGTCGCAAAACTGTATTTCTGCCGCTTCTCCTCAAAGTCCGCGTCCGTATACAGGGCTTCCGCGTGTTCTTTGAGATAATCTACCATGGAATGCCCCACAGCATCGGAAAAGGCCGCCTTCTCGCGGTAAAGCAGGCTGTGCGGCAGAAAACCGTCCTGCTCGAAGGCATGGCGCAGCAGATACTTGCCCTTGCCGTAGACATTCATCTTTTTTGCAGGGTCAATCGACATGACGTAGCGAACAAAGTAAAGGTCGCCGAACGGGACGCGCGCCTCAATGGAGTTGACCGAAATGCTCCGGTCGGCCCGCAGAACGTCATACATATGGATCTCATCGATGCGTTTCTTGGCCTCGTTTTGGAACTCCTCCGGCGTAGGCGCATAGTCGGTGTACTTATAGCCGAACAGCTCGTCGCTGATTTCGCCCGTCAGCAAAACCCGGATGTCCGTCTGCTCATGAATGGCCTTGCAGCAGAGGTACATGCCCATGCTGGCGCGAATGGTGGTAATATCATAGGTCCCCAGAATACCGACCAGCTCGTCCAGCGTGTCCAGCACCTGCTGTTCGGTCATATAGACTTCCGTGTGGTCGCAGCCGATATAGTCGGCCGCCTCCCTTGCGTAGTGCAGGTCGATGGCGTCCGTCTCCATGCCTATGGCAAAGGTGCGGATGGGCTTGCCCAGGAGCTTTCTGGCAACCGCGCAGACAAGGCTGCTGTCAAGCCCGCCGGACAGGAGAAAGCCCAAAGGTGCGTCCGCGTCCAGCCGCTTTTCAATCGCCGCGATCAGGCGGGTGCGAATGCCGGAGCAAATCGTCTCCACATCAGCGTCCAAAAATTCCGTCACCGTGGTGAGGTCCATATAGCGGACAAATTCACCGTCCGCGTAATAGTGTCCGGGCGGGAACGGGCGGATATCGTCGCAAATACCCACCAGGTTCTTTGCCTCGCTGGCGAAGGCGATCGAGCCGTCGTGCAGATAGCCATAGAACAGCGGGCGAATTCCAATGGGGTCCCGGGCCGCGATATAGCTGTCCTTTTTGCCGTCGTAAATGACGAGAGCAAACTCTGCGTCCAGCGTTTTAAACATCTCGCAGCCGTATTCCCTGTACAGGGGCAGAATCAGCTCGCAGTCGGATTCGCTCTGGAACACATACCCCTTTGCGGCCAGCTGTTCCTTCACCGGGCGAAAGCCATATAACTCGCCGTTGCAGACGGCATAGTCGCCGTCCAGCGCAAACGGCTGCATCCCCTCAGGGGAAAGTCCCATGATCGCAAGCCTGTGGAAGCAGAGATAGCCGGACTTTGTCTCCTGAATCTGCGACATATCAGGTCCTCTGGACAGGGTGCGGTCAAAGCAGGCGCAGAGCTGCTTCATTGGAATATCCTTGCTGGTGAACCCCATAATTGCGCACATAAAAAAGGCACCTCCAAAAAAATAACAGCTAACATCCTAAAAATATAGGACGAATAGCTGCAATCCGCGGTGCCACCTAATTTACTGCCTATGGGCAGTCCCTTTTCGGAGTCAAAAAACTCCTCGCGCTGTAACGGGCGCTTCCCGTCTCCCCTACCGGCCGTATGGCTTTGGGTTCGCCGCTCCCGAGTGTTATTCGCCAAAGCTCCTGTGCGGGTTTCCACCATGCGCCGCTCTCTGGAACCGAACACTTTGACTACTTCTCTCGATCAACACATTGGCAATCTTCTTAATTTCGTAAATGGTATCACCAAAAGACCGCCTTGTCAAGTAGCCTCAGATAAATTATATCCGCTGCGGGACCTCGCGCTG
This sequence comes from Pseudoflavonifractor sp., assembly GCA_047637855.1. Taxonomy (GTDB): domain Bacteria; phylum Bacillota; class Clostridia; order Oscillospirales; family Oscillospiraceae; genus Pseudoflavonifractor. The sequence continues at coordinate 12,131 of JBLJBF010000164.1, read as the reverse complement.
CATTGGGGTTGCAGCATGTTTCATCCCTTTAAAAAAGGAATGAAACATGCTGCAGTCCTTCGTACACCGGGAGATAATTTTAGCTGTGCTTGATAAAAGTTCCCCGGCTGAGCTCCTCGAAGGCTGTGTTCAGCTCGGCCTCGGTGTTCATGACAATGGGGCCGCCCCAGGCGATGGGCTCGCGCAGGGACCTGCCGGAGCAGAGAATGAACCGGGCCGCCCGCTCCCCGGTGGCGGCGGCTAAGACGGTATCCCCATCACCGAGGAGGGCCGCCGTCTTCTCCGGAATGTGACGGCCGCCGATCACCGCGTCCCCCTCGATGAGGAAGACAAAGACAGTTTCGGCGCTGTCCACGGGGATGCTCAGCTCGGCCCCCGGGTCCAGGCTCACATCGCAGACAGTGGCCCTGATGTGCCGGGGCGCGACCCCCTCCACATCCCCGCAGCGCCCCGAGAGGACCCGAATCTCGGCGTGCTCGGTGCGCTTATAGCCGATCTGCCCGGCGGTAATGTCAAGATAGGCGGGGTCGGCCATCTTCTCGGCCCCGGGCAGGTTGAGCCAGAGCTGGAACCCCAGCATCCGCTCGGACGCCTGGGGCATCTCCTGGTGCAAAATGCCGCTGCCCGCCGTCATCCACTGGGCCTCGCCCGAGCGGATGACCCCCTTGTTGCCCAGGCTGTCCTGATGCTCGATCTCGCCCGAGATGAGGTAGGTAATGGTTTCAATTCCCCTATGGGGGTGGGTGGGAAAGCCCGCCACATAGTCGGCGGGGTCGGTGGAGTCGAAGGAGTCCAGCATGAGAAAGGGGTCAAAGTCGGTTGTGTCCCGCGGGCCCAGCACCCGCACCAAACGGACCCCTGCCCCATCCACCGCCCGTTTCCCCCGAACCTCTCTGACCACTTCCCGATTTTTCATCCCGACACGCCCTCCCTTTTTGTGTTTTATGCCCTGATTGTAGCAGAAATCCCTGTCCGCCGCAAGCCCAACCCTACGGGGCGGAGGGGAGCGCTATGCGAGCCCGTATTTCACGAAGGCCTTCCATAGCCCGTCAGCGGCGACATGGTCGGTTATATCGTCGGACACCGCCTTGAGCTCCTCCACGGCGTTTCCCATGGCCACCCCCACGCCGCAGAAACGGACCATCCGGAGGTCGTTCTCGGCGTCGCCGAAGGCAATGGTATCGGCCCGGTCCACACCCAGATGTTCCAGCAAGGCCTCAATGGCGTTCACCTTGTCCATCCCGGCGACAGTGAGCTCGCCAAACTCATGCCGCCCCCCGCTGGCCGACCAGGAGCCCACCCCCAGCTTTCCGCCGAACTCGGCACGGGCCTCCTCCAGCACTCCCGGCTCCAGGCAGACGCTGATCTTCGCTACATCGTCCCGGTAGAGCGTCTCGCTGTAGATCATGTCGGGCATCATGGCGCGCAGGCGGCCGCGGTTCTCCTCACTGTCCCCGTCGAACATACCGGCCGCCTTAGAAATAAAGTTCTCATTGGCAAAAAGGCCGTTTTTGCTCTCCAGATAGAATCCCAGGTCCCTTTCCCGCATCCAGTCTACTGCCCGGACTACATCTGCCCGCTCCATCACCAGGTCGCGGAGTACCACGCCGGCGTCCTCGATGTACATGCCGTTGCCGCCAATCATACCGTCCAGGCCAATGTCCCACAGGCTGGGGTAGACCTCAGCCTTGCTCCGGCCAGTGGTAAGGTAGACCCGGTTTCCCCTCCTCCGGCACTCCCGCACCGCCTCCACCGCAGACGCGGGCACCTCGCCCTCATAGTTGACCAAGGTCCCGTCCACGTCCAGAAAAACGACCTTCATGCGCCCACTCCCCTATTTTCGCGGAATTCCCCGCATATTCCTTTCTATTCTACCAGAATCCGCGCCCCACGTCCACAGTAAGGAAAACAACCCCGCCCCCTTCGGGGGGGCGGGGTTGGGCTAGACTGGCTCGGCGGCCCGGCGGTCCTTGCGGCACCTCCGCTCGGCGGCAACCCAGACGGCCAGGGGGATGAAAATTTCAAAGGGGATAGCGTAGATCGTATAGATGTCGGTAAACTCCATCATCTCGGCGATGCTTTTGAACAGGCTGACGCTCAAGGTGGCGCACAGGACGCCGACGGGGAGGACCAGCTGGCGGTAGTCCCGGGCGGCCAGCAGATGTGCCGTTCCCTTACAGGCTGCGAACAGGCAGAGGGCACACTTTACAATGCCCGCGACGATGAAGTTGATGGTGATGAGCCCCTCCATCCGAGTGATGATATTGGCTACATCAATGACCTTGGCGGCGGTGTAGGAGGGGAAATACTCGCTCTCCACCACCTGGGGTCCCAGGAGCGCAATGTTGCGCAGCAAAATCGCCAGCAGAATGACCGTGCTGAAGAGGTGGGTGTAGAGGTAGATCTTGTACGGGCTGCCATTCTTGCCGATCTTTCCGACGGCGCACAGGAAAATCACGCTCTCCGCAAAGGGGAATGTGAATATCTTATACCCCTGGGCGGCGATGGCGCCCAGGCTGTGAATGCCGACCGGGAGAATGCGGTCGAACTCCATCCGATTGGCCGAGAAAACGATGGTAAAGATGACGACGGCTATTATGGCGGGCAAGGCAAAAACGGCCCACTTTCCCAAGGTCTCCAGCCCACTGCGGACCATATAGCAGATGACCAGCGTCATGCTGAGGATGACGGCCAGCTCCGGTGTCTCAGGCATAACGCAGATTGCGAGGAACTCTGAAAAATTTTTGAGCACCAGCGCGCAGAGGTGAATGGCGTACCAGGTCATCAGCACGGTGACAAAGCCCCCCAGGACGCGCCCGAAAAGGAGCTCGGCCATTTCAAAGAGATTTTTTCCGGGAAAGATGCGGATGAGCCGGGCGTAGACCAACAGGGCGGGGATGGCAAAGGCCGCCCCCAGGAGAAAGCCCATCCATGAGTCCTGCCCCACCCCGGTGTTCACGCCCATAATTGCCGTGCTGCCGAAGAGAAAAAGCGTGTTGACCGCGACGGCCTGACGCGGCTCCAGCATTTCACGTTCCAAGTTCGTGCTCACCTCCCATATGCTTGGGCGCCGATGGGGCACAGCTTCTCCACGACCGCCCGGATGGGCCCTGTAGGGCCGGGTACCGGGATATTGACGCTGTGCAGCAGGAGGACGCAAAAGCTGAGCGTCAGGAGGACGCCGTACGCCACGTTCACCCGCATAGGTCTGCCCTTCCTGCCCGGAAGATAGTCCAGCGCGGCGACCAGTGTGAAGAAAATCAATACAATCGCAGTCAGCATGGCAAGCCCTCCCTAAGTCCCGCTCAACAGGGCGGAGTTGATGATATCTATCTCTACCCGGACCTCCACCTCCAAGGTGGGAAAAATCTCGTCCCAGTTGCCCTCAAGCTCTTTCCAAAGGGCGTAGTTCCGTTTATAGATCAGGTTTCCAAACCCAAAAATATCGGACCGGAGCTCGGTCTGTATTTTGCTGATGACGCCCGATATCTCCCCCTCCAGCTCCTTCGCAGCCGCAAGCTTGATCTCATCGATCTTTTTCATGTCCAGTTTCACGCCGGTCTCCATCACCTCGCCTATGAAGACGCTGACCTTGGGCTTAACCAGAAGCTTCAGCTGCCCGCCCTCGGCCTTGATGTCGTACTTGGTGCTGCACCGGCTCACCTCAAGGGTCCCCTTCGCCTCGCCGCTCTTAGGGTCGTGGAAGGGCAGCACCCCTTTTTTAAAGCGGTTTGCGGCGAAAAGGAAGTATTTGGCGTCCTCAGGCGAGAGAAAGCCGATCAGTTTTTCCTCCTTAAAGACGGCCATCCCATTGATCTCGACGGTGGTTTTCTCGCCGTTCGCCGCCCGGCTAACGGCGGGAAGCGCCAGCTCCCGTCCGGGAGAGTTGCAGCACTCATAGAACTCATAGAGCTCCATGGGCAGGGTGGAGCTGGTGACCTGGTTGTCCTCCCGGAGGACCATCTGCAGCATATGGGCAACGACCTTTTGATCCACGCCCTCCAAGTCGAGAATCTCCTTGGCGGTCTTCTCCTGGGAGACGATCACAAACAGAGTCTCCCGGCACTCGCCGTCGCGCAGCAGCCAGTCGGTGAACGCTTCCACATTCTCGTTGGATACAATCTCATTGCTGAGAATGACGACCTGGCAGTGGCCAAAGTAGAGCTTGTTGCTCAGCCTTCTCTTTGCGTCCCGGACCGCCTCAAAAAGAGTTTCTCCCTCGGCCTGGAGCAGCTTTCCGGTAACCCCCTTCTCCTTCACCGGTGTGGAGATATCGGCAAACTCGAAGGTGAGGAGATACTTTCCGGTCCCCGGGTCCTTGTCAATAGCCATACCGACCACAACGGTCATCTCGTTGAGCCCGCGGTAGTTCCAGCAGCCCGTCACGTTGAGGAGGCACAGCAGCGTCATAAGAAGGCAGGCGCTCTTCTTAATCATGGGGCTCTTCCCCCCGGTTCATTCTAATCTTATCGTCGGCAAAGCGGGGGCGGCGGATCATCTGCCACCAGGGAGCGCGTATGATGGTATCCTTCAAATCCTGGTGCCGCAGCTCGCCCGTCAGCATCACTGCGGCGGTGCCGAAGGAGCGCAGGTTGATAATGTGGATGAGCAGGCAGGACAGGCCCATCAGCAGCCCGAAGAACCCGAAAACCGAGGCTAGGGCCAGGAAGCCCAGACGGATATAGACAGCTGTACCGTTGAGCCGGGGGGTCAGCATACTGGTGATGCCGGTCAGCCCGACCACGATGATCATGGGCGCGGCCACCAGTTTTGCCTCCACCGCCGCCTGGCCGATGACCAAAGCGCCGACAATGCTTAGGGCCTGGCCCACGTTGGAGGGCATACGCGCCCCGGCCTCCTTCAGGATGTCAAACATGATGACCATGAGAAAGGCCTCCACCGCGGCGGGCAGAGGAACCCCGACCCGCTCGGCGGCGATATTGACGAAGAGCTGGAAGGGCAGCATTTCATGATGGAAGGCCACGACGGCGATATAGAGCCCCGGTATGGTGATGGTGAGGAAAAAGCCAAACATGCGCAGCCAGCGGGAAAAGGTGCCAAAGTAGTAGTTGAGGTAGTAGTCCTCCGCGCTCTGAAAGTTCTCGATGAAGAGATAGGGCGCGGTGAGGGCCATAGGGGTGCCGTTCAGCAGGAGCGCCACCCGTCCCTCCATAATCCTTGCCACCACAGTGTCGGGCCGCTCGGTGCTCCCCACCGTGCGGAAGGGGGACCGGGGACAGTCTCGAATCTGCTCGGTGAGGTAATTAGAATCCAGCACGGCATCCATATCGATGCGGTCCAGTCGGCGGATGAGCTCCTCCAGCACCGCCCGGTTCACCAGCCCCTCCATGTAGCACAGGCAGCCCTTGGTTTTGGTCCGGCGGCCCACGGTAAAAAATTTGATCTTCAGGTCAGGGGTGAGCACCTTGCGGCGCACCATGGACAGGTTCTCCATTAAAGACTCTGTGAACCCCTCCCGCGGGCCGTAGAGATCCTTCTCGTTGTCGGGCTCGGTAATGGAGCGGGTCTTATAGCCCCTGGTGTTGAACATAAGGGCCTGGGTCTCCCCCTCGACGAGAAGAATGGTGTCTCCCCCCGCGATACCCTCGGCCGCCTCCAGCAGCGTTTTGGCCTTATTCCCCGCGCCCAGCTGGACCACCTGATTCATCAGCATATCCAGAAGGTCGCCCTCCCGGGCGATATGGACGAGCATGAGGGGCCTGATAATGCCTTCAGTCATCAAGGCCAGGTCCACCATCGCGTCACAATAGAGAACGCAGTACCGCAGTCCCTTGTCATGGGCATTGTCCACGTATTTGACCCTTAGAATGTCCATGTCGATGAAGAGCGCGCGGAGACCCGCCACGTTTTCCTCCAGAGAGGGGGAGAGTCCCTCCTCCTCCGGTTCCGGGTCGCTCTGTGCGGGCCCGGCCCCGGCCCGCCTGGGCGTTTTGAGAAAGCGTTCAAACATATGGCAGGCCCCTTTCTGTATATCGCGGTCAGGATTTTAAAATTATCTCCAGATTTCTCCTGAATATACGAAGCGCCCGCCGCGTTCTCACGCGGCGGGCGGTCTTTTGTGAGATTCCTAAACCTCCGTAAAGCGGTACACGGTGGTCTGGCGGTAGGTCTGGCCGGGGGAAAGGATATCGGTGGGGAAGTCGGGGTGGTTTACCGCGTCGGGCCAGTTCTGGGTCTCCAGGCAGAGAGCGCAGCGGCGGCCATAGGTCTGTCCGCCCTTGCCGGGCATGGTGTCGAGATAGTTGGCGGTGTAGAGCTGTACCCCGGTCTGGGTGGTAAGGCACTCCATCCTCAGCCCCGCGCACTCGGCCGCGGCGGCGGGCTTGAGCACGCCGTCGGCGGCCGTCTTCAGGATAAAGTTGCGGTCATACCCGCCGCCGCCCACCATCTGGGGGTGGCGGTCGGCCAGGCCCTCGTCCAGGCGCATGCCCCGCCGCAGGTCGAAGGGAGTGCCCGCCACGTCCAGGAGCACTCCTGTGGGGACATTCGTCCCGCCGTTCTCATTGAACCGGTCGGCAAAGATCCACACCCGATGGTCCTCTGCTGTGCCGCCGCCCGCCCCCTTGAGATTGAAGTAGCTGTGGTTGGTCAGGTTGACGGGGGTCGCCGCGTCACATCCGGCGAGATACTCGATGGTGAGGGAGTTGTCCTCCCCCAGCTTGTAGAGGACCTTGACCCACAGGGTGCCGGGAAACCCCTCCTCCCCGTCGGGGCTGGTGAAGGATAGAACCAGCGCGTCGTCCTGCATCTCGGCGGCCCAGAGCTTCTGGTTAAACCCGTGAAACCCGCCGTGGAGACAGTTGGGCGCCTGGTTGGCCGAGATTCGGTGCTCTTTCCCGTCCAGCGTAAACCGGGCGCCGCCGATGCGGTTGGCCACCCGGCCTATCACCGCGCCGATGTAAGCGCGCTGGTTTTCATAGCCCGCCAGGTCGTCAAAGCCCAGCACCACGTCCCGTGCGCCGTCCCCCACAGGGACGGTGAGCGCGCGGAGAATGCCCCCGTAGGTCAGGATCTCCGCGGACATCCCTCTGTCGTTGGTCAGCGTCCAGCAGGAGACCTCCTTCCCCGCCCCGGTCTTTCCAAAGAAGCTGTTTTTTACCTCGATCATCTAGCTCACCTGCCCTATAAATTTCAGAAACGCCCGCCGCCCTGCCGCGTCTCGTTTATAGACCCCCGCGTGCTCCAGCACCTTGGCAAATACGAGGCCGGTCTCGGCCTTTACGATGTCCATAGCCGTCTCGGGCGTGATGGCATGCCTGCTCCGAAATTCCTCGGCCCAGTTTGCGTGCTTGGCCGTGCGCTCGTCGGCGCGGAGGTCGCCCCCCGCGGCCAGAAGCTCGGCAACAGCCGAGAGCTCGTCCTTCAGCCGGGCGGGGAGGACGGCCAGCCCCATCACCTCGATGAGGCCAATGTTTTCCTTCTTAATGTGGTGCAGCTCGGCGTGGGGGTGGTAGAGACCCATGGGATGCTCCCCGGTGGTGAGGTTATTGCGCAGCACCAGGTCCAACTCGAACCGCCCGTCCCGCATCCGCGCGATGGGCGTGATGGTGTTGTGGGGCTCGCCGTCGGTCTCGGCGTAGACGGCCGCCCCGGCGTCGGTATAGCTACGCCAGGAGGCCAGTATCCTGTCGGCCAGCTCCACCAGCCGGGGCGCGTCCTCCGATGCGATGCGCAGAACCGACATGGGCCACTTGACAATGCCCGCGCGCACATCCTCAAAGCCTGTAAATACGACCTCCTTATCGATGGGGGCCCGCTCCATGGCGAAGGAATACCGCCCGCCCTGGAAGTGGTCGTGGGCCAGAATAGAGCCGCCCACGATGGGCAGGTCGGCGTTGGAGCCCACGAAGTAGTGGGGGAACTGTCCCACAAAGTCCAGGAGCTTGGCAAAGCAGGCCCGGTCGATCTTCATGGGGGTGTGGACGGCATTGAGGCAGATGCAGTGCTCGTTATAGTACACATAGGGGGAATACTGCAAAAACCAAGGTGCCCCGTGGATGGTAATGGGCACGATGCGGTGGTTTCCCCTGGCGGGGTGATCCAGCCGCCCGGCGTAGCCCTCGTTCTCGGCGCAGAGCTGGCAGCGGGGGTAGGCCGACGGCGGGAGATCGCGGGCCGCGGCAATAGCCCTGGGGTCCTTCTCGGGCTTGGAGAGATTGATGGTGATATCCAAATCGCCGTACTCGGTGGGGGTGACCCACTTCATGTCCTTGGCCAGCCGGTCGCGGCGGATATAGTTGGTGTCCTGAGAAAACCGGTAGTACCAGTCGGTGGCCGCCTTGGGGGACTGGGCATAGAGAACCCGGAAGTTCTCGGCTACCTGGGCCGGGCGGGGGGTCAGGCGGCCCATGAGCATCGTGTCGAAGAGGTCGCGGTAGGCGATAGAGTCCTCGGGCAGGACGCCGCGGGCGTGGGCGTCGTCCATCAGCTCATGGAGCAGAGCACTCAAATCGCCGGGCGGGAGGTCGGAGTCGTCCCCCTCCTCCGAGAGGGCATAGGAGGCAAGGCCCAGCCCCTCCAGGATGGTGTTCACCGCCCAGACCCTCTCACAGGGCTCGATCAGACCGGTACGTAGGGCGTAGGAGACCAGCTTGCGGATGGCGGCGTCTATCATTCACAGCACCTCGTACCCGTCTGGATGACTTTTGTGCCAGGCCCACGCGGTGGAGAGGATGGTCTCCAGATCTTCGTACTGGGGGTTCCAGCCCAAGACCGTCTTCGCCTTCTCGGAGGAGGCCACCAGCTGGGCCGGGTCTCCGGGACGGCGGGGGCAGACGACGGCGGGAATGGGGTGGCCGGTGACGGCACGGGCCGTCTCGATGACCTCGTTCACGGTAAAGCCCACGCCGTTGCCCAGGTTGAATACCTCACTGTCCCCGCCGTTCAGGAGATAGTCCAGCGCCAGCACATGGGCGCGGGACAGGTCGGTGACGTGGATGTAGTCCCGGACGCAGGTGCCGTCTTTGGTGGCATAGTCGTCCCCGAAGATGCTCACGCGCTCCAGCTTACCGTTGGGCACCCGGAGGATGACGGGGATCAGATGGGTCTCGGGGTCGTGGGCCTCGCCGATGCGGCCCGAGGGGTGGGCCCCGCAGGCGTTAAAGTACCGCAGTGCTACATATTTAAGGCCGTGGGCCTTGGAGACCCAGCCCATCATGCGCTCCATAGCCAGTTTGGTCTCGCCGTAGCAGCTGGTGGGCAGGGTCTGGTCGCTCTCCAGAATGGGCACCCGCTCGGGTTCGCCGTAGGTTGCGGCGGTGGAGGAGAAGACGATCTTATCCACCCCGTGGGCTACCATGGACTGGAGGAGCACGGTGGTGCCGGAGAGGTTGTTGTCGTAGTACTTGAGGGGGGCGGTCATGCTCTCCCCCACCTGGCTGCTGGCCGCGAAGTGGATGACCCCCTCGATGTTCTCCCGCTCAAAAATGCGGTCGATCGCCGAGCGGTCCCGGATATCGGCCTTATAGAACCGCGCCTGGGGGTGGACCGCCGCACGGAATCCGGTGAGCAGATTGTCGGCCACCACCACCTCACGCCCCGCGTCGATCAGCTCGTAGACCGTGTGGGAGCCGATATACCCGGCCCCGCCCAACACAAGAATTGCCATACTCTTTTCCTCCTCTTAATCGATCAATACGCAGCCGCCCTCGGGGCGGATAGACAGTACGTGGCACATTCCGGGGCCCAGCAGGGCCTCCATACGGGCCTGAAAGGCGGGCAGGAGGTCCCCGGGCACAAAGGCCTGGACCGTGCCCGCAAAGCCGCCGCCGTGGACTCGGGAGGCGCCCCGCCCAGCCAGGACGGCCCCGGCCTCGGCCAGCACCAGGGGGATGGCCTGTTGGCGGGGGTTGGAGACAGCCCAGGTATTTTGCAGGTGGAGCGCGGAGGAGAGGCCGGAGGCCCGGACCAAGGTCAAAAAGCCCTCAAAATCCCCCTGCTCCAGTGCCTGGGCCTCCTGGGCGGCCCGGCGGTCCTCGGAGAAAAAGTGAATGGCCCGGAGGACGGCCCGGTCTCCCAGCGCGGTGCGCAGCGCGGGGATGCGGGCGTAGAAGCCGGCCTCGTCCACATCCCGGAGGACGGTCTTCCCGAAGGCCGCTGCCACTCCCCCCATCTCCAGGGTGATGGCGGCGTACTCGTCGGTGAGGTCGGCGTGGTCGGCCCCCGAGTCGATGATGCACAGGGCGTACCCGGTGGCGGGGAAGTCAAAGTCCACCCGGCGCACCAGGGGATTGGCGGGGTTTTGAAAGTCAATGGCCACCGAGCCGCCCACGGCGCAGGCCATCTGATCCATCAGGCCGCAGGGCTTGCCAAAGAACTTGTTCTCGGCGGTCTGGCCCATCCGGGCAAGGCGCACGGCGTCGTACCCGCCTCCGCAGAAGAGGTGATTGAGGATGACCCCCATCAGCACCTCGTAAGCCGCCGAGGAGGACAAGCCGGAGCCCGCCGGGACGCCGGAGGTAATATAGGCGTCAAAGCCGCCCAAAGTGTGGCCATCCGCCGCCATCTGGGCCGCTACGCCGCGAATGAGGGCGGCCGAGGTTCCCTCCTCGCCCGCCTGGGGCGTGAGGCTGGAGAGCTCCACCTCCAGGGGTGCATACCCCTCGCTCCAGATCCGGATGGTTCCGGTTCCATTGGGGGCGGCCACCGCCAGCATGTCGAGGTTCACGCTGGCGGCCAGCACTCTGCCGTGCTGATGGTCGGTGTGGTTGCCGCCCAGCTCGGTGCGGCCGGGGCCGCTGTAAACGGCGGCGGGGGCGTCGTCCCCGGCGGAGAAGCGCTCCTGGTAGCGCGCCACCGCGTCGGCCACCCGGCGGCGGTGGGCGGCAAGGTCGCCGCCCGCGGTGCAGTAGACGCGGGAGAGCCGGGCGTCGTAGATCCCGGCAGCCAGCCCCTCCAAGATTTGCTTGCAAGTGGTCATGCCCTATCCTTCCTTTCCATACCTTGCCCCCGGCGGGGCAGCGCTTGCGCGGAGTACCAGAGTCGCGGGAACAACAATCTTTTGGGGCAGCGTACGCTCGGCCTCCTTCCCGTTGAGCGGCACCCGCTGGGCCAGCAGGCGCACGGCGGTGCAGGCCATTTCGCCCACATGGGTGGAGACCGAGGTGAGGGGCGGCTCGAACAGCTGGGAGAGCGGCGTGTCGTTAAACGAGATGAGGGAGATATCCTCGGGGATGCGCAGCCCGCCCTCCCGGATAGCCCGGAACGCGCCGATGGCGTTTTCCTCGTTGGCGCAGAGAAAAGCGGTGGGCACAGGCACGCCGGAGCGCAGAAGTCCGGTTACCGCCCGGGCGCTCTCCCGCGCCTCCATAGGGGCCTCCACCAGAGTGGGCGATTCCCGCCCCCGGCGGGCCATCAGCTCCAGAAAGAGACGCCTGCGCTCCTCCGGCGCGGGGCGTTTCCAGTCGTCCAGCTTCCAGGACGGGCCCACAAAGCCGATATCAGTGTGCCCCAGTTCGGCCAGATGGTCCAGGGCCTGGGTAATGCCCAGGCGGTAGTTGAGCACCACCGAATCGCTGCGCCCCTCGTCGGGGGAGGAGTCCAGAAAGACCAGAACAGGGCACAGGGCGTACAGCCCCTCGATCTCCTCCGGGGTGAAGATGCCGATGGCTACGATCCCGTCCACCTCTCCCCCCTCGGGGAGAAAAAACCGCCCCCCCTGCCGCTCCATGGGGAGAAAGGCGTAGCGGCTGTCTGCGCAGGCGCGCTCCACGCCGCCGCGGAGATAGAGATAGTAGGGGTCCTCCAGCCGCTGCTCCGGCGTGAGCATCTCGGCCACCCCCACCCGGAGCAGTCGCTTGGGCGCCCGGCCGCGGCGGCTCTTGGTGGCCGCGTAGTTGAGTCTGCCCGCCTCCTCCAGCACCCGCTGCCGGGCCTCCGGGGTAACGGCGAGGGAGGGGTCGGCCGTGAGGATGCGGGAGATGGTGGCGGGGGAATACCCCGTCCGGGCGGACAGCTCCTTCAGGGTCGCCATATTCCCATCTCCTCGCTTTATTATAATTTTTACTAAAAATAGTGTACACCAAATACAGGCACTTGGCAAGGGGGTTTTTAAGATTTTTTTGGGCCGCGGCGGCCGCCCCAAAAAAGGATCGGCATGGCCTATTTGGCCA
>JBLJBF010000163.1:0-3347 GCA_047637855.1 Pseudoflavonifractor sp. | reverse complement strand
CCACCACAAAGCCCAGCTCGGCCAGGTGCTGGCGCACCTCGTCCTTCCCGCTGATCTTGCGGATGGTCACCGTCTCGCCCGTCTTTGCCATCGTCAACGGCATCATAATGCCCTCCTCCCACTGTTTTACAAAAGCCAGCTCTTCCAACACTTCAGGAAAGTGAATGAGAGTTAGTTTATCCTAACTACGGTATATAGGTTACCATCTGCTTACCGCCTTGTCAAGAATATTTTTAGGCTCCAACAAAAAATCTTCAGTCCGGGGGGAGGCCCCGGTATTTTTTGGACAGCTACCACTCCAGCCCCTCCGAAAGCCGGAGGGGCTGGAGTGGAGAACACGCTATTTCAGGCCGTTGAGATAGGCCGTCAGTCCGTCTGCCACGCCCTGCATCAGCTTTTCCTGATAGACCGGGTCGCACAGGCGCATCAGCTCCTCGTGGTTGGTCATAAAACCGGTCTCGATAAGCACGGCGCACATCTTGGTCTCCCTCAGCACGACGAAGTCGTCCTTCAGCACGCCCCGGTCGATAGCCCCGGTGGCCCTGGCCATATAGGGCTGGAGGGTGTCGGCCAGCCGCCTGCCCCGGCCGCTGGAGGGATGGAAGTAGGTAAAGATGCCCTGAAAATCCCGGTTGGTGGCCGATGCGTTGCAGTGGATGGAGACGAAGAGATCGGCCTCGGCGGCGTTTGCCAGGTCGGCTCTGGTGTAGAGGTCCACATACACGTCGGTGGAGCGGGTCATGATCACGTTATATCCCAGCGCCAGCAGCTTTTTCTCCAGGAGCTTGGTCATGGAGAGGGTCAGGTCCTTCTCCTTGACGCCCTCGTAAACCGCGCCCGGGGCCGAGCCGCCGTGCCCCGCGTCCAGCACGATGGTCTTTTTTGTGGGGTCGATGGGGGGCAGCTTCGGGGGCGGCAGCTCCTCCATGTCCTTAGCGGTCAAAAAGGTGGTGAGGAGGATGCCGTCCTCCCGGGCCTCGACCTTGGCGTTGTCCGCCAGAGTCAGCCCCTTGCGCAGATCCAGCACCACCCGCACCGTCTTGGCGTACTCGGGGTAGAGATCACCGCCGTGCTGGGCGTAGCGCACGGTGGTGATAAGCTCGTTGTCCACCGTGATGGTGCCGGGGAACCCGGAGGAGAGCTCGGCCCCCAGAATGTCCACTACAATCTTCCCGCCGAAGTCGGCGACCTCGAACTCGGGAGTGCGGTCGGTGGCGATGAGGACAGTCTGGGCGTCGTAGTTGGCGTTGACCCGGGTGATCTGGGTGACGGGGGCGGTGGTACTGGTGATCTGGGCCGAGTAGCTCTCCTGAGTCCAGGCCACTCCGGCCCCCAGCTGCTCGGCTACGAAACGCAAAGGCACCATGGTGCGCCCGTTGTTCTGGCCCCGGAGACTGAGCACGCTGGCGGGCACCCCGTCAGGCAGGGGGGTCTCCACACCGTTGACCAGCGCGATGGCCGAGCCCAAAGTGAGCACCACGGTGGTGCTCCCCTTGCGCAAAATGGCCTGCCGGTTCTCCTGGGACCAGAGCACCGTGGCCCCCAGCGCCTCGCCCACGGCCCGGAAGGGGGCCAGCGTGCGGCCGTATCCGTTGATGACCTGTACCACCGCGGGGATATCTCCTGTAAAGCTCACATCCTTGCCGTCTATAGTCAGCGCCACGGTGGAGACCGTCACGTCGCCGTACTTCCCGGTCTTTTCGTTGTAGAGCTGCAGACCCAGGTCCCCGTTGGGCCCCACAGCCCGGGCGGGGAGGGCGGATACAAACAGGGCAAGCAGCAAAAGGAACGCACCCAGCTTTTTTATATGTACCATAGAGACGGCTCCTCAAGTCCTTAATTTTACATAATCATACTAGATTCCCCCCCGCTCGTCAATGGATTCGGCAAAACTTGGTTAACATAAATTTTCCCAGTCAAAGCGGAACTACCGCCGCCCGCCCACTTGCGCTTTTCCTCATGATTTGGTATGATAATCTGAAACACAACAGAGATACGGAGGGATTCCATGTCCATCAAGCTCACTCGGTCCGGTGTCTATTACAGCGGCGGACGCTTTCTCCCCGAGGGGGAGGGTCTTGCCGCCGGTCTGCCCGCCCCGCAGCGGGGCAAGGCGGGCACCATGGCCTATCAGATTTTTAAAGCCCACAACACTGCCGGGAACATGGCCGAGCTGAAGCTGCGCTTTGACGCTATGGCCTCCCATGACATCACCTATGTGGGCATCATCCAGACGGCACGGGCCTCGGGCCTTACCGAGTTCCCACTGCCCTATGTGCTCACCAACTGCCACAACTCTCTGTGCGCCGTGGGCGGCACCATCAATGAGGACGACCATGTCTTCGGCCTCAGCGCGGCCAAGAAGTACGGCGGCGAGTTCGTGCCCGCCCATCAGGCCGTCATCCACTCCTATATGCGGGAGCGGTACGCCGCCCCCGGCAGGATGATCCTGGGCTCGGACAGCCACACCCGCTACGGGGCCTACGGCGCCATCTCCATCGGCGAGGGCGGGCCGGAGCTCGCCCGCCAGCTCCTCAAAAAAACCTATGACCTGGCCTACCCCAAGGTCATCGCGGTATACCTCACGGGGGCGCCCCGGCCGGGCGTGGGGCCTCACGACGTGGCCCTGGCCCTCACCGCAGCCACCTTTAAAAGCGGTGCAGTGAAAAACGCCGTGATGGAGTTCTTCGGCCCCGGCCTTGACAGTCTCGCCATGGACTACCGCTCGGGTATCGACGTGATGACCACCGAGACCACCTGCCTCTCCTCGGTCTGGAGCACCGACGAGATCGTGAAGGAGCATATGGAGATCCTGGGCAGGGGGGAGCAGTTTGCCCTCCAGGCCCCTGCCGACGGGGCCTATTACGACGGCCTGATCGAGATCGACCTGACCGCCGTCGAGCCTATGATCGCGCTGCCCTTCCACCCGGCCAACGCCTTCCCCATCCGGGAGTTTAAGGCCAATATGGCCGACCTGCTCCATCAGGTGGAGGAGGACGCGGTGCGCCAGCTGGAGCTGAAAGGCCCAGCCCCCTCCCTGGTGAAGAAAATTGTGGACGGCAAGTTCCAGACCGACCAGGGGAGCATCGTGGGCTGCGCGGGCGGCACGTATCAGAATCTGGCTCGGGCCGCCGAGATCATCAACGGCCGTCCCATCGGGTCGGACGCCTTCTGGCTGTCCTGCTACCCCGGCTCCATGCCGATCAATCTGGAGCTTACCAAGAAGGGCTACATCGCCTCCCTCATGGCGGCGGGGGCCTCCATCCGCTCCTGTTTCTGCGGCCCCTGCTTTGGCGCGGGGGACGTGCCCGCCAACGGGGCCTTCTCCATCCGCCACGCCACCCGCA
>JBLJBF010000162.1:0-9820 GCA_047637855.1 Pseudoflavonifractor sp. | reverse complement strand
CTGCGCAAGAGCCTGCCCATCGACGAGCTGCTGGTCATCGGCGGCGGGGCCAAGGGGCCGGTCTGGCGCCAGATGATGGCCGATATTTACAATGCCAGGATCACCGTTCCCGTGCTGCTGGAGGAGGCCACCTCTATGGGGGCCGCCATGACGGGCGGCGTGGGCGTTGGAATTTTTAAGGACTTCAACGAGATCGACAAGATGATCGAGATCAACCACACCGTCACCCCCGACCCGGAGGCCGTTAGGGCCTACGGCGGCGTGAAGGATGCCTTCGAGGTCTGCTATGAGGCCATGAAACCCCTCTACTCCTACCTGGCGGGGCACTGAACCCCGCAAACTTCGGAAAGGAAGCGTTACTATGAAAAAGGAACAGGTCATCTCCAAGCTCCGCGCCTGCGGCCTGGTTGCCGTGGTTCGGGCCAAGGACGCCGACGACGCCATGCGCATCTCGGGCGCCTGCATTGAGGGCGGCTGCGCCGGCATCGAGCTTACCTTCACCACCCCCGGCGTGCTCCCCATTATCGAAAAACTGGCCCGCGAGTATGAGGGGACCGACTTCGTCATCGGCGCGGGTACGGTCCTTGACCCCGAGACCGCCCGTATGTCCATCCTGTCGGGCGCCCAGTACGTGGTCAGCCCCGCCTTCAACGCCGACACCGTCCGCCTGTGCAACCGGTACCGGGTGGCCTGTATGCCGGGGGCCATGAGCATTGCCGAGGTCATCGCCGGGATGGAGGCGGGGGCCGACATCATCAAGGTCTTCCCAGGCGAGCTCTTCGGGCCAAAGATCCTCAAGAGCATCCACGGGCCTCTGCCCCAGGCCGAGCTGATGCCCACCGGGGGCGTGAGCGTGGACAACGTGGCCGAGTGGATCAAGGCGGGCGCCGTGGCCGTGGGTGCGGGCGGCAGTCTGACCGCCGGGGCCCAGACAGGGGACTATGCCTCCATCACCGCCGCCGCCCGGGAGTTTGTGGAGAAGATCAAGGCTGCCCGAGCCGGGTGACGTTATGAACAAAATTGGGATGCACTATGGCTTTTGGAGCCATAACTGGGACGAGATCGAGTACCTGCCCCTTATCCGCAAGGTGGCCCGGCTGGGCTTTGACCTGTGCGAGGTGTCCTCGGCCGAGTTCGGCTATTACAGCGACGATACGCTCCGCGCGCTGAAAGCCTGTGCCGACGACAACGGGATTGGTTTTACCTACAGCATCGGCTTGGGCCCCGAGCACGACCTGGCCAGCGGCGACAGCGCGGTCCGGGACGCGGGGGTCGCCCATGTGACGCGCATCTTAACGTCCATGCCCAAGGTGGGCGCAACCGTTCTGGCAGGCGTGAGCTATGCCGGATGGCAGGCCATGCCGGACCACGGCATCACCCCCGACGAAAAGCGCCGCAGGGAGGACCTGGCGGTCGGCTCTATGCGGGAGCTCATGAAGGTGGCCGAGGACAACGGCGTCACCTACTGCTGCGAGGTGGTCAACCGCTTTGAGCAGTATCTTCTCAACACCGCCGCCGAGGGGGTGGCTTTCGTCAAGCGGCTGGACAGCCCCAACGCCAAGCTCCTGCTGGACACCTTCCACATGAACATCGAGGAGGACGACATGGCCTGCGCCATCCGGGAGGCAGGGCCCTATCTGGGCCACTTCCATGTGGGTGAAAATAACCGTAAGCCCCCCGGCATGGGCTCTCTCCCCTGGGCCGAGCTGGCCGCCGCGCTGAAGGGCATCGACTATCAGGGCGCCGTGGTGATGGAGCCCTTCATTCTCACGGGCGGCACCATCCCCTACGATATCAAGGTCTGGCGGGACCTGTCCGGCGGCGCGGACGAGACCGAAATGGACGCCATGGCGGCAAATGCCTGCCGTTTTATGAAAACGCTATTACAATAAAGGAGTGACCGATATGCAGACCTCCCGGCTCTTTGCCCTCCTGCCCGAGGAGTATGTCTCCACCCCCGACGGCATGGCTGTCGACCCCGACGGCAATCTCGTCGTGGCCTGCCCCAACTTTGCCGACATGAACATGAAAAGCTGTGTGCTGAAGATCGACAAAGACCGCACTATCAAAAAATGGTTCGACGTGCCCGTCAACGAGTACACCGGCGAGGCCCGGGCCATGGGCATCGAGTTCGGCCCCGAGGGGGACCTTTTCCTGGTGGATAACCCCGGCTGGACCGGGCGGGACGACCTGGTGTACACCGGGCGCATCCTGCGCTTAAAGGTAAACGAGAGCGGCGTGGTAAAGACCACCGTGGTAGCCGACAACATGGAGCACCCCAACGGCCTGCGCGTCCGAGATGGGTACATTTACGTCACCCAGAGCACCATGGCCCGCCAGAAGACCGAAAGCGGCAAGCTCATGAGCTGCGTCTACCGTTTCCCTGTGGACGCGGAGAACATCCACTGCACCAATACCCTGGCCGACCCGCACATTCTCCTCACCTTTATCACCGAGGACCCCGACTGCCAGTACGGGGTGGACGGCATCGTCTTCGACGCCCAGGGCAATCTCTACATCGGCAATTTTGGCGACGGCGTGGTGCATAAGATCACCTTCCACCCCGACGGCAGCGTGAAGGAAAACCTCAAGTGGGCCAAGGACAGCGCCAACCTCAAGAGCACCGACGGCATGACCATCGACACCCACGGCAATATCTATGTGGCCGATTTTTCCGCCAATGCCATTGCCCGCATCAGCCCCGACGGCGCGGTGCGGCGCATGGCCGTCTCCCCCGACACCGACGGGCTCGGCGGCGAGCTGGACCAGCCGGGCGAGCCCTGCGTCTGGGGGGACAAGATCATCGTGTCCTGCTTTGACCTGGTGACCGACGAGGGCAAAGTGAACACCGCCCACGAGATGCCCGCCACCATGGCCATGCTGGACGTAGAACTGTAAAAAGGCCTTCAGGGGCGGCTCGTCTCCCTGGAGCCAAAAGGGGGACCGGTCTTTTGACCGGTCCCCCTTTGACATCCCCGTCCTTTGGCGCTTAGAACCTGATGATGCCCTTCTTGAGCACTTTTCTTTCCAGCAGCTTGGCGTAGGCCTCCACGCTGTCGGCAAAGTCGAAATAGTCTGAGATAAAGTCCTTGATGTTGAGTGCGCCCGAGCGCATCCACTCCAGCACCTGCTTGTGGGCTTCGCCCTCCTCCCGCTTGCGGGGCATCTGCTGGTAGATTACCCTCCAGTTGTAGTCAGCCCGGCTGAAATCGATGGTGATCTCCTCCTTTTCAGGCACGCCGTAGCACAGGACGGTTCCCCGATCCTTGATAAGGCCCATGCCCTGATTAACAATGGCAGGAAAACCGGCGGCGTCCAGCACAAAGTCCACACCCTCGGGGAATATCTTGCGCACCTCCGCGCGCACGTCGCTCTCCCTGCTGTTAATGAGATAGGTCGCGCCGTGCTCTTTTGCCTGGGCCAGCTTTTCGGGCAGAATGTCGCAGGCGATCAGATTCTCGACGCCCAGCAGACTCATAAACTTCATGTAGGTAAGCCCCACCGGCCCGCAGCCGAAGACCACCACCGAGTCGGTGGGTTTGATGCCGAAGTAGCGGATGGAGGAGAGCACCTCGCGGAAGGTGACCAGCATTACCGCGTCCACGCTGTCCAGGTCGTCGTCCAGCACGGTCTGGGCAAACGCGCAGTCGGGCGCGCCGTCCGGCCAGGGCGCTTCAGGATCGCAGACCACGGCGTACTCGCTCATGGCTCCCCAGCCCGAGCCCAGGCCGGGGTTGTTCTCCTCATCGGGGTCCACGAAGGGGAGGAGCACCCTGTCGCCCACTTTAAAACCGGTGACCTTGGCGCCCACCTCCACCACCTCGCCCACACCCTCATGTCCCAGCATGATGGGGTACAACGACTCAGGGAACCCCTTAAAGGTGCGGTGGATGAGCTTGACGTCGGTGCCGCACATGCCGCAGGCAATGGTCCTGACCAGAGCCTGGTACTCGTTATACCTGGGCTTGTTGACCTCCTGGATGGAGATGCTGCCGTCCTTCGCGATGACCAGTGTCTTCATGTCTCATTTCCTCCTTTTGATATGCGGCCCGTCCTAAGTCCTTAGGTAGGAATGTTATAACATTATGTGCCGAGCCACGGGTGCCGTACTATGCCGCCGCGCAGGAAGATAGCTGCACTCTTATATTGAATATCATAACATACTGAATACCAAAAAGCAATCAAAACCGAGGGCCGCACCTGCCAGTTTTTGTGCACTGTGTTTGTATATTTTAGATAAATTGTCGCAGCCTGCTGCATTATAAATTCACTGTCGAATGTTGTATTTCTTTTTTCCATGTATATCTTGCACAATAAAATTATATCAAATTCGTGTATTCTATACTAATATTCTATTCCCATCAATCTTTCATGTTGACAATCGGCGTAAAGGCGCTATACTTGTAAATACAAAATGTCATTACATAGTATCAATGTGACAGAGAGGAAGCTTTTTAGCCCTCCCCCCTTCCCCTTGTACAAAATCGGCCTCAGAACCGGGCCGTTTTGTGATACCGGTAGTATCCAAAATAAACAAGGAGGCAATCAGAAATGAAGAAACTGCTCGCAATGCTTCTCGTCGCGTCCATGATGGCCGGTCTCCTCGCAGGCTGCGGCAACAGCCCCGCCGGCTCCAGCAATCCCCCCGCCCCCCCTGCCAGCGCTTCCGCAAAACCCTCCCAGTCCGCCGCGCCCAAAAGCGTGGTCGACTACGCCAACTTTGTCATTGATCCCAGTAAGATTCCTCAAGAGAAGCTGAACACCACGCTGTACCTGGGCGTCTCTATCCGCGGCCTGGAAAACCCCTACATCGCCACCATTAAGGTAGGCATGGAAATGTTCGCCAAATACTTAGACAGCATTGGTCAGAAGTATGTGATGCAGGTGCTCGACTCTCAGGGCGACAGCGCCAAGGAAGTTGACAATATGCGTCAGTTCGCGGCCAAGGCGGGCGGCAATGCCATTGCCTACGCCGACCCCAACGAGGACACTATCGCCTACTCTCTGGCCGAGGCCATGGCCCAGTCGGGCGGCTACCTGGGCACCGCGTGGAACAAGCCCGCAGACGTGGGCCCCTCCGACCTGAACCCCAACTGGGTTATTCACACCTCCCCTGATAACGTAGTGGGCGGCTATAACATCGCCAAGGTCCTGTTCGACTCCATGGGCGGCAAGGGCAAAATCTTTGTCTGCCAGGGCATGCTGGGCAACACAGCCGCCAACGACCGCTATGCCGGTCTGCAGAAGGCGCTCAAGGAATACCCCGATATCACGGTCGCCCATGACGATACCGCCAACTGGGCCACCGACAAGGCGCTCTCCCTGGTGGAGACCTGGCTGACTCAGACCCCCGACGTGGGCGGCGTCTGGTGCGCCAACGACAACATGGCCACCGGCGCGCTCCAGGCACTGGACGCCGCGGGCCTGAAGGGCAAGGTCGGCGTGGTCGGCATCGACGCCAACACCGACATCGTAGAGGCCGTCCGCGACGGCAACGCCACCGCCACCGTCTCCTCCAACGGCTACCTGCAGGGCGGGTACACTCTGGCCATCTGCTACGCGGCCTGGGCCGGTCTCATCAACGTGGAGGAGCTCCCCGAGGATTACCGCGTGTTCGCTACCCCCTCCCTGCTAATCGACACCCCCGAAGCCGCCTCCAAGTATCTGGGCAGCACGCCTGAGTTCGACTTCAGCAAGCCCTTCTCCTGCAAGGTCCAGTAAATACGGCGCACCATTGCTGCAATAATACTGCCGACAACAGGGGCTGGGATCGATGTCCCAGCCTCTGTTTGTCGGGGCGGGCCCCCTCTCTGCCGGCATCCGAAAAGCCCTGTGTCCCCTGCGCCTCGTAACAACCGATGAGGAATTGGAGCGAAGAGTATGATTAAGTTAAATCCCGCGGCGACCATCACAGAGGAGTTCGCCGCCAAGGTCCGCAATGAAAATCAAACTGCGAAAATAATGAAGTACGCACCCATCTGTGTGCTGCTTTTCTTGGTGGCCGCCTTTACCTTCACCTGCGGCAGCGCCTTTATCAGCAAAAATAACCTCCTGGCCATTCTCAACCAGATGGCCCTTCCCCTGGTGGTTGCCCTGGGCCTCACCTTTGTCATTATGCTGGGCTCTATCGATCTGTCCATCGACGGCTCGGTGGGTATGGCCGGGTCCCTGTTCGCCTGTTTTGTGCTCAACAGCCAGAACGCGTTCAATCTGGGTCTTCTGAGCGCCGTCATCACGGTGGCCATCAGCATGGTCTGCGGATTCATCATCGGTGCCTGCCATGTCTATTTGAAAATCCCCTCCTTTATGGCCTCCTTTGCCTTTCTGTATATCTGCCGCGGCATCGGCATGATCTCCTATCAGGGCCACCCGCCCACCATCATGGACCCCTTTGTGAAGAGTCTGCCCACGGCCACTTTTCTGGGTATCCCCTTCATCACCTGGATCTCCATCGCCATGTTCGTCCTGTGTTTCTTCATCCAGGAATACACCGCCTTCGGCCGCCACATCTACGCGGTGGGTACCAACGAGAATATCCCCCGCTCGGTAGGCGTGAGCGTGGAGAAGGTCAAGCTGGGCGTTTTCACCTTGGCCGGTTTCCTCTTCGGGGTGGCCGGCATCATCGGGGCCATCCGCCTGGGCCAGGGCCAGGTGGCCATCGGCGCGGGCAAGATGTTCCCCGCCCAGGCCGCCGTGGTGGTGGGCGGCACCTCCCTCTCGGGCGGCAAGGGGGGCGTGACCAATACCATTGTGGGCGTGCTCATCATGACGGTGCTGGAAAACGGCCTCATCATGCTGGGAGTCAACCCCAACATCCGCGCCGGAATCCAGGGCCTCATCATTCTGGTGTCGGTTATTCTCACCGTGGCGCGGAGCGCCAAGATCATCAGTAAGTAAGGAGGCGGGAACATGAGTGAGCAAGAAGTATTAGATGCGGCCGTCCAGGCCGGGCACCCCCACCCCATTTCGACCAATTCCACACTCCTGTTCAGCGCCAGGGGCATCGTGAAGACCTTTGCCGGTACCCGCGCCCTCAAGGGCGTGGAGCTGGACGTGCGCCCCGGTGAGATCGTGGGCCTGGTAGGGGAGAACGGCGCGGGCAAGAGCACACTCCTGAAGATTATCATCGGTGCCCAGCCCCAGAGCTCGGGCACCCTGATGATGCGGGGCAGCCCTTACGAGCCCAAGAATCCCATGGATGGCAACCGGGCCGGGGTCGGCATGGTCTTTCAGGAGCAGTCTCTCATCGTCAACCTGAACGTGGCTCAGAACATCTTCTTCGGACACGAGAAGGACTTCAAGACATTTGGCGTTATTAACTGGGCCAAGATGAACAAGGCCGCCGCCGAGGTTCTGGCCGCCGTGGATATCACCAACATCAGCCCCACCAAAAAAGTATGCGATCTCAACTTTGCCACCCGCCAGATGGTGGAGATTGCCAAGGTCATGAATGTGACCCGGCAGTCGGGGTCCGACCACTGCCTCATCCTCCTGGACGAGCCCACCTCAGTCCTCAACGAGGCCGAGACCGAGAATCTCTTTCGGCAGATGCGGAAGATTGCCGCCCAGGGCCACAGCATTATCTTCGTCTCTCACCGGCTCAACGAGATCTTAGAGGTCACCGACCGCATCTACGTCTACAAGGACGGTGAAAGCGTGGGCGACCTGGACACCAAAGCGGCCACCGAGGCAAGGCTTTATGAGATGATGGTGGGCAAGAGCACAACTACCCAGTATTACCATCTGGACCGCCAGACCGTCCCCTCGGATGAGGTGGTGCTGGAGGCCAAAGACCTGGGGCTCCACGGCATCTTCAAGCATGTGGATCTCACACTCCACAGAGGTGAGGTGCTGGGCCTGTGCGGCGTGGTGGGCTCGGGCACGGAGGAGGTCTGCGAGGTTCTGTGCGGCGACGAGAAACCCTCTTTCGGCGGGATCAGCATCCGGGGAGAGGCAGTCTCCTTTTCGGCCCCCAAGCACGCGCTGAGGGAAGGACTGCTTATGATCCCCAAGGAACGGCTCTTCGAGGGCATTGTCTCCACTCTTCCGGTTGAGGAGAACATTGCCCTCTCCAACGCCCACAAGCTGGCCAAGGGCGGCATTGTCTCGTCCGGCGCCGTGCGCAGGCAGGCCGAGCACTGGATCAAGACGCTGCGCATCAAGACCCGCGGCCCCAAGGAACTGATGATGCAGCTCTCGGGCGGCAACCAGCAGAAGGTGGTCTTCTCACGCGCACTGGCCAGCGGAGCCGAAGTAGTTATTTTAAACCACCCCACCCGGGGCGTGGACGTGGGTGCCAAGGAGGAGATCTACTCTCTGATCCGCGATATGACGGCCGAGGGCAAGGCGGTCATCGTCCTGGGGGACACCCTGGACGAGTGCATCGGCCTCTCCTCCCGCATTCTGGTCATGAAGGACGGGCTTATCACCGGCGAGTTCCAAGCCCCTGCCGACAACAAGCCCTCCCAGGTTGACGTGGTCAGCCTGATGATGTAAGGAGGAAGAAACCATGCCTGTAAATACATCGGAAAAGCTGTCCGCCCGCCTGAGCCTGCGCGAGAATATCATGAAGTATTTCAGTTTCTCGGCCATTATCATTCTGATGGTGGTTCTCTCTCTCACGCAGAAAAATTTTCTGGGCACCATGAACCTCACAAACCTCCTGCGGGACACCGCCCCCCTGATGATCATGTCGGCGGGTATGACACTGGTGCTCATGTTCGGCTCTATCGACCTCTCCATGGGCGCGGCCTGCTCGGTCTCAAACGTGATGTACGTCAACCTGCTGCTGGCCATCGGGGACAGGTTCCCCTCCCCCTTCCAGGCGGGCTTGGTTTGCCTTGCCATCTCCCTGTGCTTCGGTATGCTCTCAGGCACCGCGCTGGGCTTTATCCACGTGAAGCTGAAGGTTCCCTCCTTCATCGCCTCTTTGGGTTTCATGTCGGTTTGGCAGTCCACCGCTCTTCTTATCACCCAGAACCCCGAGTCGGTGCGCAAGGCGCTCTGGCCCGCCATCGACTGGTACCGCATCTCCTTCGGCGTGGTGGGGCTGCCTTTGCTCCTGGCCGTCGCCATCATCCTCCTCTGTTTCTGCCTCACCCGCTTCACCACCTTTGGCAAGACCGTCTTCGCCATCGGCGGCAACGAGCGCTCCACCCGCGTGGCGGGCATGAACGTGGACCGCACCAAAATTCTAGTGTTCACCATCAACGGCATCCTTGCCGCCCTGGCCGGCGTCTTTCTGGCCGCCAACCTCAAGAGCAGCGCCCCCACCATTGGCGACCCCTTCACCCTAAAGATCGTAGCGGCCTGCGCCCTGGGCGGCACCTCCCTGGCGGGCGGTAAGGGCAGCGAGCTGGGCACCATCCTGGGCGTGTTCACCGTAGCCCTGATCGAAAACGGCATGAACTTCATCGGCGTGGACGCATACTGGCAGAGCATTGTCTTTGGTTCCTTCGTGCTCATTGCCATCGCCCTCACCGTCGACCGCAGGACCAAGGGCCAAATCGTGAAATAAGGAGTGTTTACTATGCCCGATCTCAAGCCCTTTGTCCTGGATTTCGACCCCGCTACCGGGCGCTGCGGGAGCGTTCAGCCCACCTACCGCCGCGTCTCCAACATGGCCGCCCAGTTTGCAGACGGGGCCGCCGCGCAGAAGCTGGCGGCAAAGGGGGACCCCTTGCTCTACGAGTTTTACGAGTTGGACCTGCCCGCCGAGGACGGCGTGCTCCAGTTCGGCACCACCACCCTCTACCCCGGCAAGGTGGGGGACGAGTATTTCATGACAAAAGGCCACTTCCACACCATTCTGGACACCGCC
>JBLJBF010000161.1:0-11848 GCA_047637855.1 Pseudoflavonifractor sp. | reverse complement strand
AACCTTGTCTCTTTTTATCCCTTTTTCTATTTGCGCAACTTATTCTACCTTACCTCCTGACGAAACGAAAACTCAACCATTTAATGAAAATAAGCTATGGCTGCCAACTGAAAGGGCGACGTGGCAAAGCCGCTGCGCCTTGCGCCGGGGCTTGCATCATCCGGGCGGAGTACGGCTTTGGCACTGGCCTTGGTGTCCTTGGCGCTGTCGCAGAAGAGCCGCTGCTTGTTGTCTCCCGCAAGAGGCAGTACCGTATTCCTGCAATACGACGGCACAAGAGAGGAAACTTTCATCGCGTACGGGATATAGCGCCTGGTCACAATTTGCATAAGCCGGCCATTCCTTTGGGCCGTCATTCGGCGCCGCTCATTTCGGCCTCTTCTTCGCCGCAGAGCCGGTGGCAGCAGCTTGGAGCGCTGCTGCTCAATCTGCAACAGTACTCCGCTTCATTCTGTTTCTGTCATATGCTTTTCCATTTGGGATGGTTCGCGTCACGGGACAGACGCCATTCCAGCTTCCGCGCTGTTTCGCGTGATGCTCTTTTTGCCTTTGCTTGCTCTGCTTTTTTAACGGGACAGGCTGTGTCACGTGGATTCACGCTCCTTTTCATGTTCTGCCACTCCAAATCTCTCCATGAGCTGCCCGCACTGCTCCAAATAGTCGGGATGTCCACAGAGAAGCATTTTGTTAGGCAGCTCCCCCAGCGATTTGAGAAATGCGGCCTCATCTCTTTTTCGAACCCTGCAAAATACCGCCCGATAGGTCCACCCGTCTTTCACATATTCCTGCAGAAATCTCACCGACACCTGATGCTTGAGGAACAGCCCGTCCGCCTGGTAGTCTGCGCAATCCCAATAAACATAAAAGTGGTGGAGAGGTGAAAAATGTTTCAGCTTTAAATAGTGTTTGGGTTTCTCGGTCATTGGTCTCTCCTCTAACAATTGTGTTACAGATTCAGGCCGGGTCTTGATTTTCTTTTGTGTTCCGGGTATTCTAAAATACTCCCTTTGGGAAATTATACTTCGGAGGCGAAAGCGATGAATCAGGTTCAATACCCTACAATTGACTCTGTGGCTACCGGCGAGAATATTTTTCGACTTCGTCAGGAACGGGGGTTGACGGTTCGTGATCTGCAGATGTTCTTCGGCTTTGAAGAGCCGCAAGCGATCTATAAATGGCAGTGCGGCAAAAGCCTTCCGTCCCTCGACAACCTATATGCGCTTGGTGTCTTGCTCGATGTGACAATGGATGAAATTCTGGTTTCAGCAAAGCCAAAACTGAATCGGATCATCGGTGAGCAGCAGGGTGACGCCTGCTGCTCAATTTCTTGCGCAGGCCGGCTTTTTTGGGTACGGCAGAAGTACGAACTTGCTTTGACCCTTTTTTCAAGCGCCTGCGCATAGCCGCAGCAGTTTGTTCTGGAACCAAGACGCCTCTTTTAGATTCACAGTGCTTGCGCCCGCCCGATCTTAAGTTCTGATTGTCATTGTAGCGCACAACCGGGTCTGCTGTCATTAAACCGCTGGTTGAATGAGGTTGAGTACCCGCGCTGCATCTTTTGGTGTCAGATCTCGAAAATTGTTCTGGTATAGCCGCGGCCACGCCAGCAGATAGTTGTTCACGGTAACGCCGACGCGCCAGTGGCTCAGGTGGAAGATGGACACGGCCAAGAGGGCCAGGCGGTCGAATATGTAGGGGCGGCCCTCGTAGGTGGCCTCTTCCCGGTTCCTGCCGCGGCAGACATAGAGGCGCTCGAGGCTCTCCCAAGTGGGAGGACAGCGGCGGTAGTGCTTATTATAACGCGCCCACCGGGCGCAGATTTTGCCGTACACGCGGCGACGAGCGCCTTCGTCGGACTGGAACATCTCCATATAACGGGAGTAGTGGTTCTTTGCGCAGGCCGCGCGTATGGCGTGGAGATCGATGCGGGTTTTTACCTCCTCTTTGGTAAACACATAGTCATCGGGGCCGACCGGAGAAAGTAGCTCCTGGTAAAGTCGGCAGCGTGGCGGATGGGCTTGTTGATCTGTGCCATGTTGATCCCGAGGAGCCAGCACACCGGGGTCAGATAGGTATGGATGGTGCAGGCAGTGCAGCCCTTTTTGACCAGGTAGCCCGCATACTCCTGTGCGCACTCCACACTCATGCAGAGGGATAAATCCCGGTAACCTTTTACAGACTTGCAAAAGTCTATGTACTTTGCAATATATCGCGTATACTGCTGTGCTGTTTTACTATATTTGATATCGGTTTCGGCCAGGGCCCTCCTGGCATTGAATAGCACTGTTTTTTACCCATATGAAAACATCCTCTCCATATATCGTCTCACGGCGCTGATCGGCGGTTTTTTCATCGCCGGTCACCTTAAATATGTCTGAGGCAGTTTCTTCCTAATACGCGAATTGAATAAAATGAATAAAACGGAAATAAATATAAAAGACGGCGCTTGGGTCGGTAAAGCGCCAAAGCGCCGCTCTATAGGGGAAGCGCGTCAGGTTTATTGCCTATAAAAGAGAAGCGCTCCCGTTATCTGTGATAAACCCTATGGAGAGCATGACGGAATTCCGGCAGCCGCAAGAAAGAACTCCATGCCTCTGGGGCAAATTCGGGGGGAAATTTGCAAACTTTTTGTGAACAGTTGAAAAATGCGCAAAAAAAGGGGCGTCCAGACCAATTTAGGTCTGGACGCCTTTGGGGCATACTGCTTTCAGTGGGGCGATGGGGGAGCCACCCGCATCAAATCCCGTTTTGCGGTACAGATTTAGTTTTTGGTCAGCCGCCCTGTGATTCGCCGCTCATTTCGATCTCTGAGCGCCTCGGCGTTCAGGAGCCAGTCCAGTATGGACGCGTCCAGGGGAAGGCCCCCCCGGAGGGGATGCCGGCCGCCAGGTTCTTCAGACACTGGAAACAGAACTGGATGTGCCGGGGGAAGAGGCTATCGTCGCTGCCGACCAGGTTCCTCATCTGGCGCAGGTACCAGAGGGAGATCACCTCTTTCATCCAGCCGACATAGGTGTGCAGGGCATCGGAGGACATATTGGCCAGGGCTGCGACCGTGAGCTCTATGTTTCTTGTTTGTCAAGCAAGCACTGATAGGACACGCCCAGTATCTGAGCGATCGCTTTGACCTCATAGTCCGGTACAAAACGGGTCCCGTTCTCGATTCTTAAAATTGTTAAATCGGAACATTCAAAACCCGCGAGCTGCAGAGCTGCGGCAAGCGCTTTTTGCGTCAACCCCTGCGCCATGCGGAGGGCCCGTACTTTTTCTCCGATAATATTTTTTGATTTTCCAGACCAATAAATTTTCATAGCGATCCCCATATCTTCTAAAGATGAAATACATATTGATTTTATCGAAAGAATCTGATAGCATACTTCTAAAGATGAAGCCTGGAGGAAGATATTATGCCGGGCTATGAAAAAATGTATTTTGGACTGTTTAATCACATCAGTGACGCAATCGGGCAAATGAAAGAGATGAACTACGGGTTAGCCAGCGATATATTGAAGCAGGCGCAGACTGAGGGCGAAGAGAGATATCTCAGCGAAGAAAACCAAAAAGGATAATGCGCGGGGCGGCTCTTCTCCTATGACGGCTGGGAAGAATGGCGGTACGCCCTGCTGCGCTGCGCGGTATGGGTCGCCGGCCAAAAGAGCGCGGCCAAGCTCTACGCGCTGCTGGACGCGTTGCTCGCCGACCGGACTGCCGACCGATACGAAAGGGACTACATCACCCCCAGGGATATGGAGACTCGCTTTTGCCTGATGAAAAGCCTGGAGGGCAACCAGGCCGCCCGCGCCTATCTGGAGGCCCATCTGGACATCGATCCCCTGCGGGAGTTGGCCGTGTATGAGGATATTGAAGAGGGAAACTATGCAAACGCCGAGCGCCTTTGCCTGGAAAAGTGGAGATAGAGCCACATAGCCCCTATTCCGGGCCTGGCCGGTGGCATGAGCTGCTATGCGGCATCTACCGCGCCGCCGGTCAGTGGGACAAGCTGATCTCCCAACTGCGGAGGATGGTCCTCCTGGGCGACATGGATCGCTATGACGAATTGCGGGTGAGACTGCAGGCAAACGGCGTCTGGGACAAGGAGTATCCCCGGCTCCTGGAGGAGATCAGAGGAGCCCGGTCCCGTTATGAATACATGCGGATTTTGGAGAAGAAATCTGAGCTGGAGCTGCTGATGGGGCAGGTGCGAGAGCAGCCGACACGGTTTTCGAGTATGGGAAGCGCCGCTCCGGGGAGTACGCGCCCGAGGTGTGCGGCCTCTGCGTCCCGCTCATCCGTGCAGGGGCTGCGCGCGACCTACCCACCCGCCCCGCCCTGCTTGACGAGCCGGCCAGGAGCGAGCGGAGCCTGACCATGGCTCTACCCCCGAATCAGACATAAAATTGGAGCGGGGCTGCGGCAAATTCCTGTCGCGGCCCCGCTCATTTCACAATTTGCTGTTGTGTTTGCGGGAGAATCATGCTAAACTGAAAAAAACACATACGATTGAACATACAAGGAGGAGAACATATCATGGAGATATCCCCCAAGCCAACGAACCAGCAGGACAAGCAAAGTGACGAGGAGAGCTATCAGGATCTGACAACCGCCATCTGTTCTCCCGAATTTCCCAATGGGTGTACGGACATAGAGCCGGACGAATCCGAAAAATAAGCGAGCCATATGGGACGCCAGACGGCCTGCAAGCCTTACAGCTTGCAGGCCGTTTTTTTGTGCCGCCGATCAGGTTTTGGAGGGTGCGCTTGTTTTTCTTATTTTCCGGCGGCCGCCGGCTCCGCCATGGGGAGGGCGAAGGTAAACTGGGCGCCGCCGCCCGGGAGGTTGCGGGCCTTGATCCAGCCGCCGTGGACCTCCACAATGGTCTTACAGATGGACAGGCCCATGCCGTGACCGCGGACGGCGTCCTCGCAGTGCCCGGCCCGGTTGGGCTGCATCTCAAACAGGGTGGGCAGGGCCTCTTGGGCGATGCCTGGGCCGTTGTCGGTCAGCGTAAACTGGGCAAAGCCGTTGGCCTCGGCCATTTCCACCACGATGGTGGGGCTCTTGCCGCCGTAGCGCCGGGCGTTGTCGAGGAGATTGTTGAAGACCTGGGTGATAAGCAAAGCGTCCATGGGCACCAGGAGCAGGCTGTCGCTCTGCCTGATCTCGATATGCACGTCGGGGTGACGCCTGCGGAAGAGGGACACCGCCTCGCCCACCACCTCCTCGGCCGCCTCCTCGGTTTTGGTGATGGCCACGCTGTCCTGGCGGATGCGGGTGACCGAAAGAATATTCTCCACCATGTTCAAGAGCCACTGGGCGTCGGCCTGGATGCCCGAGATAAGCTGCACCTGGATTTGCTCGGGCAGCTCGCCCCGGTTTTCCAGAAAGGTGCCGCTGGCCCCGATGATACTGGTGAGCGGGGTGCGCAGATCATGGGAAATCCCGCGCAGAAAGCTGTTGCGGGATTTCTCGGCCTCGGCCGTCACCCGGCTCTCCTGCTGCCGGGCGGCCAGGTCCAGCACGTGCAGGGCCTGGGAGACCTGCTGGGCGACAAGATCGACAAAGACGCGGCCCGACTCGGACAGCGGCCCGTTTTGCAGCGAGATGCCCAGCGCGCCGTAGGTCCGGCCCTGGGCGGCCAGGGGGAGGCAGTACACCTTCCCGGTGGGATCGGGGCCGTAGGGGGCGTTCTCCGGGGTGGGGCAGGCGCAGGGCCCGTCGGTGGGGACCAGGAAAAAGCTCTCGGACAGGTCCCCGTCGGCCATGAGGAAGTAGAAGCCGGGCTCCTCCTCCCCGCCGCGGACAATGCGCAGGGCGGACGAGCGCCCCAAAGCGTCGTGCAGATAGTTCAGGGTGACCCGGGCGATGGTCTTCTCATCGCCGCTGGAGAGCAGGGTGCTGTTGAGCTCGTACATCAGCCCGGTGCGCCGCTCCCGCGTCTGGGCGGCCTTGGCCAGACTCTTGTTGTGGGCCGTGATGGTGCTGGTGGCCAAGGTGATGAGCAGCATGATGAACACGGTTATGGTGAACCCGTGGGATAGGCTGAAGGTAAAACGGGGCTCGATGAGCAGGTAGCCGTAGATCAGAACCCCGGCCGCCGTGGCGACCAGCCCGTAGACGTACCCGTCGGTGATGGCCGATATGATGAGGATGGCCAGCACCATCACGATGCCCATGTTCTGCTGGCCGATGCCCAGCCGGTAAAGCCCCTCGCATAGGAGAAGAGCCAGCAGGAGGATCAGCACGGTCTTTATCGTTTCTTCGGCCCAGGACCTCTTCCCGGGCCTGGCTAGATTTATGCGGTCCTTATCCAATTTTGACAGCCTCCATGTCTGCACAGAATGAAATCAGTATACCATCGCCGGAGTGTCTGCACAACGAAAATTGCGGAAAATAACCCGAAAAAATGTTATTTTTTATATTTGCGGGGCTTTTCCATAAAACTTGAACACTTTCTTAATGCCTTCGCGGTTGAACCTCCCGCCGAATCCCTTTATAATAGTAGGAAAGATTGAATAATGGTAAGGCCTGAAAGAAACGAGAGAGGAGGCGCGGCATGGAGTTTGGCAACCGCTACTGGATGGCCCTGTTCGAGATCGGCGGCCAGACCGTCTATCTCACCGATACGCTGGTGTCCACCTGGGTGGTCATGGGACTGCTCGTTGTTCTGACGCTGGTGGTCCGCATTAAAATGCGCAGATTCACCCCGGTTCCCGCCACCCGGTTCCAAAGCTTGATGGAGATCATGATCGAGCAGATCGACGCCTTGGGAGAGAGCACCATAGGGCCGGAGCTGCGCGGGTTCAACGGTGTGTTCTTTGGGATATTCGCCTTCATTCTGCTCTCCAACTATATCGGTATGGTGCCCCTGCTGCGCCCCCCCACGGCCGACCTGGCCACCACTCTGGCGCTGGCGCTGACCATATTTGTGCTTATCCATGTGCTGGGCGCCGTCCGGCAGAGGGGCCGGTACCTGAAGAGCTTTTTTGAACCCAGCCCCATTTTCTTTCCCATCAACCTGATCGGAGAGCTGTCTAAGCCCATCTCCCTGGGGTTTCGCCTATTTGGCAATATCCTGGGCGGGCTGATCATTATGGGTATGCTCTATGATATGCTGCCCCGGCTGCTCACTATCCTCCTGCCCGACGTGCTCCATCTCTACTTCGACGTGCTGGTGGGAGCGCTGCAGGCCTATATCTTCACGGTGCTGAGCATGACCTTCATCAGACAGAAGGCCGTGGCGGACGATTAGGGGCCAGGGCCCCGCCTACCCGCGGAAAACCGCGCAAAAAGAAAGGATGGAGAAACGATGGATGCAAGAGCTTTCGTATTGGGAATGTCTGCCCTGTCGGCGGGCATCTGCACGCTGGCCGGGCTGGGCTCGGGCCTGGGGCAGGGGATCGCCGCCGGCAAGGCGGCCGAGGCCGTCGCCCGGCAGCCCGAGGCCCGGGGGTCGATCATGAGCAGCATGCTCATCGGCGCGGCGGTGGCCGAGACCTGCTCGGTCTATGGCCTCATCATCGCTCTGATTTTGCTGCTGGCCAATCCGCTGATCGGCCTTTTGTAAGCATATGACGGGAGTTTACGCCGCCTCGCTCTCGGCCGGGGCGCTGCCCCAGGAGAGCATCCTGCGGCTGGACACCCAGTTTCTGGTGGAGCTGGGGATCCAGCTGTTCAACATCACCGCGCTGGTCCTCTTTCTCTACCTGTTCCTGTATAAGCCCATGCGCCGCTTTATGGACACCCGGGACCAGCGCATCAAGACCCGCCTGGAGAACGCCGCCCAAGAGGAGGCCCGGGCCGGGCAGCTGCGGGAGGAGTATGCCCAAAAGCTGCGGGAGATCGACGTGGAGCGGGAGGAGATCCTGCGCAAGAGCCGGGAGCTGGGCGTCAAGCGCACCGACGAGCTCATCAGCGAAGCCCGGAAGGAGGCCGCCAGCATCTACCGCCGGAGCATGGAGGAGCTGCGGATGGAGCAGCAGAGCCAGCGGGACCATATGAAACACGCCATCATCGACATCTCCACCCGTATGGCGGGCCGTTTCGTCCAGCTCTCGCTGGACGAGGCGACCCAGGACGCCTATGTGGAGAAGGCCCTGGAGCATCTTGAGGAAGATTTATGGTACGAGTCGTAGAGGAGTACGCCACCGCTCTGCTGCGCCTGACCGTCCAAAACCGCAGCGTGGAGCAGACCTTCGCCCAGGCCAGCCAGTGGCTGGCCCGCAACGGGGAGAGCACCGGCCCGGTGGAGGACGCCGAGGTGCCCCAGGGCACACTGGCGGATTTTTTGAGCTATTTAAAACAGAAGGACCGGCAGGAGCTGGCCGGGGATATCCTGCGCCGGTATCTTGAGCTCGCCCAGACTTACGTCGGCGTGGTCAAGGTAGAGGTGGTCAGCGCCGCGCCCCTCTCCCAGGAGCGGCTGGACGATCTGCAGCAGCGGCTCATCCGCCGCTCGGGCAAGCGGGTCTATCTCACGTACCGGGTGGACCCCTCGCTGATTGCCGGGATCCGGCTCATCGCCGACGGCGTGGTGCTGGACACCTCGGTCAAGCGGCAGCTGGCCGATATGCGGGAGAAACTGTACAAGGGGGGTGTGTTCTACCCATGGACGCAATGAAACCGTCAGAGATCAGCTCCATTATCCTGCGGGAGCTGGAGGCCATGCACGACACGCCCCGGGTCTACGAGGCGGGGCGGGTGCTGCAGGTGGGCGACGGCATTGCCCGCGTCCACGGCCTGCCCGGCGCCATGAGCGGCGAGCTGCTGGAGTTTGACAACGGGGTCAAGGGCATCGCCCTGAACCTGGAGCGGGACAACATCGGCGTCATCCTCATGGGCAGCGACGCGGGCATCCGCGAGGGGGACACGGTCACCCGGACCAAGTCGGTCACCACCGTGCCCGTGGGGGACGAGCTGCTGGGCCGGGTGGTGGACAGCCTGGGCCAGCCCATCGACCAGAAGGGGAAGATCTACGCCAGGAAGGTGAGGCCCGTCGAGCGGGAGGCCCCCGACGTCATGGCGCGGGAGGAGATCACCACCCCCCTGCTCACCGGCATCAAGGCCATCGACGCCATGGTGCCCATCGGCCGGGGCCAGCGGCAGCTCATCATCGGCGACCGGCAGGTGGGCAAGACGGCCATCGCCATCGACGCGATCATCAACCAGCGGGACAAGGACGTCCGGTGCGTCTACGTGGCCATCGGACAGAAGGCCTCCACCGTGGCCAACCTCGTCAAGACCCTCAACGACCACTACGCCATGCCCTACACCACCGTGGTGGTGGCCAGCGCGGCCGAGCCGCCCGCCCTCCAGTACCTCGCGCCCTACACGGGCTGTGCCATCGCGGAGGAGTGGATGGAGCGGGGGAGGGACGTGCTCATCGTCTTCGACGACCTCTCCAAGCACGCGGTGGCCTACCGCACCATCAGTCTGCTGCTGCGCAGGCCCCCGGGGCGGGAGGCGTATCCGGGCGACGTGTTCTATCTCCACTCCCGCCTGCTGGAGCGGGCGGGCAAGCTCAGCGCCCAACGGGGCGGCGGCTCCCTCACCGCGCTGCCCATCATCGAGACCCAGGCGGGCAACCTCTCGGGCTATATCGCCACCAACGTCATCTCCATTACCGACGGGCAGATCTACCTGGAGACCGACGCCTTCCACGCGGGCATTCGCCCGGCGGTCAACCCGGGGCTCTCGGTCTCCCGGGTGGGGGGAGCGGCCCAGACCAAGGCCATGAAGCGCATCGCCGCCCCGCTGCGCACCGAGCTGGCCCAGTACCGGGAGCTGGCCTCCTTCGCCCAGTTCGGCTCCGACCTGGATAAGGCCACCCGCCAGCGCCTGCGCCACGGCGAGCGCATCGTGGAGATCCTCAAGCAGGGGCAGTACCACCCCTATCCGCTGGAGCATCAGCTCATCAGCCTGATCGCCACCACGGGCGGGTATCTCGACAAGCTCAAGGCCGAGGAGGTGGGCGACTTCGAGCGCGACCTGCTCACCTATTTCACGCTGCGGGGCAGCGAGCTGCTGGAGGCGCTGCGGGAGGGCCGCCCCCTGGACGACGAGCTGCTGGGCCGCATCCAAGCCCACATCGGCGGATTTTTGGAAGAGTGGATGTCGGCCCAGACCATGAAAAAGGCCCGCGCCGAGGCCGGAGAGAGCGGCGAGACCGACGAGAACGGATAAGGAGGGGAAGGCATGCCGTCCATGCAGGAGATTCAAAACCACATCGAGAGCGTGGGCGTCACCCGCCAGATCGCCCAGGCCATGCAGCTGGTGTCCAACACAAAAATACGCCGCTGCCGTGAGCTGGTCGAGGGCAGCCGCCCCTTGTTCAGCGAGACCCTTGCCCTGCTGGAGACGGTGGCCGGAGCGGCCGACGGCTCCGGCAGGGCCTTTCAGACCGGAGCGGGCCCGGCCCTCTACCTTGTAATCGGCAGCGACCGCGGGCTGTGCGGCGGCTACAACGTAAACATCTGCCGTCTGGCGGGGAGCCTGATGGAGGCCGAGCCCCAGGGAGCCATGCTCTTTGCCCTGGGCAGCCGGGTGAAGGAGTACTTCTCCCGGCGGGACGTGAGGATCGAACGGAGCTACCGCGGCATTTCCCAGAACCCCTTTTACACCGACGGCAGGGAGGTGGCCGACCATACCCTGGCCCTATTCCGTCGGGGAGAGGTGAGCAGGATCGTGCTGGTCTACACGGTATTCGAGACCATGCTGACCCACCGGCCCAGCTCCCTTGTGCTCCTGCCCCTGGTCCGCGGCCCCGGAGGGGGCGGGATGGTGCGTCTAGAGCCCGAGGCCGAGGAGATGGTGGAGCAGCTTTTGCCCGACTATCTCTCTGGCTGCATCTTCGGCGCGCTGGCCGAGGGGGCCATGTGCGAGCAGAGTGCCCGGGTGACGAGCATGGACGCGGCGGTGAAGAGCTGCGGCGAGGTGCTGGACGAGCTGCGGCTCCAGTATAACCAGGCCCGCCAGAGCGCCATTACCGAGGAGATCAACGAGATTATCAGCGGCGCCGAGGCCCTGTAGCGGCGCCGGAGAGGAGGTCAGCATGAGAGCGATCGGAACAGTGCTGCAGGTGATCGGAGCGGTGGTGGACATCCGGTTCAAGGAGGACGAGACCCCCCACCTCTACAACGCCGTGCGCCTTCAGACGGAAGAGCGGCAGATCGTGTGCGAGGTCATCCAGCACCTGGGCGGCGGCGTCGTGCGGTGCATTGCCATGCAGTCCACCGACGGCCTGGTGCGGGGAACCGAGGTGCTGGACACGGGCGCGCCCAT
Source organism: Pseudoflavonifractor sp. (assembly GCA_047637855.1). GTDB lineage: Bacteria > Bacillota > Clostridia > Oscillospirales > Oscillospiraceae > Pseudoflavonifractor. The sequence continues at coordinate 571 of JBLJBF010000161.1, read as the reverse complement.
CTCGGTGCCCGTGGGCGAGGGGGTGCTGGGGCGTATGTTCAACGTGCTGGGCAGGCCCATCGACCGAAAGCCCGAGCCGCAGGTCAGCGAGGTCTGGCCCATCCACCGGCCCGCCCCGGCTTTTTATGACCAGACCGAGACCACCGAAATTCTGGAGACCGGCATCAAGGCCATCGACCTGATCTGCCCCTACTCCAAGGGGGGCAAGGTGGGCCTCTTTGGCGGCGCCGGGGTGGGGAAAACCGTGCTCATTATGGAGCTGATCCGCAACATCGCCACCGAGCACGGGGGCTACTCGGTCTTCACCGGGGTGGGGGAGCGCACCCGCGAGGGCAACGACCTGTACCGGGAGATGATGGAGTCGGGGGCCCTGGAGAAGACGGCTCTGGTCTTCGGCCAGATGAACGAGCCACCCGGCGCCCGGATGCGGGTGGCCCTCTCGGGCCTGACCATGGCCGAGTATTTCCGGGATGTGAAGGGACAGGACGTGCTGCTCTTCATCGACAATATCTTCCGCTTTGTCCAGGCGGGCAGCGAGGTGTCGGCCCTGCTGGGCCGCATGCCGGGCGCG
>JBLJBF010000160.1:0-3419 GCA_047637855.1 Pseudoflavonifractor sp. | reverse complement strand
GCATCGAGCCCAAGGTGGCCATGCTCTCTTACTCCACCAAGGGCTCCGGCTCCGGCCCCAACGTGGACAAGGTCCGCCACGCCTACGAAAAGCTGATGGCCACCAACCCCGACTTCGACGTGGACGGCGAGCTGCAGTTTGACGCCGCGGTCTCCCCCCGCGTGGCCGAGTCCAAGTGCGTGGGCTCCAAGGTGGCGGGCAGCGCCAACACCTTTATCTTCCCCGAGATTCAGTCGGGCAACATCGGCTACAAGATCGCCCAGCGCCTGGGCAATTTCGAGGCCTACGGTCCCATCCTCCTGGGCCTTAACGCCCCCGTCAACGACCTCTCCCGCGGCTGCAACGCTCTGGAGGTCTACTCCATGGCTATTATTACCGCCGCGCTGAAGTAAGGAAAACGGCACAAAAACACAAGGCCCGCCGCCGGTTGACCCGGATGGCGGGCCTTGTGTTTTTTACCAAATTTATTTTGCCGGTGTCCAGGGGCTTTTATGGGTTTTGTTTCCCTAATGGGGATTCCTTTCATGATAAGCGGTCTTTGACACAAGATGTCGTATTCTGCCGAAGAAGTTGGGGTGCAACGGCTGTACGTTTTTGAGCGCGTAAAAATGCTTGACGCGGAGCAAAAAAACGTGTATGATACCGTTTGTAACTACTGTAACCGCTTTGTAATCTTTTTAGCCGGGCATTGTCCGGCTTTGACTTTGGGCACATGATTGGAGGGCTGATTCCCATGGACGAGATCCTGCACAGTCATGACGAATACGACGGCCTCTCTCTGCGCGTGCTGGAGGCGGCCGCCCCGGCACCACGGCAGGGCCGCCTGTTTCGCTCTGTCGCCGCCGCGCGGGATACTCTTGAGCTCGCCCGCCGCAGGGCGGCGGGCCTGCTCCACAGCGTGGAGGCAAGGCCCGGTGTGCTGCGTTTCCTGGCTCCCGTGGTATTTCTGGCTGCCTCGGCCGCCGTCGGCGCGGCGCTGGTGCTCACCACCGTCTACACCCCCAGCTATCAGGTAACGGTGGACGGCATCACTCTGGGCGCTGTGAAGGAGCCTGCCGTCTACGAGGAGGCCGTCAGCCGGGTAGAGGCGCGGGCCTCCCGTATTCTGGGGTACGGCTACACCGTCGAGCACGACGTGTCCTATCAGTTCGCCTACACCGAAAAGGACGCCCTTACCCCCGAGGCGAAGATTGAGACCTATCTCTTCGACCGGGTGGGCGAGGTGATGAAGAGCTACGTCCTCCGGGTAAACGGCACCTTTATCGGCGCGGCGGTGGAAGAGAGCGGCCTGACCGCCATGCTGGACGCCATCAAGGCCCCCTTCGTGAATGAGAACACCAGCTCGGCCGCTTTTGTGGAAGATGTGTCCATTGTCCGGGAGTACACCCCTTCCGACATTGAGCAGGACCTGGCCAAGATGCGCGATACCCTCACCGTCAATACCAACGGCGAGACCCAGTACGAGGTCAAGAAGGGTGACACCTTCATGCAGATCGCCTTCGACAACGGCATGGAAATGTCCGAGCTGGAGGCCCTCAACCCCGAACAGGACGTAAATAAGCTCTATATCGGCCAGATCCTCACCGTCCGGGAGACCATTCCCTTCCTCTCGGTCAAGACGGTGGAGCGGCAGGTCTACCCCGAGGCCATCGCCTGCCCCGTGCAGGAGGTGGAGGACAACACCCTCTACCGGGGCGAGAGCAAGGTTCTCACCGCGGGTGTCGCAGGACAGGCCCAGATCACAGCCGACGTCACCTACGTCAACGGCAGCGAGAAGGGCCGGGACGTGATCGACACGCTGGTACTGTCCGAGCCCACCACTAAGGTCGTGGCCGTGGGGACCAAGGAGCGGCCCAGCTGGCTGCCCACCGGTCGGTTTATCTGGCCCGCATACGGCAATATTTCCTCCCGATTTGGATATCGCTATATTTTCGGTTCTTACAGCTACCACTCGGGCATCGACATCGCCGTGCCCTACGGCAGCAATATCAAGGCCGCCGACGGCGGCACCGTCATCTGGGCGGGCACCGGCAGCGGCTCCAACTGGAGCTATGGCAAGTATATCATTATCGACCACGGCAACGGCAAGCAGACCTATTACGCGCACAACTCCTCTCTTCTGGTCAGTGTGGGAAGCAAGGTCTATCAGGGCCAGGTCATCGCCAAGGCGGGCTCCACCGGCCGCAGCACCGGCAGCCACTGCCACTTCCAGGTCAAAATCAACGGCAACGATGTCAACCCCCTGTCCTATCTGCGCTAAGATATCATTCAGCCCCCCGGCTTCGGCCGGGGGGCTGTTTTTGTTGGCTGCTGCGGCGTTTCCCCGCCATGCTGGGGCGGGCAGGGCGGGGGACTTCCATCCCGCCGCCGCCTCAGCTTACCGGCTCATAAACTGATAGAGCATGCTCACGGCCTCGGCGCGGGTGGAGACCCGGCTGGGCGCGAAATTTCCGGCCTTGTCGCCCTTGACGATGCCCAGCGCCTGGCCCACGGCGGCATAGCCGAGATACGCGTCAGGGATCTGGGCCGCGTCGGCAAAGCTGGTCTTGAAAATACCTGTCAGGCCGGCCAGATTGCCGTATCCCGCGTGATCCAGCAGCAGCTTGGTGAGCTGGGCCCGGGTGATCCGCGCGCCGTCGTCGCGCTCGCTCTTTTTGAGCAGGCCCATATAGTAGGCCTGCTGGTAGAGCTCGTCGGCCGCGCCCTCCTGGGCGGGGTCGTAGCGGTAGCCGCCGCCGCTCACCAGCAGCGCGATCAGGTCGATCTGCCTGAGCTCGGCCGCGGGCTTGAGCGAGCCGCCCAGCCAGCCCACACCGTACTTGGCCAGGGCCTCGGCCTGGGTCTTGACCCAGTGGCCGGCGAGGTCGTCATAGGAGAGATCCTCCCTGACGGCGGCCTCACTCTTGACAGGCTCGCCGCTCTTGGCGTCCACGCCCAGATACCAGCCCTCCCGCTCCAGGTAGTAGGCCAGCTTTCGGGTAAAGAGATAGCTGCGCCCGATCTCGATGAGCGGCTTCCACTGGGGCTGGGAGAGGTCCAGCTTCTCGGGGACCGCCAGATAGCCCAAGGTCACATGATAGGTGCCGAACCAGGCGGTCAGGGCGGCAGTCTCGCCGACCAGCCCCTCGGCGCTCTGGAAGGTAACCCCTTCCACGTAGTTGTTGTAGTAGGCGCTCACCGAGCCGTCGGCCCCGTCGATCTCCACCGTCATACTGCTGGCGGGGAGGAAGTAGCCGTTCTCCTTGGCGGCGTACTGGAAGGCGCGGATGACGCCGTCGCCCTCGGGGGCGGAGTATTGCGCGGTCTTGGCAAACTGCCCGGGGACAATGGCCTTGAGGAAGTCCTCGGCCTTGGTCTGGGCCTGGGCGGCGGTGACGGCGGCCTTCTCCTTCTCATTCCAGGGGCGGGAGCTGTACACC
>JBLJBF010000159.1:0-2068 GCA_047637855.1 Pseudoflavonifractor sp. | reverse complement strand
AAAGGAGCGGATGTATCCGCGCCGCCCTTGCCGCCGCCCCTCCATTCATCGGGGGGCGGCGGCTTTCTCTCTGCGGCGGGGAGCGCGGGCAGGGGAGGGGAAGCGGACCCCGCCCGGAGTTAACAAAGATTTAACATATAATCTCTAGAACTCTATTGACAATCAAGTGAACCTGATATAAGATATATGTATCCAGATAAGGAGGTGACAGAGATGGACGATGTACTACCCGGAACCATAGTGTCCGCCGACCTGCGCAGGCCGGACGCGGCAGACGCGGTGCTCTCCCCGCTCTTTCTCGGGGGGGACCTGATGCTCTCGCAAGTGTCCCGTCTTACGGCGCTGGAGCCCCATGTCATTCAGAACTGGGTAAAGCGGGGGTATCTCTCGCCGCCCCAGCACAAAAAATACAGCCGCCGGCAGTTATGCCGCATCCTCATGATCAATATGCTAAAAGAGGCCCTCCATCTGGATCAGATCTGTCGCCTCATCTCCACCTTCAACGGTAGTCTCACCAGCGAGGAGGACGATCTGATCGACGACTCCTATCTCTACGTCTGCCTCTGCCGTCTCATCGGCAGGCTGGAGAACGAGCCCCTTCCTGACGAGGAGGAGTTGGAGGCCTGGTGCATGGATGCGCTCTCCGACTATGGCGAGCCCCGCCCGGGCGCCCGGGTGGTGGTGAGCCGGGCTATGCGGGTGATCCTCACCGCCTTCCTTGCCGCAAAGCTCAAAAGGGAGGCGGAAGTCCTCCTGGCTGAGCTGGAGGAGGCGGCTGTTTAAGATAAGACCTATTTTGAAAGAAAGGAAGGCAGCGTGCCATGTTGGACTGGCTTGTATCATTGACCTTGCTGGAGCGCATTTTGCTCTACACCGCGGCTCCCGCCACATTGCTCCTGCTGCTGCAGACGCTGCTCCTGCTGATCGGTCTGGGCGGCGGGGACAATGACGCCCACAGCGGCGGCGGGCACGACCTGAATGTCGATCTGGACGGCGACGGCATCCCGGACATTCACGCCGATTTCCACGGGCTCGACTTCCACGCGGATTTTCACGCGGGCCTCCACGGCGGCGGCCACGCCTGTGACACCTGCGGCGCGGTCCACGGTCACGGCCCGGAGGGCCACGGGGACCATCTGCACCATGGGGACGGTCCCGGAGGCGGTCTGCATGTCCTCACGCTGCGGGGACTGGTGACCTTCTTTACCCTCTTCGGCTGGAGCGGGCTGCTCTTCTGCCAGCTTGAGCTTCACTGGCTGCTGGCCTTGTTCTTCGCCGTCCAGGTGGGGGTCATCGGCATGGTGGCTGTGGCCGTCATCCTGCGGGAGGCCCTTCGCCTCCAGTCGGACGGCACCCTGGATATCCGCAACGCTTTGGGTCTGCCCGGCACCGTATACCTCACCGTCCCAGCCGCCCGGCGGGAGGCCGGGAAGGTGAACGTCACGGTTCAGGACCAGCTGCGGGAGTTCGAGGCCGTCACGGACAGCGAAAGCCCGATTCCAACCGGCGGCTCGGTCCGCGTGGTGGGCGTCACCGGCGGCGACACTCTGGTCGTCGAACCAATCACATAAAAGAAAGAGAGGATTTATTATGCCTAAAACACTGTTCGGGATTATTCTGGTCTGCGTCGTCGTGGTGATCTTGTTCTCCCTGTTCCTCTTCCTTCTCAAACGGTATAAAAAATGCCCGTCGGATAAGGTCATGGTCATCTACGGTAAGGTGGGCAACAACGGCGACGGCACCACCCGCAGCGCCAGGTGTATCCACGGCGGCGCGTCCTTTATCTGGCCCGTCATTCAGGCCTACGAGTTTCTGGACCTGACTCCTATGTCCATCTCGGTGGACCTGCAGAGCGCCCTCTCCCGGCAGAATATCCGTATCAACGTGCCCAGCCGTTTCACCGTCGGCATCTCCACCGAGGCCGGCGTCATGCAGAACGCCGCCGAGCGGCTTCTCGGCCTGCGCCTTCAGGAGATTCAGGAGCTCGCCAAGGACATTATCTTCGGTCAGCTCCGCCTGGTCATCGCCACCATGGACATCGAGGAGATCAACACCGACCGGGACAAGT
>JBLJBF010000158.1:0-3815 GCA_047637855.1 Pseudoflavonifractor sp. | reverse complement strand
ATGAGTGCCGGGGGGCTTCGTTACGGCGCTTTCTTCTCCTCCGGGGCATGGGCCAGAAAGGTAAAGTTCTTAGAATACGGGAAGATCTCATCCAGTACCCCCCGGACGATAATGCGGTGGTCGGAGACCCCTATGGGGGTGCAGGAGGTGAGGGTGAGGCAGCTCTCCCCCGTGGTGGCAATGGGGGCCCAGTCGTCGGCCTCCACCACCCAGGTGCTCTCGTAGAGATAGCGGTAGATATGGCCGCTGTCGTAGAGGTAGAGATAGTCCCCGTCGGCCAGCTCATCTACGTAGTAGAAGGGGGCGTGGTCGGTAATCCTGCCATTTTTGTCCAGCCCATTCCGGTGGCCCGCGATGGATACGTTCCGATTGCCCTCGCCGGGCAGCTGGGCGTACTCGTAGAGGCCCACACCCCGGTTCAGGGTGGCGATGTCGGTGCCGTTGTGCACGGCCCGGGTGATGTTGATGGCCGGGAGGAAAAGGGTGAGGCTGTCCTCCCGGTATGCCTTGCGCTCCGCCGTGATGAACCATTTCCCGACGGGCAGGTCATCCGCCGTCCCGGCGGGCGCGGATGGGCTGGACTCGGGCTCCGGGGTCCCCTCGGGGACCGGCATGGGCTGGGGGGCCGACTCGGAGGGGATAGGGACTGCCGGGGTGGGAGCTGTCGTTTGGCCTGGCTCCGTCGTGCGCATGGGCTCGGGGTCCGGCTTGGCCGCCGGGGGCGAGGCGCGATAAAACAGCAGCGCGGCGGCAAGCAGACACAAAAACGCCACCGCCGCCAGAAGCAGCGTTAAAATTTTTTTCATACCATCAGCTCCATTTCCCGCACACGCACCGATAACTGCAGAAACCCGTGCCGGTACTGCTGCTGAAAGGATTGGACGACGCGCTCCATCACCATCTCGCTGTCCTCCTGGCTGGCGGAGGGGAGCATCACCACATACTGGCCGCGGCTGAACCGCGCGACCACGTCCCCCCGGCGCAGGCTGGAGACCAGCACCTCCCGGAGACTGTCCATTCCGGCCGAAAGGGGCTTTACCTGAGGCGTGCGCCCGTTGGGCAGGGACAGGGTGAGCAGGCACAGATGGACACAGGCGCCGCTGCGCGCGGCCCGTCTGACCTCCAGGCGGTAGGCCTCCTGAAAAAAGCCGTATTCGCAGACAAATGCCCCGTCCCGCCGGGCAGTCTCCCGCAGATCGCCCATGATGACCTCCAGGTCGGTCTCCAGGGCCTTCTCGGTCGCCATAATCTCCCTATAGAGATCCCGCAGCTCCTTCGATGGGGCGACGCCCAGACTGCGGTAGAGCAGGTCGGTCGCCTTTTGATAGTGCTCAAGGGCCGCGGCGCACTTCCCCTGGCGGAGCAGGGCGCGGACCACCAGCGCGTGTAACCCCTCGTCCAGACCGTCCAGCTGGCTGGCACGGATGCACGTGTCGTACATCTTGCCAAAGAGCGCGCGCTCCTCCAGCAGCGCGGCGAAGGCCTTCACCGCATCCAGGTACAGCGTATGGAACCGGACTGAGAGGGGGAGCAGCCACATCTGCTGCGCCAGCTTGGGGAGCAGGTCTCCCCGGTAGAGGGAAAGGGCCTGCTCATAAAGGGCGCAGCGCGCCTCGGCAGTCAGGCTCTTATCCTCCGCCTGACGGCACAGCAGCTCAAACTCGTCCACGTCCACCCAGCAGTCCACCAGATGGTTCCAGCAATAGCAGCCCCGCCGCCCCAAAATGGGCTGGACATCGGGGCCCAACAGGGGCTCCAGCATCATACGGATACGGTAGAGGAGGGTCTTGAGCGCATTGGCGGGGTTGCCGCCGCCCTCCTCCGGCCAAAAGACGTCGATCAGCTCAGACTGATGGACGCAGTGGTCCCGGTGCAGGATCAGGTAGGCCAGCACGCTCCATGGCTTTGGGGAGTGGTTAATGTCGTCGGTCAGGACATGTTCCGCCCACTCCAGGGAGAAGCCGCCCAGCAGGGAAATAGACAGGGTAGCCGAAGAGTTCGGTTTCATCGAATAACGCCTCCTTTCCCCGCCTCTCTTGGGGAGGCGAAGTGTTCGTATGCGCGTAGAATAACCGCAGAGCAGCTGTTACGCCGTACGCGCTGGCAAATGGCAGATGGAGTCCTACTTTTTCGGCTGCTTGCATAGGGAAGGGATAAAAACAGTTCAAAAAAATGGAATCGTCTCTCTGCGGCCATTATATCTCAAACCCTACCGAAATGGAAGTATTTTATTCATCCTGTGAAAAATATTCACAACCATTTTTTAACACGGAAAAAGACGGCAACCGGCGGGAGCCGGAAGCCGTCTTTTGCGTGTTCTCCTATGCGCGATCCCCCACAGCTTCCCGTGGGTGGTTATGTCCCCGTCAGTCCTTTTGGGGTGAGCCGCTTCTGCATCCAGTCGGGATTCATGCTGCGGCGCATGGCCTCTCCGGCCGCGATGCGCCCGGTCTGGGCCAGGCGCAGCACGCTCTGGTCCATGGTGCACATCCCCTCGGCGGCCGACTGGGCGATGAGATTGTCGAGCTGGTGGGCCTTGGACTCCCGGATCATGTTCCGCACGGCGGGGGTGACGGTCATGACCTCGAAGGCGGGCACCAGCCGCCCGTCGGAGCCGGGAATGAGCTGCTGGGAGATCACCCCCTCCAGCACCATGGCCAGCTGGGTGCGGATCTGCCCCTGCTGCTCGGGGGGGAAGGCGTCTACGATCCGCCCAATGGTATTTGCCGCGCCGATGGTGTGCAGGGTCGAGATGACCAGATGACCGGTCTCGGCGGCGGTGACGGCGGCCCGGATAGTCCCGGCGTCCCGCATCTCACCCAGAAGAATGATGTCGGGCGCCTCGCGCAGGGCGGCCCGGAGGGCGGCTTCATAACTCATGGTGTCGATAAAGAGCTCCCGCTGGATGACCACGCTCTTCTTGTGCGGGTGCAGATACTCGATGGGGTCCTCAATGGTGATGACATGGGCGTTGCGGGTGGAGTTCACCAGGTCCACAATGCAAGCCAGCGTGGTCGTCTTGCCGCTGCCGGCCGGGCCGGTGAAGAGGAGGAGCCCCCGGGGGCAGGAGGCAAACTCCATCACATTGTCGGGAATGCCCAGCCGCACCCGGTCGGGCAGGAGAAAAGACACCACCCGGATCACCAGCCCCAAAGAGCCCCGCTGCTTGAGGGCGTTGACCCGAAACCGGGACAGGCCCGAAATGGCGAAGGAGAAGTCGTCGTCCCCGGTGGTGATCAGGCGCTCCATGTCCCGCCCGTCGGCCAGGCGGTACAGCTCGGCGGTCAGCGCGGCGACATCCTGGGAATTCAGCCGCTCGCCCTCGCGCCGGATGATGCCGTCCACCTTATAGGCCACGGGGATGCCCGCTACCAGCAGGATGTCCGACGCTGAGCAGGCCACGGCCTGCCGTAAAATTTCATCGATCCGCATCTGATCTCCCCCTGTCTCTTCAGCCCACGGGCGCAGTGCCGTCCCACACGGGCAGATAATTGTCAAGCTCGGCCTCCTCCGCCCGGACCTGCCAGGCCAGCGTAAGCACGCCGCCGTCGGCGGCGCGGGCCAGGTGGAGGTATAAAGCCTGCGTTTCGGTCATGGGAATTGCGGTCTCCAGCTCGGCCGCGCCGTTTGCCACGAAGTCGGCATAGAGCCGGGCGGCCTGCGCGTCGGCCCTATAATAGGCCTGCACCGTGTCGGCATTGCGCCGGGAGAGGGCCAGGTCGGCCCGGGCGGCCGACAGGGTGAGGGCGGAGAACACGGTTAGGAAGAGGACGAGCAGCACCGTCAGAATGGTGACGGAACCCACCCCCGCGGGA
>JBLJBF010000157.1:0-11820 GCA_047637855.1 Pseudoflavonifractor sp. | reverse complement strand
ATCCTAAATTCAGCAGCAGCAGAGACCCGACGGCCCCCGCCGCATACAGCAACCCGCTCCCAGCGGCCAGGGGGACCCCCAGCAGCAGAGGAAGCGTCCCCAAAAATAGGGCAAAGGTGAGCAACCCGAAGGCCAGCCCTCTCGCCCCCCGCAACATACGCGCCGCGCCCCAGAGGGTGAGAGGCATGGTCATGTTAAAGAAGAGAACGGCCAGCAGCCCCGCCGCCGGGTAATCAGAGCTCAGGAAACACAGCGCCGCCAGAAAGAGGGACCCCACAGCCACCCGCCGCCTGCCCAGGCGGTCGGCCAGGACGCCGCCCAATGCCTTGCCCCCCGCCACCGAGAGGGCTAGCCACAGCCCCAGCTCCCCCTTCCACGGAAACCGGAACAGCCCACCCAGCAGGGCCCGGAGCACCACCACCCCGAAGAGGGCCAGCAGAGGGACAGCCGCCCGGCCCCCGCCTACAGGCACAGGCGTGAAGGGCTCAACCCGCGCGGCTTTGCCCCAGCGGAGAATGCCCGCAGCCAGCGCAAGCAGCCCCAGCCAGACCACCGGGCCGGGCAGCGCCGACGCGGCCAGCGCCCCCAGGTAGATGCCCAGCGCCCCCGGCGAGACGAATACCCCCAGCCCGGCGCAGCCCTCGAACACGTGGAGAACATACACACCGCCCCCGACATGGAAAAGGGCGTTGCCCAGTCCGGCCGTCACGGCGGCGGGGAGACCGCCCATGCCCCAGGCCCCGGCAGCCAGAATGCAGCCCAGCGCGGCGAAATACCGCGCTCCCCCCAGCCGGTCGGCCAGCAGGCCTAGCGGCATCTGTACCGCAAAGGCGCAGAAATTATAGAGCAGAAAGGCAAATATGGCCCCTTCCCCGGCCGCCACCCGCCCAAAGAGCAGCAGCGCGCAGGAGAGATCCACCCAGAAATGGGCAAAGGAGTAGAGCGACAGCACCCGGTATCTCATGCCCCTTCCCCCTCTCTCCCTGTCGGTATAGAATCAGAATACCATATTCCCCCACAAAAGAAAAGATTGGAAAAATAAAACACCTGCCGCACTTCTGTGTGACAGGTGTTTTGCTTTACAGCACGGTCAGTGCTCCACTAAAATTTCGGCCAGATCCAACGGCTTCGCATCCCGCCAGAGGCGCTCCAAATCGTAGAACTTCCGGGTCTCCTCCATGAAGATATGGACCACCACGCTGGAGAAGTCCAGCAGGATCCAGCTTCCGCCCCGGTGGCCCTCCACGTGGTGGGGGGCCTCTCCGCGCTCTTTCATGACCTTCTCGCACTCGTCGGAGAGGGCCTTGACCTGGGTGGTGGAGGTGGCCGCGCAGATGACAAAGTAGTCGGCCAAGGTGGTAAGCTCGGTGGTCTCCAGGACCTTAATGTCGATGCCCTTTTTATCGTCCAGCGCTTTCGCAAGGGCGAGGGCCATTTCTTTTGGTGTCATTGGCAAAACCTCTTTCGGTATTATAGTCAATCCATCGGGATGCCCGACGGTGGGCCGTCCGTGGAGGACGGGGCGGGGCTTGGGCTGGGCTCGGGCGGGGCCGATGCGCTGGGACTGGGCGAGGCGCTGGGACTGGGCGAAACGCTGGGGGTGGGAGATGTGCCGGGGGAGCTGGACGGGGCGGGGCTTGGGGTCACACCTGGGTCCTGGCTGGGCTCCGGCGAGGTCGTGGGCGTCTCGGGCTGCGGGGACGCGCTGGGGCGGGGGGTGGAACCGGAGGAGGACCCGGAGGAGGACCCGGAGGAGCTGCCCGCCCCCTTGATCCACGCGTTGTACTTGGTGTCCTCCAGCTTCCCGCCGGTCGTGCCCAAGGTGCCGTCCTTATTGACGTACATAATGTCCAGCTCTTGCTTGCGCAGGTCGGTGGTGTAGGGGTTAAAGCTCTCGTTCACCACCTTGATGATCTTGTCCACGTCGGGCGCCACATAGGAGGGGTGGTTATTATAGGTACGGCTGCGCACCTGGTCGGCACTCACCCAGGGCATGGTGATAAAGCTCACGTTCTCCATGCCAAGGCGGCCGTTCCCGTTGCTGCCCAGGATAGCAGCCTGGCCCAGCCAGATCAGGCCGCCGAGATTCAGGTCGGTGGTCACATTCTCCAGGAAGACCTTGGACAGCTTGCTGATGGTGCCCGCGTCGCCGATCTTCTCCAGGCACTGGGAGATGGTGGCCTTGAGAAAGTCCTGCTGGACCTTGATGCGGCCCAGGTCGCCATCAACGTACCCAGAGTTCAGGATATGGCCGCTGTCGTCGCTGTCGTGCCGGTAGCGGAGAAGCTGCATGGCCTGCTTGCCGTTCAGGGTCTGGCGGCCCTTCTGCAGGTCGATCTTAAAGTTCTGGGAGAGGTCGTTATAGTACATACGCCTGGGTACATCGAAGGAAACCCCGCCCACAGCGTCCACCAGCTTGCCCACGGCCTCCCACTCCACGGTGACCGTGAAATCGGGCCGGAACCCCACAAGCTGGCCCACCTCTTCCTTGAGGGCCTCCATGCCCTTCTCCTTCCCGCCGTACATATTGTACACCGAGTTGAGCTTCTTGATATCCCAGGCGACATTCACCAGCGTGTCCCGGGGGAGGCTCATGACGTTGAGGTGCTGGTTGGCCACGTCGTAGGCGGCCAGCATCATGGTGTCGGTATTGCCGCCGCCATAGGTGTCACGCCCCACCACGAGGAAGGTAAAAAAGTCCTTCTTGCGGTCGCCCAGCTCCCGGTCGTCTTCCCCGCCGTCCACGTCGGGCTGATCGCCGACCGGCTTGTCCTTGTCCTGAAGGGCAGGCCGCTCGATGGGCTGGGCCATCTCGGGCGGCTTGACAAAGAGCAGGTACGCGCCGCCCAGTATGACGATGAGGGAGGCCAGCACCATCACCACGATGAAAAGAACCTGGAGCGTCTGCTGTCTGGGGGTGCGCTTCACGCCCGCCTTCTTCTTTTTATCCCCTGCGGGAACCTGTGCGGTCTTCTTCTCCTGCCGGAGACGGGCTCCGCCCTTCTTTTTCTGCTGATCTGGCGTCATTTGCTTGTTCCTTTCTCCTGCGTGTCTATGTAGTTTCGCGGCGCGCCCACAGCATCCAGGCCAGGGCCTCCTCTGTTCTGCGGTGTACGGGCAAGGCCCGCTCCCGCGTCTCCCGAATGCTCATCTCAAAGCCCAGGATCATCGCCGCGTCCAGGCTCTTCCCGGCTAGGCCCCGCAGCTCCTCCACGCCCGGAAAGTCCCGGGTCGGCTCGATATAGTCGGCGAGATAGACCACCTTCTCCAGAAGGCTCATTCCCGCTTTTCCGGTAGTATGCCAATAGATGGCGTCAAATATTTCATCGTCCGCGCCGAACGTCTCCCGGGCGGTCCACGCGCCCGTCTTGGCATGGAGGAGCTTGACGGCGCTCCGCTCCAGCTCGTCCAGCTCCTCCCCCCAGAAGGCACAGAGGGCAAGCTGCTCCTCGGCGAGCAGATACTTGGTGCAGTCGTGCAAAATGGCGGCCCGGCGGGCCTTCTCCACGTCGGCCCCCCAGCGTCCGGCCAGAGCCACGGCAGCTGTCTCGGTCCCACGGATATGGGGAATGCGCTTGGCGCGTATCATGCTGTAGGACGCGGCGCGCAGATCCTCGTCGCTCAGTGCCCGGAGGTCCTTTTTCACCCCGTACAGCCCCTGACGCAGAATGTACCCGTATACCTGGGGCCAAAGGCGTTCCCCGCCCTCCCCCGCCGTCAGGGCGGAGCGGAGCGCGGTGGAGGAGAGCACGGTGACCTCGGGCAGGGGAACCAGGGCGACCCTCGCGCCGAACTCCGTCCGCAGACGCCGGGCCTGGGCCTCCATATCGGCCAGGCTGTCCCCCTCCTCCCGGGCGAAGGCGGCGATTCCGGCCAGAGCCATGATCCGTTCCGGCTCCCGCCAGGAAAGGAGAGAGAGGAACATATCGCTGCCCATGATAAGCCACAGCTCGTCCTCGGGGTGGAGGGCGCGCAGCCCTGCCAGGGTGTCGGCGGTGTAGCTCATCCCCGCGCGGTGCAGCTCGATGTCGTCGGCGCGCACCTCGCACCGCTGCCCCGGCTCCGCGTCCAGCCCGTCGGCCATCATGGCCGTCATCTCAAGCCGCTCAGTCGGCCCGGCGCTCCCTTCCGGCAATGCCTTATGGGGCGGCACGGCGGCAGGGATGAACAGGAGCCTGTCCAGCTCCAGCGCTTTGATCGCCGCGCGCGCCGAGGCCATGTGCCCCAGATGGGGCGGGTTGAACGTGCCGCCATAGACGCCAATCCTCAATACAGCCAGCTCCCCTTCAGGCAATTCTCCGTGCTTGCAAAAAAGCCGCCATCCAATCGGTCTCTCCTTCTTGTCCTTCACCAGGACGATCTTATCGGTCTTGTCCTTCTTATGACTTTGACGATACAGTACGAATTTTGCCCCCCGTGTGGCAAGCCACACGGGAACCCCGGTTTCACTTGCGCGGCGGATTCGTTACTTTTTCTTGTCCTTTACCAGGACGATTTTATCGGTCTTGTCCTTCTTATGACTTTGACGATACAGCACGAATTTTGTTCCGATGATCTGCACCACCTCGCTGCGGGTGGCCTTGGCCAGGGCCTCGGCCGCCTCGCGGGCGGTGAGCTCGCAGTTCTCCAGGGCCTTGCCCTTGATGAGCTCCCGTGCCTCCAGCGCGTCGTCCGCCTGCTTGAGGAGATTCTCCCCCAGTCCGTCCTTGCCCACCTGGAGAATGGTGTCCAGGCTGTTGGCCAGACCCCTGAGCTGGGCGCGCTGCTTACTTGTTAAGTCCATAAATTGGCTCCTCTTCTCTTTTTTAAGCTTTGCGGCTCATTTTAGGTAATCCCGCAACTTTTGCGCAAATTGCTCCAGCGCCACACCCCGGTGAGAGATGGCGTTTTTCTCCCCGGGCGTGAGCTGGGCAAAGGTTTTTTTCAGGCTAGGCACGAAAAAAACCGGGTCGTACCCAAATCCGTCCTCCCCCTTGGGGGCGTAGGCCAGCGTGCCGTGGCACTCACCCCGGGCGGCGAGGGTATCCCCGCCGGGGAAGCAGCAGCAGATGCAGGAGACGAATTTGCACCGCCGGTCCATCATCCCCCGCATATTTTCCAGAAGCAGCCTGTATCGCCCCACGTCGTTCAGACCGGGTCCGCCGTACCGGGCCGAATAGACCCCCGGCGCACCGTTCAGGGCGTCCACGCAGAGGCCGGAATCGTCGGCGATGGCGGGCAGACCGGTGGCTTCCATGACCGCCCGCGCCTTGAGGAGGGCGTTCTCTTCAAAGGTGGCCCCGGTCTCCTCCACGTCCACGTCGGCGCCCACGTCGGACTCCAGAACCACCTCCACCCCCTGCTGCGAGAGGATGGCGCGCAGCTCGGCGAGCTTGTGGGCGTTTTTGCTGGCCAGTACCAGTTTCATGGGAAAATCAGCCTCCCAGCGCTTTTTTCTGTATTTCCTGGACCTCCCGGATGCCCTTGGCGCACAGGTCCACCAGCCTTTGCTGCTCGGCCACGGTGAAGGCCCGGCCCTCGCCGGTGGCCTGGAACTCGATGAGCTCCCCCTCGCCGGTCATGACGCAGTTGAGATCCACCATGGCGGCCGAGTCCTCCTCGTAGCACAGGTCCAGCAGCAGCTCGTCCTCCACCACGCCGGCCGAGATGGCCGCCACGCAGGTCTTGAGGGGCATCTCCTTAACCTTCCCCTCGGCCACCAGCCCGCGAAGGGCGTAGGACAGGGCCACGAAACCGCCCGTGACGGCCGCGGTGCGGGTTCCCCCGTCCCCCTGGAGCACGTCGCAGTCCACCGTGACGGTGTACGCTCCCAGCGCCTTCAAATCCACCGCCGCCCGCAGGGCCCGGCCGATGAGCCGCTGTATCTCAGCCGAGCGCGGGGAGAGCTTCAGCTTTGCGATGTCCCGCTTAGAGCGCTCCCGGTTGGCCCGGGGGAGCATGGAGTACTCGGCCGTGACCCAGCCCTCCCCCTCTGGGACGTGGGGCGGGGTCCGCTCCTCCACGCTGGCGGTGCAGAGCACGTGGGTCTTCCCGCAGCGGATGAGGCAGGAGCCCTCGGCGAATTGATTGATGTGGGGGATGATTTCGATGGGCCGCAGCTCGTCCTTGGCCCTGCCGTCGATTCTTGTCATTTTATTATAGTCTCCAATCCGCGATAAAACATGAACAGTCCGTTAAATCAGTGCGCGGGCAAAGCTCTCCGGCTCGAACGGCAGCAGGTCGTCGATGCGCTCGCCCACGCCGATGAATTTGACGGGCACCTTCAGTTCCTGGGCGATGGCCACCACGATGCCCCCCTTGGCGCTGCCGTCCAGCTTGGTGAGAACGATGCCCGTGATGCCCGCCGCCTCCATGAACTGCTTTGCCTGGATGAGGCCGTTCTGCCCGGTGGTGGCGTCCAGCACGAGCAAAGTCTCCCCCCGGCTGCCGGGCAGCTCCCGGTCGATGACCTTGCCGATCTTGGTTAGCTCGTTCATCAGGTTTTGCTTGTTGTGCAGACGCCCCGCGGTGTCCACCAGCACCACGTCGCTCCGCCGCGCCTTGGCCGCCTGCATGGCGTCGAAGACCACGGCGGCGGGGTCGGCCCCCTCGTGCTGGCGCACCAGGTCAGCCCCCGAGCGGTCGGACCAAATTTCGAGCTGGTCGGCTGCGGCGGCCCGGAAGGTGTCCGCCGCGGCGAAGAGGACGCGCTTCCCCTCCCCCTTCAGCTTGGCCCCCAGCTTGCCGATGGTGGTGGTCTTGCCCACACCGTTGACCCCGATGACCAAAATCACGCTGGGGCTCTTGGAGAGGTCGAGGGAGCTGTCCCCCACGTCGAGCATATCGGTGAGGACCTGCCGCAGCACCTCCCGCGCCCCCTGGGCATCCTTCACCCGCTCTTCCTTACAGCGGCGGCGCAGCTCGGCCGTAGCGGCCAGGGTGGTCTCCATCCCCATGTCGGTGAGAATGAGAGTCTCCTCCAGCTCGTCATAAAAGTCGTCGTTGAGCTCGCCGGAGAAGAGATTGTCGAAGGAGTGGCCGATGTTCTCCTTGGTGCGGGTGAGCCCCGCCTTGATCTTATCAAAAAAACCCATTCTCATAACCCTCACAGTGATTGGCAATAGTAATCATCCTCCGCCCATCGGGCGGGGTTGTTCTCCATATATTGCAGGCACTCTCTATAGCTTGTCTCGTCGCGGATGATATGCTCATAAAAGCTGCTCTGCCAAATAGACCTTTTTAGCGCCATTGTCGTCTGCCTCTTAAGCCCCCGCACGATCATCATAATCGATGGGCTATTCACGGCGGTAGGGCGGCATGACCCCATGCCGCCGCGCTCCAGCACTAACAGGACATGAATATGATTTGGCATAACGATAAATCCCGCCATACGCACACCCGGATACGCGCGCTCAATCGACCGGATATATTGCTCCACGATTTGCCCGACAGGCGACAACAGAAGGGACGGCGGGATGAGGTCATCCCGCCCTACCAGGATCGTCCCCAAAACATTCCGGCGGTTCTCGGTGCAGACCGTAATAAAATATGCCCCGCTCTGGCTGTAATCATAATCCTTTAACCTGGTGTGCTTTCTTTTTGGAAGTTCGCTCATGAGGCACACTTCTCCTCCGGCTGTACCCGTACGGCGGGATGAGGTCATCCCGCCGTACTTGAGATTCAACTCCTGCTCCACATTGTTGAGGTTGATGCTCAGAATCCGCGTGACACCCTGCTCCTGCATCGTGACGCCGTACAGCACATCGCCCTCTGCCCCGCCCGGCTCACGCCGCGCGGGGGCCCCTTATTTTTATCTGCTCGGGCGGAGTGAATCCGCCCGGCATCAAGGTTTTGGCCACAGGCCAAAACGCTTGGGAGGCCGACGTCCTCTCCGCTGTCACTTGAG
This sequence comes from Pseudoflavonifractor sp., assembly GCA_047637855.1. GTDB lineage: Bacteria > Bacillota > Clostridia > Oscillospirales > Oscillospiraceae > Pseudoflavonifractor. The sequence continues at coordinate 3,935 of JBLJBF010000157.1, read as the reverse complement.
ATTCAACTCCTGCTCCACGTTGTTGAGGTTGATGCTCAGAATCCGCGTAACACCCTGCTCCTGCATCGTGACGCCGTACAGCACGTCGGCCTCTTCCATGGTGCCGCGGCGGTGGGTGATGACGATGAACTGGGAGCGCTCACTCATCTGCCGCAGGTAGCGGGCAAACCGGGTCACGTTGGCGTCGTCCAGGGCCGCCTCGATCTCGTCCATAACCACAAAGGGCGTGGGGCGCACCTTGAGAATGGCGAAGTAGAGGGCGATGGCCACAAATGCCTTCTCCCCACCCGAGAGCAGCGTGATGATCTTCAGCGCCTTGCCGGGGGGCTGCACCTTGATCTCGATACCGCAGTTGAGGATGTCCTCCGGGTCCTCCAGCTCCAGCGTGGCCTTGCCGCCGCCAAAGAGCTCCAGGAAGGTGCCGCCGAAGGCCTCGTTGATGATGGCGAACTGCTCGGCGAAGATGGTCTTCATCTCGCCGGTGATCTCGGCGATGATGCGCTCCAGGTCCCGCTTGGACTTCTGCACGTCGTCCCGCTGGTCGGTGAGGTAGGTGTACCGCTCGTTGACCCGCTGGAACTCCTCGATGGCGTCCAGATTGATATTGCCCAGCACGGCAATGCTCCGCTTGAGCTCCATAATGCGGCGCTGGGCCTTCTGCACGCTCTCCAGCTCCACCCGCTGCTGCCTGGCCGCCTCGTGGGACAGCTCATAGTTCTCCCACAGCCGGTCGAGGAGATTCTTCTCCTCCAGCTCCGCCGTGACCTTTTTCTGCTCCAGCACCGAGACCTCCCGCTCCATGGCGAGCAGCTCGGCATTCTTGTCCCGGCTCTCCCGGTCGGCGCGGTTGCGCTCCCCCTCCAGAGCCAGCTTTTCGTCGTTGAGCCGCCGGATGGCGGTGTTTCGGGCGGAATTCTCCCCCCGGACGGCCTGGATCGCGCGCTCCTTCTCCAGGATCTGAGCCGAAAGGGCCTCGTTCTTCCCCTCCAGCTCCTCGATCATTCTGCGCCGCGCCTCCCGGTCCCCCGTCATGTCCCGGCGCAGCCCCTCCAGCTCCTCCAGGGCCTTCTCGCTGGCGAGGCGCTCGGCGTCCAGCCCGGCCAGGCGCATATTGACCTCGGCGACCTCGCCGCCGATGGCGGCGGCTCTGGCCTGAAAGTCGGCCTGGCCGCCGGCCTTGCTCTCAACCTCGGCCCGCAGCGCGGCGGCCGCGCCCTCCAGGGTCTCGATGCGACGGCGGGCGGCGGCGGTGTCGGCCTCGGTCTGGGCCGTGCGGGCGCCGAGCTGCTTCAGCTCGTCTTTCTGGTCCTCCCGCTGGCGGTCCAGGTCGGCGAGGACGGCTGCAAAGTGGCTGCACCGCTCCTCATAGGTGAGAATGGTGTCCTCATGGGTCCGTTTCTGGGCCTGGGCGGTCTCCATCTCATAGGCGGCGGCGGTGGCCTCCCGGCTCGTCTCCTCCAGGGCATGGGCGGCGGCGCGCAGCTTTTCCCGGATGCCCTCGATCTGGACGTTCAGCCGCTCCAGCTCGTTGGCCCGGCTCAGGATGCCCGCGCTGTGGGAGACCGAGCCGCCTGTCATGGATCCGCCGGGGTTGAGCACCTGCCCGTCCAGCGTAACGACGCGGAACCGGTAGCCGTACTTCCGGGCGATGGCGATGGCCTTGTCCATGTCCTCGGCGATGACCACCCGGCCCAGGAGACTGGAGAATATCTTCTCATACTTCGGGTCGAACTCAATGAGCGCGTCCCCCATGCCTATAAAGCCGGGCTCGCCAACCACCTTGCCGTCCCGGAAGTCGGAGGGGCGGATGGAGCTCAGGGGCAAAAAGGTACAGCGCCCGGCGTCCCGGCGCTTGAGGTAGTTGATGGCGGCCTTGCCGTCCTCCTCGGTCTCCACCACGATGTTCTGCATGGCCGAGCCCAGAGCGATCTCAACCGCCACGGCATACTGGTCGGGCACCCGGATGAGGCCCGCCACCGGGCCGTGGAGACCCTTCAGCTGCCCCCGGGACCCGTCGCTCATCACCAGCTTGACCGCCTTGGAATAGCCCTCGTAGAGCTTTTCCATCTCGGCGAGCATATGGATGCGGGACTTGAGGGAGTTCTCCTCCATCTGAAGCTGGACGTGCCGCTCCTCGGCCTCCTTGGCCTTCTTGCGGCGGCTCTCCAGCCGAAGGGTGTACCCGTTGATGATATTTTTGAGAGAGTCCAGGTCCTCTTTGGCCTGGCTCAGCTCGGCGGCGGCCTGTTTGTGCTCGGTCTCGGTGGCGGCGGCGCGGTCCTCCAGTGCGGCCAGGTCCTGGCGGATGGAGGAATCCCGGTCCATCAGCTCCTGGGCGGCGGCGGCCAGCGCCGAGAGGAGGGCCTTCGCCTCCCCTGCCGAGGCCGACTCCACCGCCTCCTTCTGCCGCAGGGCCTCCATCTCGACGGCCAGCTTGCCCGCGCTGCGGGCGGCCTCCTCGGCCAGCCTCTGCCGCTCCAGCAGCTGCTCCCGCAGCTGGGTCACCTCCCCGACGATGCCCTCCAGGCGGCGGCGGCGCTCCTCGATCTGGCCGGTAATGCTGCCGTCTCGCCCCTCCTGGGCGGCCAGCTCCTCCTGCATCCGGTTGGTGTTCTCCAGGTTATTCTGAATATTGGCCTTGAGGACGGCCACGCCGTTTTCCAGGCCGGCCGCGTCAGCCTCCCGCTGCATCATGGTAAAGCGGATGCCCTCGGCCTCCACATCCTTCTCCCGCATCTTGGCGGCATAGCCCTCCGACGCGGCGTAGAGCCGCTCCACCGCGGCCTGGGCCTCCCCCTTCTGGCGCACGGCATTCTCATAGTCGCCCAGCACCTTGACGGCCGACGCCCGGATGTGCTCCAGCTGCTCCAGCCAGACCGAAATCTCCAGGCCCCGCAGCTCGTCCCGGAGGATAAGGTATTTCTTGGCCTTCTCCGCCTGAACGCGCAGGGGCTCTACCTGTAGCTCCAGCTCGTCGATCTTGTCATTGATGCGCACCAGGTTCTCCTCGGTGCGCTCCAGCTTACGCTCGGCCTCCTCCTTGCGGTGGCGAAAGCGCGAGATGCCCGCCGCCTCCTCAAAGACCTCCCGCCGGTCCCCGCTCTTGACCGAGAGGATCTCGTCGATCTTGCCCTGGCCGATGACCGAGTACCCCTCCCGGCCAAGGCCGGTGTCCATGAACAGCTCGTACACGTCTTTGAGCCGGACGCTGCGGCGGTTGATGTAGTATTCGCTCTCCCCCGAGCGGTAATACCGCCGGGTGACCATGACCTCGCTCTCCTCCATGCCGAAGAACCGCTCAGAATTGTCCAGCACGAGAGAGACCTCGGCAAAGCCCAGCTGCTTGCGCCTGGCCGTACCGCCGAAGATGACGTCCTCCATCTTGCCGCCCCGCAGCGCTTTCGTGGACTGCTCCCCCATGACCCAGCGGATGGCGTCCGAAATATTCGATTTTCCGCTGCCGTTGGGCCCTACGATGGCGGTGATGTCCTCGCCGAAGGTGAGCACCGTCTTATCGGGAAAGGATTTAAAGCCCTGTATCTCAAGCGCCTTTAAGTACACCCGCGCGCACCTCTCATCCACGAAATATGTCAGTATTGTATTATATCAATTTCAGCCCATCAATGCAAATCTTTTCCGCCGTGCAAACATTGGGGCAAAAATATGCGCCGCGGGCGTTTTCTACCCGCGGCGCAGTGCCGTCTGCTCTTCCTACCCGGTCAGCCCCGCGAAGGCCGCCTTGGCGGCGGCCTGCTCGGCCTCCTTCTTGCTCCGGCCCTCGCCGGCGCCGATGGGCGTGCCGTTGAGGTCCACCGCCACCTGGAACACCTTGGCGTGGTCGGGCCCGGCCGAGCCGGTGAGGCGGTACTCCAGCACCTGGCCGCTCTCCCGCTGCACCAGCTCCTGGAGGGCGGTCTTATAGTCCCGGCTGCCCG
>JBLJBF010000156.1:0-2277 GCA_047637855.1 Pseudoflavonifractor sp. | reverse complement strand
GGCGCGTAGCTCCTGCCCCTGGCCGCGCCACCAGCTGGCGCGGGCGCTGACGGCCCACGGCGTTGACTCCTTTCTGGTGGTTTGCCACGAGGACGACCTGGCCGCGGCCACGCCCTGCTTTCCTGAGGGGACGGTGTGGGTCACCGAGGGCTCGGCTGACGCCGCCGGACAGCTGGAAGCATTTCTCTCCGCACGGGCGGGGGATGTGGCAGTGGTCACCCGGCCCGTCCTGATTCATTTCCCGGGTACTGCGGGAGAGGGAGAGGGCTTGCCTCTGGTGGGTGCGTCGGCCTTGGCTGATGCGCTGGCGCATGGCGTCGACTTTGCCGGAGCGCTGCGGGAGCTGGGCCGGGCCGCCGGCCCCGCGGCTGTGCCGCTGAGTGAGGAGGCCGACTGTGAGGCCATAGCCCGCCGGATGAGCGCCGCCCGGCTGCGGGCCATGGGGGTGCGCCTGGTGGACGGCGAGCGGGTCTATGCAGACCCCACCGTCACCGTGGGCGAGGGGACGGTCCTTCTTCCCGGCGTCATTTTGCGGGGGGAGACCACCGTGGGCCGTGACTGCGAAATAGGGCCCGACGCCATGATCACCGACTGCGCTCTGGGGGACCGGGTGACGGTGAACGCCTCCCAGCTCAACGAGAGCATAGTGGACAGCGGCGCGAAGATCGGCCCCTTTGCCTATGTCCGTCCTCACTGCCGCGTGGGGAAGGACGTGAAGGTGGGCGATTTTGTGGAGCTGAAAAACTCGGTCATCGGCGATGGCACTAAAATATCACATCTTACCTACGTGGGAGACAGCGATGTGGGTGGAGGCGTGAATTTCGGCTGCGGCACCGTCACGGTGAACTATGACGGCACCACCAAATTCCGCACCACCATCGGGGACGGGGCCTTTATCGGCTGCAACACCAATCTGGTGGCCCCGGTGAAGGTGGGCGCCGGGGCCTATACCGCCGCCGGAAGCACCATCACCGACGACGTGCCCGACGATAGTTTGGCTATCGCCCGCAGCGTCCAGGTGGTCAAGCGGCAGTGGGTTCTAAAGCGTAAAAAACGCAATTCGTAGCCTTACCGTGGTGGGTACGGTTGTTAAAATATAAAGAGTGGGAATTGACAAAAACGTGAGAGGATGTTTTAGAAGATGATATCACATGGGAAGGACATCAAGATTTTCGCCGGCAACTCCAACCGGCCTCTGGCCGAGGCCATCTGCCGTGAGATCGGCTTGGAGCTGGGCAACGCGGAAGTGGGGGCATTCTCCGACGGGGAGAACTTTGTCTCCATCTACGAGACTGTCCGGGGCAGCGACGTCTTTGTGGTCCAGTCCACCTGCCAGCCTGTCAACGACAATCTGATGGAGATGCTCATCATGATCGACGCCCTGCGCCGGGCGTCGGCCGGGCGCATCACGGCGGTTATCCCCTATTTCGGCTATGCCCGGCAGGACCGCAAGGCAAAGCCCCGCGACCCCATCTCTGCCAAGCTGGTGGCGAACCTCATTACCCGGGCGGGTGCTGACCGGGTGCTGACCATGGACCTCCATGCCTCCCAGATTCAGGGCTTCTTTGACATCCCTGTGGATAATCTCTTTGGTAACCCCATCTTTGCCAGCCACTTCGCCGAGCGCTTTGGCGACGACCACGAGAACACCGTTGTGGTCTCCCCCGACGTGGGCAGTGTGGCACGCGCCCGTACCTTTGCCCAGAAGCTGGGCATGGGTCTGGCCATCGTGGATAAGCGCCGCCAGAAGGCGAACTCCTCCGAGGTCATGAACATCATCGGCGACGTGAAGGGCAAGCGGGTCATCCTTTTCGACGACATGGTGGACACCGGCGGCAGCCTGTGCAGCGCGGCCCAGGCCCTTGTGGACATCGGCGGCGCCACCGAGGCGTATGCCTGCGCGTCCCATGGCGTCCTCTCCGGTCCGGCTGTGGAGCGAATCGAGAAAAGCGTCCTCAAAGAGGTCTTTTTCCTCGACACAATTCCCCCCCGTCCGGGCATGAAATGTGATAAGATCAAGTACATCCCGGTGGCGCACCTCTTTGCCGAGGCTATTGAGCGCATTTATGAGGAGATTTCTGTCTCCAAGCTCTTCGGTTAACGTCTTTCGGGACCTTGACCCAAATAGAATGATACGGGGAAGGGCGGGGGCTTGCCCCCGCCCGTTTCCATCTGTATGAGGTAGTTTTTATGTTTGGAAAAAAGACCGCGGGCGTGTCCTGGCTTTTGGTCTGCCTGGGCAATCCCGGCGAAAAATATGATGGAACCCGCCATAAC
>JBLJBF010000155.1:0-7178 GCA_047637855.1 Pseudoflavonifractor sp. | reverse complement strand
GGCGCGGGGGACGTGCCCGCCAACGGGGCCTTCTCCATCCGCCACGCCACCCGCAACTTCCCCAACCGGGAGGGCTCCAGGCCCGGCGACGGTCAGGTGGCCTATGTGGCCCTGATGGATGCCCGCAGCATCGCCGCCACCGCCCTCAACGGCGGCGTTCTCACCGCCGCCACCGAGCTGCCCGAACAGGATATCCCCGCCGATTCCGCCCATGAGCCCTACCACTACGACGACAGCGCCTATAGATCCCGGGTCTACTACGGCGTGGGCCGTCCCAGACCCGAGACCGAGCTGGTCTTCGGCCCCAACATCGCCGACTGGCCCGAGCAGGTGCCGCTGCCTGAGGATATGCTCCTCACCAACTGCGCCGCCATCTACGATGCCGTCACCACCACCGACGAGCTCATCCCCTCCGGCGAGACCTCGTCTTACCGCTCCAATCCCCTGCGGCTGGCCGAGTTTGCCCTCTCCCGGAAGGACCCCCAGTACGTCCCCCGGGCCAAGGAGATTTTGGCCCTGGAGCGCAGACGCCGGGAGAATCCCGAGGACGAGGCCGTCAAGGCCGCTCTCATGGGCTGCGACGCCGCCAGAACCGGCCTGGGCAGCTTCATCATGGCCCTCAAGCCGGGCGACGGGTCGGCCCGGGAGCAGGCCGCCTCCTGCCAGCGGGTGCTGGGGGGCTGCGCGAACCTGGCCGAGGAGTACGCCACCAAGCGCTACCGCTCCAATGTGGTGAACTGGGGTATGCTTCCCTTCACCGCCGAGGGGGTGCGGCACTGGAACGTCCAGCCCGGGGACAGGCTCTACATCCCCGGCGTGAGAAAGGCGCTGGAGGGCATGGCCGAGACGGTGGAGGCCAGGCTCATCCAGGGGGAGACCTCGACCCCCGTCACCCTCCGTCTGCCCGGCATGACGCGGGAGGAGCGGGACATTGTCCTCACGGGCTGCCTCATCAACTTCTACGCGCAATAGGCAAAAGGGCGCTTTGCGCCCTTTTCCGCCTGATGCCCCCCACAAGGAGACGCTATGAAAAAAACTCTCCCGGCGGCGCTGCTGGCCGCTCTGCTCCTGCTAACCTCCTGCGGCGCGCGGCCTGCCGGGAGGGCGGACGGCGCGCTGCGCGTGGTCGCCACAACCTACCCCGTCTACCTGCTCGCCACCGCCCTCACCGAGGGAGTCGCGGGGGTGGAGGTCTCTCTCATGCTGAGCCAGCCTACCTCCTGCCTCCACGACTATACCCTGACGGTGGCCGACATGAAGGCGCTGGACCGGGCTGATATCATCGTGCTCAGCGGTGCGGGGCTGGAGGACTTTATGGCCGACGCGCTGACCCAGTCCAAGGCGAGGGTGATCGACAGCTCGGCGGGCGTCGCGCTGCTCCCCTATGACGGCCATGACCACGACGGCGACGACGACCATGACGACGACCATGACCACGACCACGGGGACTTCGACCCCCACTACTGGATGGACCCCAACCGCATGGCCCAGATGGCGCAAAACATCGCCGAGGGGCTGGGGGCCGTGGTCGATTCCCCCCGGCAATTGCAGGTGAACCTGGATGGCATCGCCCGGCAGCTCGGCGATTTCTCGGGCAGGCTGGGCGACTTCCCGGCTCTCTCCAACCGGGAGCTCATCACCTTCCACGACGGGTTCCGCTACCTGGCCGACTACCTGGGACTCGACATCCTCAAGGCCATCGAGGAGGAGCCGGGGAGCGAGGCCAGCGCGAAGGAGATTGTGGAGATCACGGCCCTCATCAAGGAGCACGGCATCCCCGCCATTTTCACCGAGATCAACGGCTCGGACGCCACAGCCAGGGCCGTTCAGCGGGAGACCGGGGTAGAGATCTACCCCCTCGACCTGGTGATGAGCGGCAACAAGGGGCTTGAGGACTATCTGGACAGGCAGGCCTACAACGCGAAGACCATTTTGGAGGCGCTGGGATGAGTATACAAAAGCACGGCAATATCTGCGGCACCTCCGGCTGCCGGGCCTGCTGCCTGCGGCTCACCGGCCTGGGGGTCACGGCGGGGGAGCGGACCATCCTCCACGGGGTGGACCTCCACCTCCACTGCGGGGAGATCACCGCCCTCATCGGCCCCAACGGCGCGGGCAAGTCCACCCTGTTCAAGGCCATCCTGGGGCAGCTGCCCTATACCGGTACGCTGGAATTCGAGCCAGCGGGGGGCCGCCGCACCCGCCCGCTCATCGGCTATGTGCCCCAGAGCCCGGTCTTCGACCGGGGGGACCCGGTCAGCGTGCTGGACTTTTTCGCCGCCTCCATCTCGGACTGGCCCGTCTTTCTGCCCACGCCCAAGGCGCTGCGGGCGCGGGTGCGGGCGTGCCTTGCCCGGGTCCACGGGGCCGACCTGCTGGACAAGCGCATGGGTGCCCTCTCCGGGGGCGAGCTTCAGCGCGTCCTGCTGGCCCTGGCGCTGGAGCCGGTGCCCCACATTCTCATCCTGGACGAGCCTCTCTCCGGCGTGGATATCGAGGGGGAGCAGCAGCTCCTCTCTATGCTGGACGAGGTGCGCACCCAGTACGACCTGTCGATCCTCCTGTCCACCCACGACTTCGCCACCTTGGAGGGGTACGCCGACAAGGTGGTTTTGCTCCAGGGCACCGTGCTCAAAGCAGGGAAACCCGCCGCTGTATTGACCTCCGACGCGTTTAAGAGCGTCTTCCACCTGGATCTGGGAAAGGGGGCGGAGTGATGGAGCTGTGGTACGCCGCCGTCGATCTGCTGCCCTTCGAGTGGGCGCAGCCGGGCAGCATGTTTTTCATGAAAAACGCTTTGCTGGCCATTCTGGTCATCTCGCCCCTCTTCGGCCTCCTCTCCACCATGGTGGTGCAGAGCCGAATGTCCTTCTTCTCCGACGCGCTGGGCCATTCGGCCTTCACCGGCATTGCCATCGGGGCCATCTGCGGCCTTGCCGAGCCTATGTGGATGGCAGTGGCCTTCGCCTTGATCTTCGCGCTTCTCTTCACCTGGGTGCGCCGCCAGTCGGGTATGGCCAGCGATACGGTCATCGGCGTCTTCTCCTCCACCGCCGTGGCCCTGGGCATTTTTCTCGCTACCTTGGGCGGCGGCAGTTTCCTCAAGTTCAACAGTCTCCTCATCGGCGATATTTTGAGCGTGGAGCCGGGCAAGATACTCCTGCTGGGCATGATCCTTCTGGTGGTACTGCTGCTGTGGGTCCTCTCCTTTAATCAGATCATGCTATCCGCCCTCCACCCCGCGTTGGCCGACAGCCGTGGGATCAGGGTCTTCTGGCAGGAGGCGGTGCTCAACGCCGCCATCGCCGTGGTCGTCACGGTCTCCATGACCTGGGTGGGCCTGCTGGTCATTAACTCGCTGCTGGTGCTCCCCGCCGCGGCCGCCCGGAACCTGGCCCGGAATATACGGGAGTACCACCTCGTCTCCGTTCTGGGGGCTGTAGCGGCGGGCCTGGCGGGGCTTATGACCTCCTACTATATCGGCTCCTCGGCCGGCGCGTCCATCACCCTCTACCTGGCGATCTGGTTCGCCGCCACCTTCCTTCTGCGCCGCCGGGGGTAGGGGCACAGCGCAGTCCACCCTGATGAATAGGAGGTTCGGCTGTGGAAACGCCTGCGTTAAAGTCCCCCAGGGTCCCGTTCTGGAGCTCCCTCCAGACCAAGTTCGCCCTGACCTATATCGCCGTCATCGTAGCGGTGCTCGGGCTTTTGAATACCTACCCCGTCCTGGGCTCCCGGGACCTGGTCATCACCTCCAAGGAGACCAACCTGAAGAATCAGGCCTCTCTCATGGCCTCCAACCTGGCCACGCTGGAGCGGCTGTCCCTGGACAACCGGGACAAGGTGGAGCGGGTCATCGGTGACCTGCCAGACGTGGGCCTGGGCCGCATCGTGGTCACCGACTCTTCGGGCCTCATCCTCTACGACAGCGGCGAGACCAGCGGCACCGTGGGCCGCTACGCCCTCTTCGGCGAGGTGACCACCGCCCTTAAGGACAGTGGGTACGACGTGTTCCGCTGCGAGTACCGGGACGGGGCCTTCCGCAGCCGGGCCGCGGCCCCCGTGACCTACCGCAACTCCCTGATCGGCTCGGTCTACCTCTATGAGTACGACACCGCCCAGGGCGCCCTTCTGCTGGGGATGCAAAAAAATTTGCGCAGCCTCTCCATCGTCATCTGCGTGGCGGCCATTTTGCTGAGCCTTGTCTTCTCCCGCGCCCTCACCCGCCGGATGGGCAAGCTCCTACGGGCTATCCACATCGTCCGGGAGGGGAAGTACAGCCACCGGGTGGGCCTGGGCGGGCACGACGAGCTGAGCCTCCTCTCAGACGAGTTCGACCAGCTCACCGGTCGGCTCCAGACCACCGAGGAGGTCCGGCGCCGCTTTGTGTCCGACGCGTCCCATGAGCTGAAGACCCCCCTGGCCTCTATCCGCCTCCTCACCGACTCCATTTTGCAGTCTGAGGGGATGGACCCCGACACCGCCAAGGAGTTCGTCAGCGACATCGGCGAGGAGGCCCTGCGCCTCACCCGCATCACCGAAAAGCTGCTCACCCTCACCCGTACCGACGCGGCGGAGCCCACCGGGGTCGAGCCGGTGGACGTGGGCCATGTGGTGGAGCGGGTGGCCCGTATGCTTGCGCCCCTGGCGCGGGCGGTGGACGTGGCGGTGGAGTGTGACCTGGACAAGAACTGCGTGGTCCTCTGCACCCGGGACGACCTCTATCAGATCGCCTTCAATCTGATGGAGAACGCCGTGAAATACAATCTGCCCGGCGGGCGCGTCATGGTCTCCCTCCGGGAAAAGACCCTCCCTGACGGGAGCGCGGCCGTGGCCCTCCTCGTGGAGGATACCGGCGTGGGCATCCCTGAGGAGGACCTGCCAAAAATCTTCGACCGGTTCTACCGGGTGGATAAGGCCCGCTCCCGTGCCGCCGGCGGCACGGGGCTGGGGCTCTCCATCGTGCGGGACACTGCCCGGCTCCACGGCGGCAGCATCTCGGTCCGCCGCCGCGCGCCCTTGCCCGGCACCAGCTTTGAGCTTGTATTCCCCCGCTGTGGCGGGAGAGGGGGGGGGGCGTGATGAGGAAGCGTGTGATGGGGTTTCTCTGCGCCCTTGCCTTTCTCCTCTCGGCCTGCGCGCCGCGGGAGGAGGAGCGGGGCCAGGGGGCCTACAAGGTCTACTTTGCCGTCCGGGGAGAGCGGGGCGGCGAGCAGTCGGTGGACTACGAGTACCGGGACCTGGAGCCGGGGGAGGAGACCGTCGGGGGCCTGATCCGCATCCTCCTGGCCGGGCCGCACTGGACAGAGCTGGCGTCCCCCTTTCTCCCGGGGGTCACACTCCGCTCGGCCAAGCTGGAGGAGAATGGGCAGCTCCGACTGGATTTGTCCGAGCAGTACAACGGCCTCCCCGGCGTCTACCTCACCGTTGCCAACTCCTGTCTCCTCCTCACCTTATCCCAGGTGCAGGGGGTGGAGAGTCTCTATATAACCGTGGAGGGGAAGAGTCTGCCCTACCAGACCGTCCAGCCCCTTACCCTGGCCGACCTCCTGGTCTCGGGCGGGGAGGAGGCCAACGTCAGTCTCACCGCCCTGCTCTACTTTCCCCGGGCAGACGGGGAAGGGCTGGGCCGGGAGTACCGTACTGTGGTCAAGACTGAGAACGAGAGCCTGCCCGCCGCCGTCCTCACCGCTCTGATAAGCGGTCCGACGGGGGAGGGGCTTGTCCCCGCCATCCCGGCGGGCACCGCCCTGCGCTCGGTCCGTGTCGAGAATGGCACCTGCCTGGTGGACCTCTCCCGTCCCTTCCTGGAGGGGGAGCCCCAGGACGAGGCCCAGGCCCGCGCCGCCGTCTACTCGATCATCAACACCCTCTGCGCTCTGGATGCCCGGCGTATCAGCGCCGTTCAGCTCCTGGTGGAGGGGGAGAGCGTCGCAGCCTACGGGGGCCTGCCCACCCTGTCCCCGTTGGAGCCCAATTACAGCCTGGTAAACAAATAGAAAAGAGAGAAAAGGAGACCACCTGCCATGAGCGACTATCAGATCGGCACAAACTGCCTCCACGCGGGCTACCGCCCCGAGAACGGGCAGCCCCGCAACATTCCTATCGTCCAGTCCACCACCTTCCGCTATGAAACCGGCGAGGCCATGGGCGCCCTCTTCGACCTGGAGGCCGCGGGCTATTTCTACACCCGGCTCCAAAACCCCACAAGCGACCAGGTGGCCGCCAAGATCTGCGCTTTGGAGGGGGGCACTGCCGCCATGCTCACCTCCTCCGGCCAGGCCGCCAACTTCTACGCCATCTTCAACATCGCATCCTGCGGCGACCATGTGGTCTCCTCCTCCGCCATCTACGGCGGCACCTATAATCTCTTTGCCGTCACCATGAAGCGCATGGGGGTCGATTTCACCTTCGTGGACCCCGCCTGCACCCCCGAGGAGCTCTCCGCCGCCTTCCGGCCCAATACCAAGGCCGTCTTCGGCGAGACCATCGCCAACCCCGCGCTCACCGTGCTGGACATTGAAAAGTTCGCCCAGGCCGCCCATGCGCACGGCGTCCCCCTTATTCTGGACAATACCTTCCCCACCCCCGTGAACTGCCGCCCCATCGCCTTCGGGTGCGACATCGTCACCCATTCCACCACCAAGTATATGGACGGCCACGCCAACGCCGTGGGCGGGGCCATCGTGGACGGCGGCACCTTTGACTGGAACAGATACGCCGACAAGTTTCCCGGCCTCACCACCCCGGACGGGAGCTATCACGGCGTCACCTATACCGAGCGGTTCGGCCTGGGCGGGGCCTTCATCACCAAGGCCACCGTCCAGCTCATGCGGGACCTGGGCTCGTCCCCCGCGCCCATGAACGCCTACCTCCTCAACGTGGGACTGGAGACGCTGCCTCTGCGCATGGCCAAGCACTGCGCCAACGCCCAGGCGGTGGCCGAGTATCTGGAGCGGCACCCCAAAGTGAGCTGGATCCGCTTCCCCGGCCTGTCCGGGGACGAAAACCACGCCCTGGCCGAGAAGTATATGCCCATGGGCACCTGCGGCGTCATCTCCTTCGGCGTGAAGGGTGGCCGGGACGCGGCCGGCCGGTTCATGGCTGGCCTGGAGCTGGCCAGCATCGCCACCCATGTGGCCGACGCCAAGACCTGCGTCCTCCACCCCGCCAGCACC
>JBLJBF010000154.1:0-14655 GCA_047637855.1 Pseudoflavonifractor sp. | reverse complement strand
CGTTGCGGATGGTGAAGAGGGCCAGGCCGATCTCGGCAATGTTCCCGTGCCCGTAGTCGGTGATGTCCCAGCCCAGCATATTGTCCCTGACCTCGTCGTACTCATGGCCTGCCGCCGCCCACTCTCCGGGCCCCCAGTGGGCCCAGGGCGGAAGGTTGAAGTTCATCCTGCCGCAGAAGGCCTCGGCCTCCTGCAAAATGGCGTTGATCTCGGATCGTTTCATAGTGTCCCCTCATTTCTGTCCAGTTGTGGGCGCGGGGCAGACATTGCCCCGCGCCCGGCCTGTTTATCAGACCAGAGCCTTGATGGAATCGTAGAGCATGACGGCCCAGTTACGGGATACGCCTCAACCCAGGCCCCGGGAGATTGTCTCTGCCGCCGGTGCGGGGTTCATGCCGGGTGTACCGACTACCGTGACCGGTGCCAGCATGAGTAGAGTATACTCTTTTTTTCATGGAAATCCTCTTTTTTCCTGGGGTTTTATGGTGTCCTCATGGCAAGGGTGTCGCCGCCCCTGAGGAGAAAAGGAGCGCGCCCGTCTCCGAGACGAGCCCGTCAAAGGCCGCGCGGGTCATTTTTCCCGTGTGGATGAGATAGAGGTAGTCGTACAGGTTGGGCAGGCAGGGCAGGCCCAGCAGCTCCTTGGCAAAGGCGTGGGCCGCCACCTCCTCGCAGCGGTTGACCTTTGCCGTCCGGCGCAGACCCAGAAGGGAGAAGGTCACCACTCTCCCCATCTGCCGGGAGACGGAGGTACCGTTTTTATACTCCCAGAAGTGGAAGAACTCATGGGCCAGGTGGACGCGCAGGGCCTCGTCATAGGTGAGGCACCGCCCCTCCCAGGCGCTGCTGCGGGATAGCTCCTCGATGGACTCTCGGTAGACCTCCACGCCGCACTCCCGTGCGCCCATGGTCACCTGGCCCCGGAGTATCACGCCGTAGCTCCGCTTCCCGGAGTCCGCGTAACGGACGCCGATGCCGTATTCCCGGTAGAGCGCCTCTATATCCCGCCCGGAAAAATGCGCGGCGGCCTCCCGCCCCGCGGCCAGGGAGCCGTCCACGTAGGCGCTCAGTTCCCCCTTGGGGATCTTGTGGAAGAGCAGGTCGTTTTTCAGTTCACACAGCGCCAGCACCCGGTCGTCCATCCCGGACCCCCCTGCTCTAAATTTATTTATAGGCCACGGCCAGAATTTCCTCCTCGGGGGAGAGCATCTCGGTCTCTACGTCGAGGATGGAGCAGAGCTGCTCGGCAGTCTGCATCCCGGTCAGGTCCAGCATTTTCTCCTTGTAAAAGACGAAAACCTTGGGGATGGTGGCGTTGGCGTCGGAATAGGTGGTGTTCTCGCTCAGGAAATGGTTGAACTCCACCTCCCTGCGGCCCTTGGGGAAGGTGAGATAGACCGCCTTCTCCCGCCGCAGGCGCACCACGCCCTCCCGGTCCACCACGGCCAGGCCCTTGCTCCTGAGCTTGATCAGTCCACCCAGGGCCTTCCTCCGCAGCTCGCTCTCGAAGAGGTTCCACCGCCCGGTGCCGCAGACATAGCGGGTCACCTCGGGCTTGGCCCCCAGGGACTCGGCAGCCACCTGCCCCAGCTCCTCCACACTCAGCTCCTCCGCGCTCAGGTCCTTCTGCCGCAGCTCGGTGGCGCCGGTGGCGATGGCCCGCAGGATGTTCTTCTGCGCGTCGATCTCAATGGACACGTCCACTGTGTCCTCCTTCGCGCCCGAGCGGACGATGCGCTCGATGACGTCGGCCCGGATGCGCTTGATGTCCTCGTCGGTGGGGTTGGAGATGGTGCGCTCCAGCTGCTCGCGCACCATGGCGAGGGCCACACCGATGGTGGAGATATAGGGGGCGTTCCGGGCCATCTGGCACTTTACGCCCATCTTCCCGGCCAGGGCATTGACCACCACCGCGCCGCTGCCGCCGCCGCCCACCAGCGTGATAAAGCCGCGGTCCAGCTCGTACTCGGCGATGAGGTCCTCTACTACGGCGGAGAGCTTGGCCATGGCCAGGTCCATCACCTGGCGGGCCGTCTCCCGGGCGGAGAGGCCCACGAACTCACCCAGCGCCTGCCACGCGGCGGCGTTGGAGTCGGCCACGCCGTGGGCGTAGTCGTCCTCGGGCACATAGCCCAGCAGGTTTGCAGCCCCGGCTAAAGTGAAGGAATACTCCCGCCCGTCCTGGGCGGCGAGGGTGGCGTACTCGCAGGGGTCGTCCCTGCGGGGGCTAACCAGCTCCACGGTGCCGGAGGTGATGGCCCCCGCGGGGGCAAAGCATTCATACTCCTTGCCCGCGATGTGGGCGCTGCGGGGCCCCACGTCCACGATCTTCCCGCCGCACACCCGGATCATGCTGCCCCCGGCCACGCCGAGGGTGCGTACGTCCAGGCTCTGGAGATACGTTTTATGGCCGCCCACCTGGGCGTACTTGATCATGACCTTACCGCTTTTGATCACGCTGATGTCCACGCTGGTGCCGCCCGCCTCGAAGAAGATGCCGTCGGACACCTTCTCGTACATGAGGGCGCCGGCCACGCCCGCGGCAAGGCCGGAGAGCATGGTGAGGATGGGGCGCTTGCGCACCTCCTCGATGCTCATGACGCCGCCGTCGCAGCGCATGATCATGAGGTCGGAGTCGATATGGGTGTCCCGCACCGCCTGCTCGGTCATATTGGCGGTCTCCATCATCTTGGGGATGAGGCTGGCGTTGACCACCGCCGTGCGGGTGCGCATTTTGAGCCCGTAGAGCTGGCTGATCTCGTGGCCGCCCGTGCAGTAGAGACCCATTTTCTCGGCCTCTTCAATCACGCGAAGCTCGTTGGTAGGATCGTCCACACTGAAGGCCTCGCTCGCCACCACGACCTGAGCGCCCTGGCTCCGGAGCTCCTCCACGGCCTCGCGGATGACCTCGTCCGTGAGGGCCTTGCTGTCCCGGAACGTATGGTAGCTTTTCAGATACTTGTTGGGTGCGAGCTCGATGTCTCCCACCGCGGTCTCCCCCCGCGCGCCCCGAGCATCCACGCCGGTGGCCATGCCCAAAGTACCCACGCTTGCCACGTCGCCCTCCAGAAGGGCGTTGGTGGCCTGGGTGGTACCGTGGGCGATAAAGACCACGTCCTCAGGGGCGATCTGGTTTTCTTCCATCAGGGCGGAGATGATCTGCACCACGCCGTGGGCGACCCCTTCCTTATGGGTCGTGGGCATTTTCCTCTTTGCCAGCACCTCATAGGTGTTGGCGTCTATCACGACCGCATCGGTGAAGGTGCCGCCCACATCGATGCCGATCCTTACCTTTCTATTCATGGTTTACCTCCAAAATAAACGGAACCGGGTTGCCGGACTGGCCGCGCCCCCCTGAGGGGCGCGGCCAGCGGGGAGATGTGCTTACAGGGGAAGGACAAAGCTGGCGACGATCAGGCCCACCAGCGTGGAGACCATGATCCAGAGGATGGTCTTCTTGAGGTAATCGTTGACGTCGATCTTGGTGAAGTCGGAGACCCAGACGTTGTGGGAGTTGGTGGGGTCGCAGACGGCCTGGACGTTGGAGTCGAGCCGCAGGGCCACCATGGCGGCGATGGGGTTCATGCCCGAAGCCGCCAGCAGGGCTACAATACCGCTGCCCAGACCCCACACGTTGAGGGGCCCGCGGTAGATGGCCAGCACGCTCAAAAGTCCGAAGACCAGCACGAACATGAGGGGGCTCTTGGGCAGGATGGCGGAGATGACGGGCTGGAGCACAGCGGCGACCTGGGGGGCCATGACCGCTTTCAGCGTCATGCCGATGCCGATCATCAGGGCCGCGGCGCCCGCGGTGTCCTGGATGCCCTCGACGAAGGCCCCGGCCACCACCTGGACCGCGTTCTTCGGGGTGGAGAGAATGAGGGCGGCCACAATACCGATGATGATGGAGGGAACCAGGGGCATCTTCATTGCGAAGACGAGCACCACGGGGATGATGGGGCTGATGAGGGCGATAGTGCGGACGTTCTTCTCAGCCCCGGTGTCGGCGGTCGGCATGGCCCAGGCCTTGCGCGTCACGCCGCCGCGCTTGACGGAGAAGACGATCCAGGCCACGGCCACTACCATCAGGGGGATGCCGCAGAGCCAGGAGTAGGAGGTGACGGTCTCCAGGGGGAGACCCAGTGTGTCGATGTACACGCCCAGAGTACCTACGCTGAAGGTGACGCCGATGCCGTTGGAGAAGAGCAGGACGGAGCCCGCGGTCAGGGGGTCCACACCGGCGGAGATCATGATGGGGATGATGATGGTACCCACCAGAATGACCATGCCCAGACCGTTGGAGGCCGCGAAGATCAAAGAACAGACCACCAGGAAGGCCAGCGCGATGGGCAGGGGCTTGTCGCCCGCCATCTCGGCGGCCTTGCGGATGATGGTGCGGGTAACGCCCACCTTCGTGAGGATCTTTCCGAACCAGCCGCCGAAGATAAGACCGGCGATAGCGGTGCTCATGCGCATCGCGCCCGCCTCAAGGACGTCCTTTGCGACGGTAAATACCTCCTTGTCGGTGGAGATAAAGGGAATGCCTGCCACGAGGGCAATTCCGATTGCCATGATGGGGAGCGCCAGGATGGTGGGAAGCTTACGTGTCATCATCAGGACGACACAGGCTGCGAAGATGACGAAAATGCCGATTGCTTGTGCGATTGCCATAGTAAAACCCTCCTCTTATTCTTGTTCCCGTTTCTCTATTCCCAGGCGGCCTGAGCCGCCGAAGAACCGCCCCTAGGTATGTTCCAGGTAAGCGCCCTGCGCGGCCAGCGTTCGCTGAAGTGTGGATATGTCCACCGCTCTCACGTCTCCGTCCCCCGCAGCCGCCAGGGCCGCGGCTGTTCCGGCGGCCTGGCCCAAAGCGCCCACCGTGGGGGTGGTGCGTATGGCGGCCTGGGCCTCGAAGGTGCTGGAGACGCACCGCCCGGTGACCAACAGGTTCTTGATTTCGCCGCACACCATGATAGAATAAGGGATGGAGTAATAGGTCCCCGGCTCGCTCATGAAGGTGCTGGCCGTTCCCTCCCCCTTGGGGTTGTGGATATCGATGGGATAGGCCGAGTGGGCGATCACGTCGTCAAACCGCCTGCGCGCCAGGATGTCCTCCGCCGTCAGCGTGTAGCGCCCCACCAGCTGGCGGGAGCCGCGCACACCCACCGAGGGGCCGGTGAACTCCAGCAGCGCGTGTTCAAAGCCGGGCACCTTGGCCCGGAGGAACCGGTCCAGTTCGGCGCACTGGCGGCGGCCGGTCCGCTCGGCATCGCTGAGGCTCGCGGCATCGGTTGCGTCGTGGTCTACAATGCGGGTGGTATTGAGGATGTACTCCCCCGACCGCCCCGTCCCGAAGAGGAGCACGTTTTCCCGCCGGATGGAGAGCGTCCCGCCTGCCTTGGCCTGAGAAAATTCCTCGTCAAAGCCCTCCAGGTCGATGGGGATGTTGCGGCGGAAGAGGTCGAAGTGGGGCGACAGCCTGCCGAACCGCTCCGGGTGGGCCAGGACATGGCCCTTCAGCGCCTCGGTATCTACGTCGCAGTATTTCATCTTCATGGTCATGGGCTGGGACGCGCCGTCCTCAGGACGGCCTTTGGTTATCCTCGCCCCCGCCCAGGCGGCCACATCGCCGTCGCCACTGGCGTCTATGTATATCTTTGCCGACACGGTGTTAAGCCCGTCCTTGTTGCAGACAGTCAGCTTTTCCACCGACCCGTCCCGGACCGCCACGGCACCCATGAAGGTGTGGAAGAGGACCTCGCACCCGGCCGCCGCAAGCGCTTCGTCCAGCACCAGCTTCAGCCCCTCAGCGTCAAAGGGGGTTACGGTGCTGGTGTACTGCTTGGTGTCGGGCACATGGCCCACCGACCAGCCCCGGCGTACCAGCTCCTCCACCAGCTCCTGCATCACACCCTGAATCACCTGCTTTTCCCCCGCGTGAAAGGTCATCATCGGGCCCACGCCGCAGGATGTGAGCGTACCGCCCAGGCAGCTGCCCTGTTCCAGCACCAGTACCGACGCGCCGTTTCTGGCGGCGGCCAGTGCGGCGGCGCAGCCCGACACCCCTCCGCCCACGACCACCACGTCATACGGCCTTGTGTAAATTGCTCGCTCCATCTCTTTCACTCAGCTCCCCCATCTTGACAGACTTCTATCAATATTTTCAGGTTACGCCATGGTAGTTGAAAATTAATTCCGGGTTTCCTGTGCTGAACTCACATTTTATCGAAAATATTTTTTGTTTCTTTGTATAAATCGTAGCATCACTTTCAAAATAAGTCAATAACTTTGAAAATTATTTTTATACAATTTGATAGTTTATGATTTATGCAGTCTGTACAAACTTCTCGCAGACACATCGGCACATTGCTTTTCCAGGGAAAACGTGGTATATTAAACTGAATTATTTTGATGTGCCCGCACCAAAATGTCATTGTGAAAAGGATGATACGCATGGTCTCTGCAGTGGTATCAAAAATCATTGCCATGCAACAGAGTCTGACCGTCAGCGAGAATGAAATCGCCCAATATGTCATCAACAACGCCGATGCGGTGGTAGCCAGCACCATCACCGCCATCGCAAAGAATACAGGGACTTCAGAAGCCAGCATCAACCGTTTTTGTAAAAAGATCGGCTTTAAGGGCTTTAACAGCTTTAAAATCGCTCTGGCGCAGGAGAATTTCTATAATTCCATGAAGGACTTGGCCGAGCCGGGCGCGCAGGAGGGCTTTGTCTCTACCGTGAGCCGGGATTACCGCCACGTTCTGGCCAACACCACCGCCATGCTGGACGAGGACATGGTGGTCACCGCGGCCGACGCACTGCGCACCGCCGACCACATTTTTATCTTTGCCCTGTCCTACACCGCTTACGTTGCCCGGGAGCTGGAGTTTAAGCTGACCATGGCGGGCCTCCACGCCAAGACGGCCGTCGATATCAGCGATATCCGCATCTGCGTCAACAACCTCACGGCGGACGATCTGGTCGTGGTCGTCGCCCCCACGCTGATGATGCGCGACCTCTATCACGCCATTGTCACCTGCAAGGATAAGGGCGCCACCCTCCTCTCCATCACCAGCTACGACAGCCCAAAGCTCAACAGCCTTGTGGACTATAAGTTTATCATCAGCGATAAGATCACCACTCGCAACTCGGTCTCGATCTCCAATAACCTGATGTTTCTCTTCGTGGCCGATGTGCTCTACTGCTGCCTGCTGGAGCGGGACAAGAACCTCAAGCAGCGCCGCCTAAGCAACGACGCCATCCTAAACAGCACCCAGAGCAGCGACAACTACTTCCTCGAATTTTGATAGAAGCCTATGGCCCTCAGGCGCGTGCCGGAGCAGGGCTGGAGAGCGTCCGTATGGGGCTGAATCACAGGCGTTTGAGAGAGTTTTTTGGAAAAAAGGACGCCGCCCGGCTTTGCCGGGCGGCGTCCTTTTTTGATGCGATTACTCCGAGAAGAGAGAGGTGGAGAGGTAGCGGTCCCCGGTGTCCGGCAAAATGGCGACAATGGTTTTTCCCCTGTTCTCGGGCCGCTTGGCCAGCTGGATGGCGGCCCAGACCGCCGCACCCGAGGAGATACCCACCAGCACACCCTCGGCACGCCCCACCTGCCTGCCGGCGGCAAAGGCGTCCTCGTTGGTCACGGCGATGACCTCGTCGTAGATCCCGGTGTTGAGGACATCGGGCACGAAGCCCGCACCGATGCCCTGGATCTTGTGGGGGCCGGCAGAGCCCTTGCTGAGCACGGGGGAATCGGCGGGCTCTACCGCAACCACCTTGACGTCGGGGTTGCGGCTCTTGAGGTACTCGCCCACTCCCGTGACGGTGCCGCCGGTGCCCACGCCCGCCACAAAGATATCCACCTTGCCCTCGGTGTCCTCCCAGATTTCAGGCCCTGTGGTGGCGCGGTGTGCCGCGGGGTTGGCGGGATTGACAAACTGGCCGGGGATAAAGCTGCCGGAAATTTCCCGGCCCAGCTCCTCGGCCTTGGCGATGGCCCCCTTCATGCCCTTGGCCCCCTCGGTGAGGATCAGCTCCGCGCCGTAGGCCTTCATCAGCTGGCGGCGCTCCACGCTCATGGTCTCGGGCATGACGATGATGATGCGGTATCCCCTGGCCGCGGCCACGGACGACAGGCCGATGCCCGTATTGCCCGAGGTCGGCTCGATGATAACCGAACCGGGTTTCAGCAGTCCCTTAGCCTCGGCGTCGTCGAGCATGGCCTTGGCGATGCGGTCTTTCACAGACCCGGCCACATTAAAGCTCTCCAGCTTGCCCAGAATACGGGCCTCCAGGCCCTCCTCCCGCTCCACGTGGGTCAGCTCCAAAAGCGGGGTCCGGCCAATCAGCTGGTCGGCGGACGTATAAATTTTACCCATGATTCCTTACCTCCACAATGTTGTTCATTTCGTCAATCGGGTTTTGGCTGCGGCCGCAACATCGGCAGGTACATAATATGCGAGAATGGTTCATTTTATAACCAACCTTTATAATAGGTATATAGGGATTATATATCCATACACCCGCTTTGTCAAGGGGGCGGGGAATATTTTTTACAGTGGACCTTGCGGCGTTAAGCGTATAACAGAGTTCGCGCCGAAAAAGTGCAGCAGCCTGTCAAAAAGACTTTTGACAGGCTGCTGGATATTCAAATCTCGTTCAAAATATGGGTTTTCATCTTCTGAAAGGTCTCGTCGGAGACGTCATGCTCGATGCGGCAGGCGTCCTTGGCGGCGTCGGCCGGCGGCACACCCAGAGAGACCAGCCAGGTGGTGAGCAGCCGATGCCGCTCGTAGATACGCTTGGCGATCTCCAGACCGGAGGGGGTCAGGTCGATGAGACCGTCCTTCTCCATCGTGATATAGCCATTTTCCCGCAGCAGGCCCATAGCCCGGCTGACGCTTGGCTTGGAGAAGTCCATGTGCCGCGCCACGTCAATGCTGCGCACGTAACCGTGGGCCTCCTTGAGGACCAGAATGCTCTCCAAATAATCCTCGCCAGACTCCTGCATCTTCATATTCGCACCCCCAGACCGCTGATTTTTCCCTAGTTTATCACAACGCAAGGAGAAAAACAAGGGGCGGCGGCGGTCAATCCTCCTCACATGGGCCAGAGCGGTTGTAGCCGTCGAGGAAGGAGATCTCCGCGCCCTTGGTCTTGTAGCCCACCATGGTGTCGAGACAGACGGCGTGGATGCTGTTGAAAATGCTCTTTTCAATGTTGGGGTTGTCCTGCTTCAGGCGGCGCAGGAGGGTTTTGACCTCCTGCCGCTTGGAGCCGCCGCCCCCGTTGTCACAGATGGCGCAGTTTTCGGTAAACCGGCAGGCGCACTGGATGAACTCCAGGTCGTTGTACCGCTTCCAGGCCAGGATACTCTCCTCGTGAATGCAGTACATGGGGCGGATCAGCTCCATGCCCGCAAAATTCCTGCTGTGCAGCTTGGGCAGCATGGCCTGGATCTGGGAGCCGAAGAACATCCCCAGCACGGTGGTCTCGACCACATCGCTGAAGTGGTGCCCCAGGGCGATCTTGTTGCAGCCCAATTCCCTGGCCTTGCTGTACAGATGGCCCCGGCGCATCCGGGCGCAGAGATAGCAGGGGGACTGGTCGGCGGCATTGGCCACGGCGAAGATGTCGGTCTCAAACACGGTGATGGGCAGATTCAAAAGGCGGGCGTTGCTCTCGATTTTCTGGCGGTTGATCTCGTTATAGCCCGGGTCCATCACCAGGTAGACCAGCTCGAAGGGCACGTCGCTGTGCTTATGAAGCTCCTGCATCAGCTTTGCCAGGAGCATGGAGTCCTTCCCGCCCGAGATGCACACGGCGATTCTGTCTCCCGCCTGGATGAGCTCGTACCGGCGCACGGCGTAAATAAAGGGCTTCCACAGCTCCTTGCGGTATTTTTGAATGATGCTCCGCTCCACCAGCTGGTGGGGCTCCCATGTTCTGCTCATGTGGTCAACTCCCGATAACAGCGGTCAAAGGCCGCGAGAAATCCATCCAGCTCCTCCGCTGTGGTGAGGTGGCTCAGGCTGATGCGCCAGGAGGAGAGGGCGTTTTTCCGATCCCCGCTGACGGCGAGGACGGCCCGGGAGGGCAGTCCCTCGGTCGAACAGGCCGACTTGACCGACACGCACACACCCAGCTCGCCGAGGGCGCGCTGGAAGCGGTCGCCCTTGACGCCCTGGACGCTCAGGTTGAGGATATGCGGCACCGCGCTCTCCGGGCTGTTGATGCGCACCAGCGGGTACGCGCCCAGCGCGGCCCGGAGGTATGCGTTGTGGGCTTTTACAAGGGCCGTCCGCTGGGCCTGATGCCCCAGGGCCAGTGAGAGGGCGGTCTCGGCGGCGGCAGCCAAAGCCAGCGTGGGGGTGCCGCTGCGGTAGAGGGTGGCCCCCGTACCGCCGTGGATCAGCGGCTCCAGGGCGAGACCCCGCCGCTTGAATAGGATGCCGCTGCCGTTAAGCCCGTAAAACTTGTGGGGGGCAAGGCTTATGGTGTGCACCCCGTCAAAGACGAGGGGGGCCTTTCCCACGGCCTGGGTGGCGTCCACATGGAGGCGGCAGTCGGGATAGGCAGAGAGGAGGGCCGCGATCTCCCCAACGGGCTGAACGGTGCCCAGCTCGCTGTCCACCGCGGTGACGGCCACCAGCACCGTGTCGCGGCGCAGCAGGGTGTGCAGATGGGCGAGGTCCACCGTCCCGTCCCGACCGATGTCGGCCAGGTCGATCTCATAACCCTGCTCCTGGAGTGCGGTGAGGCTTGCGCTCACGGACGGGTGCTCCAGCGCGGTGGAGATGATGTGCCTGCCCACATGGCGCTGGGCCCGGGCGAGGCCCTTGAGCGCGAGATTGTTAGACTCGCTGGCCCCGGAGGTGTAGATCAGCTCGGCGGGGCCTACCCCCAGCGCCCCGGCAATGGCGGCCGTGACCCGCTCCAGCTCGGCCGCCGCGGCCCGGCCCGCCGGGTGCTGGGAATTGGGGTTGCCCATAAAGCCGCGCTCGGTCTGGAGAAACCGCTCCAGCACGGCCGGGTCGGCCGGGGTATTGGCCGAGTAGTCGAGATAGATCATCTCCGCCCTCCGAACCCGGCCAGGTCCTTGAGGACCTCCCCGGCCAGAATGAGGCCGGCCACAGCGGGGACAAAGGAGTTGCTGCCCGGCACCTGGCGGCGCTGGGTGCACTTGCGGGCCGTCCCCGGCGGGCAGATGCAGTTGGTGCGGCAGGAGATGGCCATGTCGTCGATGGGGGCAATGGCCTCCTCTCTCGAGTAGACCACCTTCAGCCTTTTAATCCCCCGCTTTTTCAGCTCCTTGCGCATGATGCGCGCCAGGGGGCACATGGAGGTCTGATAGATGTCGGCCACCTCGAAGGCGGTGGGGTCCATCTTGTTGCCCGCCCCCATGCAGCTGATGATGGGGGTGCCGGCCCGCTCGGCCTGCATAATCAGCTCCAGCTTGCCGGTCACGGTGTCGATGGCGTCCACCACGTAGTCGTACTGGGTAAAATCAAACTGGCCGGCCGTATCCGGCATATAAAAGGTCTTGTGGGTGTACACCACCGCGCCGGGGTTGATGTCCTTCACCCGGGCCTCGGCCACGTCCACCTTGTATTTGCCCACCGTGCTCCGGGTGGCGTGGAGCTGGCGGTTGAGGTTGGTGAGGCAGACCTTGTCGTCGTCGATCAGATCTAAACTGCCCACGCCGCCCCGGACCAGGGCCTCCACCGTGTACCCGCCCACGCCGCCGATGCCGAAAACGGCCACCCGGGCCTTGGCCAGCGCCTCCATGCCCTCCTGTCCGAAGAGCAGCTGTGTCCTTGAAAACTGATTCAACATTCCAATGCCTGCCTCGCTTATTTACCTGATTCCAAAATGGTGCCGCCTCCCACCACGTCGTTCCCGTCGTAGAGAACCACGGCCTGGCCCGGTGTGACGGCCCGCTGGGGCTCGTCGAACTCCAGGCGGATGTTCCCGCCGCCCGCCGGACTGGCAGTGGCCCACTGCTCGACCTGGCGGTAGCGGGTCTTGGCCTTCACCCGCGCGGGGGCGGCCAGGCCCTCCACGGCGATCCAGTTCATCTCCCCGGCCAGCAGGGAGGAGGTGTAGAGGGCGCTGTTTGGCCCTACGGTGACGGTGTTGTCCGCCATGCTCTTGGCGCAGACATAGACCGGCGTGCCCATGGCGAGATCCAGCCCCTTGCGCTGGCCCAGAGTGTACCGCACGGTGCCCCGGTGCCGCCCCACCACCTTGCCGCCCTCGTCCAGAAAGTCCCCGGCGGGGTAGGCCTTGCCGGTGTACTGCTCGATAAAGGCGGCGTAGTCCCCGTCGGGGACGAAACAGATGTCCTGGCTGTCGTGCTTGCGGGCGTTGACAAAGCCCAGCTCGCCGGCCAGCGCGCGCACCTGGGTCTTCTCCATCTCCCCCAGGGGGAAGAGGGTGTGGGCAAGTTGGTCCTGGGTCAGCATATAGAGCACGTAGCTCTGGTCCTTGCTGCCGTCCAGCGCCTTTTTCAGGAGCCAGCGGCCCCGTTTTTCGTCGTACTCAATGCGGGCGTAGTGCCCCGTGACCACATGGGAGAGGCCCGTCTCCCGGGCGGCCCGGAGGAGCCTGTCAAACTTCATGTAGCGGTTGCAGTCGATGCAGGGGTTGGGGGTGCCGCCCGCCTCGTAGGTGCGGATGAATTTCCCGATGATCTGCTCCCGGAATTCGTCTGTGAAGTCGATTACCTCGTGGGGCATATCGAGCTGAAAGGCCACCTCGGCCGCGTCCTCCACATCCCGCTGGGAGCAGCAGGTGCGGAACTCGCACAGGCCCAGGTCCTCGTTGCGGTAGAGGCGCATGGTGGCCCCCGCGCAGCGCCAGCCCTGCCGCAGGGTCAGATAGGCGGCGACGGCGCTGTCCACGCCGCCGCTCATGGCGATGAGGGCGCCTGTCGTATCAGGCATAGTAAAATCACACCTTTCGATGGGAGGGAGTAGGAGTAAACGGGTCGAGACAGGGGAAGACCGTTTTCATAGAGGAATAGTAGATTATCAGTTCATACTAACACGGGCGGGGGCGGCTGTCAACCTGCCGCCCCGGGCGAAATTTTCCCTGAGACGGCGGCTCTCCCGCCTCTGGGACAAAATGCACCAAGCGGCTGTTTTTCTTATTGCCGTTCTTGTAGAGATAGGATAAAATAGTGGGGAACGTGAAATAGGGGGTATCTGTTTGAGCTTGTATCACATCATGGTGGTGGACGACGAGGCGGAGGTGCGCCAGGGCATTGCCCGGAAGATCGACTGGGCGGCCTTAGGCTTTGAGATCGTGGCCGACGCGGAGAACGGCCTGGACGCGCTGGAGAAGGCCGAGAATCTGGAGCTGGACGTGGTGCTCACCGACATCAAGATGCCCTTTATGGACGGGCTTCAGTTTGCCGCCGAGCTGGCCCGGCGCAAGCCTACTGTAAAACTCATCATCTTCTCCGGGTTCGACGAGTTTGAGTTTGCCAAGGAGGCCATCAAGCTCAACGTGGTGGAGTATGTCTTAAAGCCGGTGAACGCGGAGGAGCTGTCCGACATCCTGCGCCGGGTGAAGGCCACCCTGGATAGGGACCTGGCCGAGCGGCGCAACATCGACCAGCTCACCCAGGCCTACCGGCGCAGTCTGCCTCTTATGCGGGAAAAATTCCTGCACGACCTGCTCCGGGCCCCCATGGACCCGGCCGAGGTCCACCGCCAGGGCGGCCTTCACGCTCTCACCATACGCGAGGGGCGGTATAAGGTGGTGGCGGTGTGCAACGTGGACGTGCGGCCGGACAGGCCCCCGGCCATCGCCGCCGAGCTTATCTCGGTCTCGGTGCGCCAGATGCTGGACGATGCCCTGCGTACCCGGTGCCGCCGGGAGATCTTTCAGAGCGTCACCTCGGTCATCGTGGCCACCGCCTGGGACACCGACCCGGTGGAGGAGCTGATGAGCCTGCTGGGCGAGGTGTGCGACGAGTGCTCCCGCATCTTTAACGTGGCGGTGACGGCGGGCATCGGCCGGCCCAGAGAGCGGCTGGAGGACCTGTACCTCTCCTATGCCGAGGCCAGGGCCGCGGTAGAGTACAAGGTGCTGACCGGCACGGGGAAGGCCATCTATATTCAGGACATGGAGCATACCGACGCCGGGCGCCCCGCCCCCGATGCCCTTCGGGTGCAAAAGGTTCTCTCGGCCATCAAGTTCGGCACGCGGGAGCAGATCGCTCTCCAGGCGGATCAGCTTTTGGAGGAGGGGGGCGAGGATTGGAGCACCCAGGCCCGGCTGATGGCGGCCTTAGGGATGCTGATCCCCCTCATCCAGCGGTACGGCCTGGGCGAGGAGGAGATGCTGGGGCCCCGGGAGGAGTGGCTTGCCCTCCTGGATGGGAACGTTACGGAGGAGCAGGCGCGGGACTGGCTGCTGGAGGTCTGCCTGCGCATGAGTGGGCGGCTGAGCCAGGAGCGCCTGTCGGTCGCCAAGCGGCTGGTGGAGGAGGCCAGGGACTATATCCGGGCCCGCTACGCCGACTCGGCCCTCTCGGTAGAGGCACTGTGCCAGCGGCTCCATATCAGCCAGTCCTACTTCTCCACCATCTTTAAGCAGGAGCTCGGCATGAGCTGCGTGCAGTACCTCACCGACGTGCGGAT
>JBLJBF010000153.1:0-27445 GCA_047637855.1 Pseudoflavonifractor sp. | reverse complement strand
CTCTGACAAGGAGAAGGAGCGGGAAAAGGAAAAGCTCGCCAAGGCCAAGGAGCTGGAGAAGGCCCGCGCCGCCAAAGAGAAGGAGCGCGAGCAGGCAAAGCTCGCCAAGGCCAAGGAGCTGGAGAAGGCCCGCGCCGCCAAGGAGCGGGAGCTGGAGAAGGCCCGTGCCGCCATAGAGCGGGAGATGGAGCGCACCAAGACCGCCGCCGCCAAGTCGCCGCCGCGGGTGGGAGACCCAGGGCCAAAAAGCCTTCCGCCCCGCCGCCGGACGCTGTGCCGGAGCTTCTCCCCCTGCCGGAGCTGGAAGCTCCGCCCGCCCCCGAGACGCCGCCTGTTCCCGCCACCCTCGAAGCGTCTCTGCCCGAGGACCTCGTCCCCACCCCCGAAGAGAACCCCGAGCCGGAACCCGGGCCTGTCCCGGAATCCGCACCCCGGCCCGCCGGCCGTCTTGCCCAGTGGATTCGGCGGCGCAGGGGGCTCGACTAATCACTACCCCATTCCCTTGGAGAGGAGCCGTGCGCCATGGAACGTGAGCGAAAAAAGATTTTGAGCCACATCCTCATGGTCGTGGCGCCTCTCCTTGTGCTTATTATGCTGACGGCGGCCTGGTTCATCTCCTCCCGCACGGTGGGCCTGTCCGAGCTAAGCTTCGCGGCCCAGAGCACCGGCCCGGGCGCAGGTCTCCGCAGGGCGACCGCCCTGGAGGGCCGCAGCTACAACAGGGCCAGTTCCGAATTAAGCTATGCCGCCATCACCTGGGGCGAGGAGGAGCCCCTGCTGGACTCCCGCGTCACCGTGAAAAATATGGTGCCCGGCCAGTGCGAGTTCTATCTGCTGGCTTCGGGCAGTCCCTTCACGCCCGTGCTGCGCGAGGTGACGGTCACGGGTGAGCCCGGTTTGGAGGGGCCCACCCTGGCCCAGTGCGTGGGGCTCTACCTTATCCCGACTACCATTGATCTGACCGCCACGCCTCCCACGAGCGAGAACGTCTCCCTCTCCCTGGTCCGGAACGGGACCGGCGCTCTGGACGCGGCCATTTTCCGCAGCGGACAGCCCGCCGAGCTTCCCGACGTCACAGTGCCGTCCAGCGCGTACATTCTGGCCGTCTACTGTGACCCGGTCTACCTTCAGAACGGGGCGGACAGCAGAGAGACCCACACCGGCACCCTGCCCGGCTTTATCTCCTTCTCCCTGGGTCTGGCTGGCGACGGGGAGGGCTGAGCATGGCTAAGAAACTTGTCCCCGCCGCCGTCAACCTCCTGTGTGCGGCCGCCATTCTGGTCTCCCTGCTGGCGGGATGGACCGCCATCACCACCCCCAGGGGGAAGGTGCCCGCCCTCTTCGGCATGTCCATGCTGGCCGTCCTCACCGGGAGCATGGCCCCCACGCTGCCCGAGCGCAGCCTTATTCTGGTCCGTGCCACCCCGGCGGAGGAGATCAGGGTGGGGGATGTTATCACCTTTTATACCAGTATCGCCGGCCATGACGGGGTTGTGAACACCCACCGCGTGGTGGAGGTCACCCGCCAGGACGGCGTTTCCGCGTTCCGCACCCAGGGCGACGCCAACGCACTGGAGGACCCCACCCCCGTCCCCGCCGACCGGCTGGTGGGCCGGGTGTTCTTCCATTCCCTGGCTCTGGGCATCGCGGTGTCCTTTCTGCGCAGGCCCTATGTATTTTTTCTGGCCATCCTCATCCCGCTGCTGGCGGTGATCGTGCGCTCGGTGCTCCAGCTGGTGCGGCTGGGGAAGGAAGAGGTCCGCCGGGCCCAGGAGGAGCTGGAGGAGGCGCGCCATGAACCAAAGCAGTAAGCGGCGGCCCCTGGGTGCCGCCGATGTGGCCGTCCTCTTCCTCTGCGGCCTACTGGCACTGATTATTCTTGCGGTGGCGGCGGTCCCCCGGGCGATGGGGCTTACGGCCTACGCCGTCTCGTCGGACAGCATGTCGCCCATCCTCCGCCGGGGAGACCTGATTTTTGCGGCGGGCACGGGCTTTGACGCGGTCCAGGTCGGCGAGATCATCGTCTTTCAGACCGAGGGCGGCCCGCTCACCCATCGGGTCTACGAGACAGACCCGACGGCGCGCAGTCTGCGCACCAAGGCCGACGCCTCCCCCTATCTGGACGCCCAGAGCGTGGAGGAGAGCACCCTTCTGGGTCGGGTGGTGTACAAGCTGCCCCTCCTGGGCCAGATCAGCCTGACCTTCGGCGGAGGGGGTGCCTCCCAATGAGCCAGAGGAGCTACCGCCGGCTGACCCGCTTTTTGTTTTTTCTTCTGGCCCTTTTCTTCTCCTTGCTCTATCTGTTGATGCGCAGCAGTTCCGTGAACGGCCCCACCCGGACGGACGGGCCCCAGTGGCGGGAGCGCCGCCTGACGCTGGGCGAGATCCGGGTCAGCGCGGTGCGCAGCGGAGGATTTCTGGTGGACAGCTTTCCCATCCCCGCGTCCACCGTCCCGGAGGCGGAGGATTTCGACAAAAACGTCATCCGGTGCTCCACCACGGTCTACAACGAGGGGACTGCGCCGGTAGATGTGACGGTCTCGATCTACGGGACCCGGACGGGGGCTGACGGGGAGACCAACCCCGGTCTCCACTGCGCTTTTTATAGCAGCCCGGGAGACGATGACCCGGCCGCGCCGGAGCTGTCGGCCCTGCTGTCCCAGCCCGGCTGGACCGAGGCGTCCCACGCGGAAAATGCCCTGGCCCTCCACACCCGGGAGGGCATCCCCATCCGCCTGGAGCCGGGGGAGCGGCGCGGCATCGCCCTCTTCTTCTGGACCGACGGGGGGACATTGCCCACCCTGACCGACGCGGTGCGCAACGGGTACAGCGTCACTGTAAAATTTACCTCCCGCGCGGAGCGCTAGTTTTATTCCCACCCGTATAAAGGAAACGCAATCATACCGTTTGGAAAGGAGGCTGGCGAATGAACGGGAGAAAAAAGAGCGTCGGGACCCATCTTCTTCCCGACGCGCCCCCCGCCCGCCTCCCGGAGGAAGAACTGCTGGCCCGGCTGCGCAGGGGCAGGCGGTATCGGCGCAGCGCCAGTCTTCTCCATACCCTTCTATACCGGCCCCGCCGGCTTCTGGACTCCGGCGGACGGGGCCGCAGGACCGCCGCTCCTCTCCGTCGGGAGCTGGGATACAGGCTGGTGGCCGCAGCCACCAGCCTGGCTCTGCTCATCAGCATGGTAAGTCTGGCCCCCTTCAGCCCCTTCTCCCTGACAGGGAGAGCACGGGCGGCGGGCGGCGGCGGGGACGACTACAGCTGGCTGCTCGACCCGTACTATGACGGCTCTTCGGCGGAAAAAGCCTACCAAATCTCCGGTGAGAGTCAATTGACCGCCCTGGCCAATTTGGTGGAGGGGCTGACCACGGAAGACTCCACCATGACCTTCACCCATGAGGGCAACACCTATGTGGTCGGCCCAGACGTGACCACAACTCTCCCCAGTTCTTCCCTTTTGATGGAGTCCCTGGAGACGGACAACGTAACGCAGCCCGAGGAGAGCGCCGCTCCCACGCAAACGCCCGAGCCTGGGGAGAGCCCTTCCCCTTCTCCCACAGAGAGTGAGTCTCCCGCCCCCGCGGAGAGCGCCTCTCCCGCGCCCGTGGAGAGCACCTCTCCCGCGCCTTCCGAGGAGCCCGCGCCGGAGCCGACTCAAGAGCCCGCCCCTCTCCCCAGTCCTCAGCCTGAGGAGGCCGCCGCACACCCCTCTCTGCTGAGTGCCCTCTTCTCCTTTTTCACCGGCGGGAAAGACCTTGCACCCACCCAGGAACCTCAGGAGCCCGCAGAGCCCGGTGCCACACCCGAGGTCTCTCCCTCCGTCACTCCTCCCCAGGAGACCACGCCCGCGGAGAGCATTCCCCCGGTGCCCTCCGAGACGCCCGCGCCCGCGGAGAGTATTCCCCCAGTGCCCTCCGAGGAGCCCGCGCCCTCGGAGAGCATTTCCCCAGTGCCCTCCGAGACGCCCGCGCCTACGGAGAGCATTCCCCCGGTGCCCTCCGAGACGCCCGCGCCTACGGAGAGCGAAGCGCCCACCCCCAGCCCCGAGCCGCCGGACGCTGAGAAGCAGACTGCCGCAGGGAACACGGGGGCGCTGATGATGGAGGCCATGAGCGGGGCCACTTACTCTGTCAAGGTGCCCATCGGCATGAAGGAGCGCTTTTTCAAGCTCTCGGCCGATGTGGACCTATCCAACTACGACGGTAAGAGCGGTGGCGGCGCATCCTTCTACTGGACCCCCATCGGAATCCTCTCCTCCTTTGACACCGACGGCCTTCCCTCCGGCACCCCCTTCCTGGGCACCTTTGATGGGGATAATCATACCGTCAAGAATTTCTATTACGCGCCCGACCCTGCCAAAATAGCGGCGGGGTACGGCCTTTTCGGCTATATAGGAACGGACGGTTCCGTAAAAAATTTAAATGTCACCCCCCTCCCCTGGGTGCTGAGCGGCTCTCTGGGCGGCCAGAATTATGCCCTCGGCGTGGTGGCCGCCGCATCGTCGGGGGTCATCTCAGGCTGCACCGTCACCCAGGCGGACTTGAGCTATACCGTCGCGGGGGGCGGCAGCGCCATCACTTCGGTGGGCGGCATCGTAGGCCTGGTATACATCGGCAGCCCGTCTACCAACGTGGATTCCTGCATCTTTTTGGGCAAGCTTTCCAATACCCTTGCCAGCGGCACCAATACCGCGGCTGCCAACCAGCGGGTGGGTGGCGTCGCCGGGTCTATGGTGACGACCTCCGTCACCTCCACGCCCCTGTCCAACTGCGCCGCCGGTGTGGACATCGACATCCATAATGGGCCCACCACCGGGGCCGAGGGCGGCGTGGGCGGGCTGGTGGGATACTGTGGAACAACAGGCCCCCTGACGGAATACCCCACCGTCGCCCGCTCCTTCACCACCGGAAGAATCAATTCCAAGCACGACGCGGGTGGGCTGGTGGGCCGGATCAACGCCCAGATGACCTGGCAGGACTGTTTCAGCACCGCCGCTCTGGGTGTCACCGCCAAAAACAGCCCCTCGGTTGACCTCCTCCTGAGCACCGCGGAGTCCATCGGCGGGCTGATTGGCAACAACCAGGCCGCCACCACCCTCTCCAACGTCTACTTTGCGGGCGGTCTGCTGGCCCCCCAGTTTGGCTCCATCGTAGGCCAGCAGGGGAACACCCTCACTCTGACCAACACAGTGGTGGACGGTACTCAGACCCCCCAAGACGCAGCCAAATATGCCGTCGCCCCGATTACAGCTTCCTATGACCTAGGTGCCTTTGTCACCCAGGACATGGGTGACGCTTGGGATGCTGACCCCGCCTACCTCCCCCAGCTCGGGTGGGCCTCCGAGTCCATCTCCGATACCGTTAAAGGCCTCTCCCACTCCGCCGCGAAACGCTGGTTCACCCCCGACGTCACCAATTCAGTGATGGGCAGCGACGGGACGTACAGCCTGTACCGGCTCAAGGACGTGTCCGGGGCCGCCCCCGACAAGCTGGGTGCCGCAGAGAATATCCTGACCCGGACCAGGAATTTAAAGAGCGGCAACGTGATCATCGGCGGCATCTATACCGGCGCCACCCCCGTCTCCGGCACCTCCATCCCCGCGGCCCGCTGGGCCGTCACCGCCGCCAATCAGACGGAGGGGAGTGCCAATGTGATCGACACCGGGACAAACCTCCTTCGTTTCCTGGACCGGGTCAATTTGGCGGGCGGGGGGTATCTGGGGGCGGATTTTACCCTCAGCGGAACCATCAGCGGCACGGCCATCCCCGCGTACGCTTGGACGAACAACACCACCTGGTCGGGCAGCACCACGTTCCCCTTCTGCGGCAAGCTAACCGGGGGAGCGGGCAGCGCTCTCTCAAAGTTAAATTATTCAACGGGCGCTACCGGCCTCTTCAACACCGCATTCAAGGCGTCCTTTCAAGATTTAATGTTTAAAGACATTTCTATTGGAAATATCAAGTTGGGCAATTCGTCATCTGTGTACTTTGGCCTTTTGGCTGGGCGGATGGCTTCCTCTTCCCTCAACAACGTGGATATAAACGGCTTTTCCTATGCCTGTCAGGACTCCTACACGCTCGTCCCCTCCGCCACCCTCACTCCCACCCCCATCGGTTTGGTGGGCACCATCCCCAGTACGGGTATCTCGGCCAACTTTACAGACTGCGATGTGACTGGGCTTGCCATTGATATCAAGGCCGCTAATGTCGCCGGCAGTAACCTCGTCGTCTATGTGGGCGGCCTGGTGGGCAGCAGCGCTTCCAGCAGCATCAGCATTACAAACTGCACTGTTTCCGGCTCCATTTCCGCCACGCTTACCGCCGATTCTACCGTGGAGAGCACCGCCCATGTGGGCGGTTTCATCGGCTATGCCTCGGGCAACAGCGGCAATATTAAAGTCACCGGAGGTCGCGTCATCGCCAATCTCGTGGGGGGCACCGTGGGCGGTCTGATTGGCCGGGGGAGGGTTGAAACACTTACCAACTGTCTTTTCTCCGGCAACGTCAGCACCACCGATCGCCTGACCAACACCACGGCTGCAAGCACCGCCTCCGGCGGCCTGGTGGGGTATAATGCGGTCGCGGGCACTGTAACGGAATGTGCCGTATTCGGCAATGTCAACTCCCGGTACTACGCGGGCGGACTTATTGGCTACTCCAGCGCCACTGTGACCATCAGAAGCAGCTACGCCAGCGCCATTGTCAAGGCGGCGACGGCCGGCGGCGCGGCGGGCGGCCTGGTGGGCTACACCACCAACTATGTCCGTACCAATAACCCTAACAACCAACACAGCTATTTTGTCGGGCAGGTCTGGGCCCCCGGCCCCTACGGTGCCTTTGTGGGACAGACCACCAGCACGGCGGCCTCCACCTTCAGTAGTGTAATTAACAAACAAACCGTCAACAGCTTGTACGACAGCACCCTGACCCAGCGCGGCATCGCGCTGGTGGGCAGTTATGTCACGGCACCTACCGGAGGGGCTGCCGCCAAGCCGGGGGACAACGCGTGGACAGCGCTGGCCAATTCCGCCATCTGGACCTACCCCGCTACGGGAAACCGCAATTACCCCCAGCTCAAGTGGATGACGGACCTTAACGCAGATGCCGCCGTGCAGGAGATTTCCCGCGTCTCCACCTATCAGCTCTTCGACAATCCGAGTGCCATCACCTCCCTATACAGCATGACCTCCGCCCATCCCTTCTCGGTCACCCTCCCCGAAAAAATCTCCGCTTTTGCCTCCACACCCAACTCCTTCGTGCAGAGCAGCGGCAACGGCAGCAGCGGCACCACCGCCTACACCGTCACGGGGACGGACGACGAGGGCCCCCTTAAGTTCACCTATTCTGACGTTATGGTGGCCGGTGCCCCCCTCTCCCTCTCCTACACCATCGCCAAGCAGAGTTTCACCTATGGGGACGGCACCGCCTCTAAGCCCTTTATCATCTACGATCTGGATCAGCTGGAGATCTTCCGCGACTTTGTAAACTCCGGGAAAAACTCCGTCGGTGTCTACTACCAGATCAGCGAGGCTCCCACGAGCGCGGGCGACAACTTCTCCGCCCTGGCCCCGACCACCATCGACATGGTTGGCATCAATTGGCCGGGCACCCTCGCCTCTCTGGCGGGTCAGCTGGACGGCCACGGCAGCACCCTGGAAAACCTCACCACCGGCGGCTGGACCAACAGCCAGGGGACCTGGTCGGCCGGTCTGCTGGGCGGCCTGGGCGACGGCAGCTCGGTGAAGGACCTGACCATCACAAACGCGCGGATCACCGGCGTGGATGGCAGCGCCGCCACCTCCGCCGCGGGCATCCTCAGCGCCACCGCCCGGGGAGCCACCGTGACCAACGTCCGGGTGGACGGCGCCATCTCCGCCGGCCGCAACGTGGCGGTGGGCGGCCTGGTGGGCAGCAGCGTCGGCCCTCTCAGCCTGACGGACTGCCACACCGACGTGGCCATCACTGCCCTGGGCGGCGACGGGGCCGACGCCATCGGCGCGGGCGGTCTGGTAGGCAGCATGGGCGGCGTCGGCAACGTGAAAGCCGCCATCAGCCAGTGTTCCGCCCAGGGCTCCCTTCAGGACTGGGGCGGGGTGGGCGGCTTGGTGGGGTACGTCAGCGGCTCCGCCTTCATCCTCACCATCACAAACTCCTACTCCCTGGTCAATTTCTCCGACACGGGGGTCTCCAACTCGGTCCAGGCCGGCGGTTTCCTCGGCAGGGTTGTGAGCGTGAATGGCAACGCGAATAAAACCACCTACATCAAGATTGACTCCTGCTACTACGCGGGGGAGAACAACATCTCCACCGCGTCCTCCCGGCTCCGGGGCGGCTTTGTGGGCGGGGCAACAACCAGCAGCACCGCCAATGGTTTCGGAAATCTCAACATCGTCAACTGCGCCTACAACACCGACGGCTCCGACATCGGTGCCAGGGCAAACCTGAGCTACAGCAGCAATGTCTTCACATCCGAATATAGCTGGTCCGGGGTCAGCGGGTCCCTTCCCGGTCTGGCCTGGGTTGGCGACTCCCCCGCCTTTCAGATGTCCCAAGTCAACCCCCAGGGGGTCATGGCGGGCTGGGATGATTCGGTCTGGAAATTTGCGGACGGATTTTACCCCCACCTCAAGAGCGATACCGCCTGGAGCCAGGACAGTGTGAAACTTGCCCACCTGGCCATCCACTACACCAAGGCCACCAGGGGAACGCGAACCTTCTCCAACGTCTTTGTCCGCGCGGCCGGCGCGGCCCTCTCCACCGCCGCCGGGGACTCCGTCGTGCGCGTCACGAACAACGAACGCATGGCGGTGGCCACCTGCCCCGGCGTCGGGCCTTCCGTCAGTCTCACCGCCAAGTTGGGCGGGGAGGAGCGCACCGTCAGTTTCATCCCCAGCACCAATTCCAGCGGCTCCCGGGACGTGAGCATCTACTACGTAAACCCCGGCGGCATGTGGGGGGAAGACAAGGTCTGGACGGTCTACACCGCCGACGCGCTGGCGGGGCTGAGCACCCTGTACAGCGCCGACACCGCCGACCAAAACGGTCTGCCCAGTCCCTCGCGCTCTATCCTGAGCGCAGGCGAGATCCGCCTGGGCAAGGACATCGACCTGGGCACCAACTACAGCGGAATGGGCGATTATGATACCTGGCGGCCCATCGGCAGCCGTGCCATTCCCTTCAGCGCCACCCTCAACGGCGACGGCAAAACCCTCTACAACCTGGCCGTCAACCCCTTCTACTACGGCGCGAATCTGTCGGACGCCGCGCTTGGCCTCTTCGGCGCCGTCGGTGGCGGCGGCACGGTGAAAAATCTGAACCTGGCCGCCAAGTCCACCGCCGCCGGGGCCCTCTTCTACCGGCAGCCCGGCGTCCGCGTCGCCCAGGGTGTGAGCGCGGCGGGGGCTCTGACCGCCGTGCTGGCGGGCGGGCGGTTGGAAAACTGCCTGGTGAGCATCCCGGTTTATACGCTGGCCGATGCTCCGGCCGACCCGGGCTATGCCACCGACTGGTCCGCCGTCCCCTATCTGGGCGCCTCCCCCACCGCCTCTCTGGGCGGCCTGGTGGGCAGGGTGACAGCGGATTCTTCCATCGTGAACTGCGGGTACACCGGTTACGT
Source organism: Pseudoflavonifractor sp. (assembly GCA_047637855.1). Lineage (GTDB taxonomy): Bacteria > Bacillota > Clostridia > Oscillospirales > Oscillospiraceae > Pseudoflavonifractor. The sequence continues at coordinate 17,824 of JBLJBF010000153.1, read as the reverse complement.
ATACGCCGACCCCAAAACGCCCCGGCCCGGCTCGGGCAGTGCGCCGGACGGGCAAACCACCGGCCCCGTGGGCGGGCTGGTGGGCAGCGTAGCCACAGGCAAGTCCCTCACCGTCACCCAGAGCTACGCGGCCTCCTATGTGGGCGGCAGCACCGCCGGGGCTTTGGTGGGAGACGCGGCGGGCGCCCTTTATCTGAACGGCGCGTACTACGACGCAAATTCTTTGGCCGGCGACGTACCCCCCCTGGGCAGCGGCCTGATCACCGGCGGGACAGCCTCCGGCGCGGTCCCGGCTGAACTGGGTGACAACTGGCTTCCCGGCACGCCCGACGGGCTCTATCCGCTCCAATCCGTCCTGTCGCTCACGGCCGACACCATTTCAGCGCGTATGCGCATTTCCCTCTCCCCCAATGCGGGCTCGGCCACCTCGGGCGCCCTCCAATACCCCGGCGGAACCTTGGTCTGCCCGGCTACCCAGCCCGGCGCGTCGGTCACCCCCGGCACGGCTGCCGTGACCGACGGCAGGACCTTTACCAAAACCATCGACGGCCTGACTCAATTGGAGCTTGGGCAAAACGGCACGGCCCGCCGGGTCCTCATCAACCTGCGCTGCTGGTACGACGACGTGAGACTGGTAGACGGCGTACGGCACTACACCATCACCACCGCCGAGGAGCTGTGGGAGCTGGGTCAGCTCGTAGGCGGGTTCATCGGAGACTCAGGCGTCTCCAAGGTGGCCCACACCCACGCCCCGAGCGGCGGGTACGACGATTTCTCGGGTGCGATGATCCACCTCGCGGCCGACATCGACCTCACCAAGCTGACCGATCAGATCGGCGGAGACACCGGGCAGAGGCTCTGGTTCCCCATCGGCACCGAGGCGCACCCCTTCAATGGCACCTTCGAGGGCGGTGGGCATCTGGTCTTCGGTATGCTCTCTGATCCCACCGCCGGCACCCAGGGCCTCTTCGGCACAGTCTCCGGGGCGGTGCAAAACCTGCTGGTCTCGGGCGCGTCCCTCAAGCTGCCGGAGGGCGGCACGGGCGGCGTGCTGGCGGCACGGCTGACGGCCACGGGCAGTCTCCTCTCCTGCGGTGTCTCGGGCTCGGTCTCGGCCGAGGGCGCGGGTGTCACCGCCGGCGGCCTGGCGGGCAGCTCCGCGGGCACGGTCACCGGCTCGTTCAGTACAGTGGAGCTTACGGCGGCGGGCACGGTCTCTCCCAGGGCGCTGGGCGGACTGGTCGGCTCCCTCTCAGGCGGCAGCGTCACCCAGAGCTATTTCACCGGTTTCATCAACGCGCCCAATGTCTCGTCCGTGGGCGGCATTGCCGCCGAGCAGACGGGCGGCACGGTCTCCTCCTGCTACGTGTCGGCCTATCTGGACGGCGCGGTGGTGTACCGCATCTCCAAGACCTTGGGCGACGACTGCCGCTATGACGGGCGCCACCTCTCCAAGGGGACCGGAGGCACCCGGCAGGACGGGGCTGCCCTCGCTATGACGGGCTTGGGCTGGACGCCGGGCGACGGGGAGCACTACCCCTTCCCCGCCCGTTTCAGCCCCGACAGCGGCATCCCCGACCTGAGCACCACCCCCCTGGGCGCCGCCGCCAAGCTGGCCGCCGCCATCTTTACCTTCGGCGGCAGCACGGGAGGCGGGAATTACGCCCGGTTCCAGACGGTTACGGCCCCCGCCCTGGCCGGGGCCGGATACGTCCTCCGCTCGGGCAACTCCGCCCTTCTCACCGTCAGCGACGGGCTGGCCCGTCCCGTGGACGACAGCAGCGGCGAGGTGGCGCTGCGGCTCTGCCTCAGCGCGGCGGACCCCGCCCCCTTCCAGCGGCCCTGCTGGCTTTCCATCCCATCGGCCCTGGCGGTGAGTTACCGGTTCAACTGGGACGAGCTGATCGCCCACGCGAGCTATCCGCTAAACCCCAAATACAATACCTCGGTCACCGCGGGCGGCAGCGCCTTCCTCATCCGCACCGCTGCCGACTGGAACAGCTTCGTAGCCTTCGCCAACAGCGGTGGGACCGCCGGGAAGACCTTTGTCCTGGACCACGACATCGACTTCGGCGGCGTGGCCATCTCTACTGTCACCGCCCCCTTCTACGGCAGTTTCCAGGGCGGGGGGCATACCCTCTCCAACTTCAAGACCTCGGCCCCCCTCTTTGCCTCGGTGGCCCAGGGCGGCAAGGTGGAGTTCCTGGCTCTGCAGCGCGGCAATCTGGAAGTTACCTCCAATACCGCTCTGGTTACCGCCCTGGTGGCGGGGACCAACGCCGGGCGCGTCGCCAACGTGGCCGCCGAATCCTGCACCGTCACGGTCACGCGGACTGTCACCACCGACCTCTCCACAGTCATCGGCGGCCTGGTGGGGCAGAACAGCGGCACGCTGGACACCTGTTATTTCTATACCCCCACCATCGCAAGCAACGCGACCTCCCAGGTGACCTCCTACTATCCGCCCAATACCACCCCCACCCGGCAGCGGCTGGGCGGGATGACCGGCATCAATACGGGCAGCATCACGGGCTGCTACGCCGCCTTTACACCGCTGTCTCATATTGGCTCCCAGTTCAGTGGAAACACCGATTACTACTCGGCCCTGGCCGGCCTCAACGACGGGGGCAGCATCCGCTACAGCTACTGGCGCTTTGCTTACGACTACGACGGCTTCATCACCCTCACCGCCTACAAAAACAGCGACGGCACCAACGTGGCGGGCCCCGCCCTCTACGCCGGTACCACCGACCTGGAGCGCACCGCCCTCTGGCTCTCGGCCGACTCCTACGGCGGCTCCTACTATGTGGAGGATGGACGGCTCAAGCTCTACTCCTTTAAACTGGCCCGGTACGACCTGTCGTCCCTCTTCGGCACCGACGCCGAGCAGTACCTGATGCTGGCCCTCCAGTTCGGCACGGGGGAAAACGCCATGTCCTCCAACGCCATCTGCTCCTGGAAGGACTATCTGCTGCCCAACTTCGCCAACCTGCCCAAGACCTCCTTCCTCACGGTCCGCATTCCCGTGCTCAGCCCCCGTCTGACCTATCGTGTTGAGCATGCTTCCGTCATCCGTAAGACGATGAGCGATCTGGCCCCCATGGATTCGGCCACTATCTCCGGCGCGCCGCGCAGCGGCTACAGCGTGACCGGTATGGGCGACAACAGCACCCGTGTCATTCTGGATCTGCGGTTGGAGGTGGCGGATTCGGGCAGCATCCCCTGGGGCGTCTATCGCAGCGACTCTACGCTGCCCAAATCCTGACTATAGTCCGTGAGAGAGGAGGGATCCTTCTGTACCGAAAAAAGCTCGTATTTGCCGGGGCCTGTCTGCTCTTAGCTGCCCTGGTTCTGGTCTCCGGCACCATGGCCTGGCTGAGCAAGAGCCAGAAAGCCGAGGGCACATTCACCGTCCTCTCCGACTTCGAGGTGGAGGGCATCCTCTCTTTCCAGGATGGGGTGACCTACACCGGCCAGTCCATACTAGTTCCCGTCAGCTTCAACCCCCTGGCCGACAACTACATCGGCAATATGAAGTATGTCGTGCGCTACACGGGCGCTTCGCCGGCCTATGTCCGGGTGCGCCTTCTGGAGCAGTGGACCGATCGCAGCTCCAACGAGGTCCTGCCCGCCTCCTTTCTCAGCTACGCGGTGACGGAGAGCGGACTTCCGGCCGCCGCTGCCCCCGCGCCCGACCCCTCCATCCCCGCCGCCGGCGGGGGGGCGGCGGGCGATGCGCTGACCGGGGTGGGCCACTGGGTGGACAACCGGGCCGCCGACTACTGCTACTACTACAGCCTGGCACTCCAGCCCAAAATGCTGGCCGCGGCGGGGACAGGGACCGCCCTCACCGTTGGCGACGGATCGGTGGAGCTGGTTCTCATCGACCAGCGGGGGGTAAGCCCCGCACCGGACGTGGACCCCCTCGCTACCCAGATGGGTCTGATCCTCGAAGTGGAGGCCGTACAGCCCAACCGCTACCGGGAGTTCTGGGGCATCCGTTCCCTTCCCTTTTGAGCGGGCAGTTCCGTCAAAAACTATTTTTATTGGGAGGAGCGGCGGCCCTGTGGGGGCCGCCGCTCCTTTCGCGGTCTTTCCGGTTTTCTTTTCGTGGGTGCATCACACTTTCTTTATCTAAATTTAATATTACCCCCATACGTATTTATGGTATAATAGTTGCAGAGCGGCTATAATCCTTTCCTTTGAACCGCTTTTCCGCCCGCTTGCGGGGCAGCCAAAAGAACAGACAGCAGAGGACTTGTATTATGACGGAGCATAATTCTTCCACCCATAGCTCTCCCGGTACGGCGGCTAAGTTTTTCCGCCGCTTTTTCATGGGGCTCATCATCGGTGTCGCCTGTATCACGCCGGGACTGTCCGGGGGCATGCTCGCCGCCTCCTCCGGCCTGTACGAGCCGGGTCTCCATGCCCTGACCCACCTGCACAAGGACTTTCGGCGCGGCTTTCGGTTTCTTCTCCCCCTGGGCCTGGGCGGGCTGGGCGGCGTTTTCCTGTTCAGTAATCTGATGAAATTCCTGATGGTCAAGGCCCCGACCACCATTCTCTACGTCTTCCTCGGCCTGGTAGCGGGCAGCCTGCCCTCCTTCCTGCGTGAGGCCAATGGCAGGGGCTTTCGCAAGCGCTGGCTGGGTGCGGGCCTTGCCACCTTCGCACTGGTCGTATTTTTAGAGGTTCTTTTGGGCCGGTTTTTGCCCCCCGCAGGTCTGCCGCTGAACATGGCGACGGCCCTTCTGGGCGGCGTGCTCATCGCGGTGGGCACCGTGATACCCGGCATCAGTTCCTCCTTCCTCCTGATCCAGCTTGGCATTTACGAGCCATTTCTGGAGGCGCTCACCGGCTTCGACCTCCCCATTCTCTTCTCGGTGGCGGTGGGCTGCGGCGGCGCGGCCCTGGTGCTGATCTTCGCGGTGGATTGGGTCTTCCAGCGGTTCCACGGCGTGGCGTACTACGCGGTGCTGGGCTTTTTGGCCGGGTCGGTGGTGGCCGTCTTCCCCGGCTTTGCCGAGGGTTTTCAGGTCGCGGTGGACGTTCTGCTCTTCGCGCTCAGCGCCCTGGGATGCTGGCAGCTCATGCGGCGTACCCCGCCCGACCGGGGCGAGGCGGCCCCCGCGCAAGATAATCATTGAAATATGACAAAAAACCCGTTATACTACCATAGGCGCCGCAGCGCTGTCTGAACACCGGAATAAAGATTGAAGGAGTATAGCGGATGATCGACTTTGCAGAGTTCCTCTCCCAGCTGGTGCAAAACCCAATGCTGCTGGTCACGGTATTGCTGACGCTGGCCGTCGTTCTGGTCAACGGCTGGACCGACGCGCCCAACGCCATTGCAACAGCCATTTCTACCCGGGCCATTGCCCCCCGCCCCGCCATCATCATGGCCGCGATTTTTAACTTTCTGGGTATTTTGGTTATGACCGCCATTAACAAGACGGTGGCGGAGACCATCTATAACATGGTGGACTTCGGCAGCAATTCCCACGAAGCTCTGGTGGCTCTGTGCGCGGCGATGGTGGCCATCGTCCTCTGGGCAGTCGCGGCCTGGGTCTTCGGCATTCCCACCAGCGAGAGCCACGCCCTCATCGCCGGGCTCACCGGCGCGGCCATCGCCATGCACGGCGGCCTCTCCGGGGTCAACGGCGCGGAGTGGATCAAGGTGCTCTACGGCCTGGTGCTCTCCACCATTTTGGGTTTTGTCATGGGCTTTGTAGTGGTCAAGCTGATCGAGCTGTTCTTTCGCCGGGCCAACCGGAAAAAAACCAACGGCTTCTTCAAGCGGGCCCAGATCGGCGGCGCGGCCGCCATGGCCTTCATGCACGGCGCGCAGGACGGGCAGAAGTTCATCGGCGTGTTCCTGCTGGGCATGGCCCTCGCCAACGGGCAGACCGAGTCCGCCGCCTTCGTCATCCCCTTCTGGCTCATTTTACTCTGCTCCACCGTCATGGGTCTGGGCACCTCCATCGGCGGCTACCGCATCATTAAGGCGGTGGGCATGGACATGGTCAAGCTGGAGACCTACCAGGGCTTTGCCGCCGACCTCGCGGGCGCGGGCTGTCTGCTCATCTCCTCGGTATCGGGTATCCCTGTCTCCACCACCCACACCAAGACCACCGCCATCATGGGGGTGGGTGCGGCGAAGCGCGTACGAAGCGTAGACTGGAGCGTGGTGAAGGAGATGGTCCTCACCTGGGTACTCACCTTCCCCGGCTGTGGCCTGATCGGGTTCATCATCGCCAAAATTTTTGTAGCTTTCTTCTAAAGCAAATTGAAAAGGATGTGACGAAATGTCAAAGAAACACAGCCCCTATTTTGACGATTTTATCGCCATGGCGGACTTCGCGTGTCAGGCGGCAGAGTATCTGCGCAAGGTGATCACCAACCACCGGCCCGAAACTATGGCCCAGTGCCGGGAGGAGATGCACCAGATCGAGCATACCGCCGACGCGGCCAAGCACAGCATGATGGCCCGCCTGAACAAGGAGTTTGTCACCCCCATCGACCGGGAGGACATCATCCAGCTCGCCAACGAGCTGGACAACGTGACCGACAAGATCGACGACACCCTCATCCGCATGTACATGTACGACACCAAGTCGATCCGCCCGGCCGCCATTGCTTTCACCGAGGTGATTGTCCGCTGCTGCCAGGCCATGCGGACAGCTATCCTCGAGTTCCACAACTTCCAGAAGTCCACCACCCTTATCCCTGCCATCATCGCGGTGAACACTGCCGAGGAGGAGGGAGACGCCCTCTATATCGACGCCGTGCGCGACCTCTATCAGAACGTCACCGACCCCATCGAGGTCGCCAGCTGGAGCGTCCTGTTCGACCGGCTGGAGGACTGCTGCGACGCCTGTGAGCACGTGGCCGACAGTATGGAGATCATCGTGCTGAAAAACTCCTGACCTCCGCATAAAAAAGCCCTGCTGAACCGTCAGCAGGGCTTTTAGACTGTCCTACGAGGGCTTGGAGGGAAGGCCCGTATAAAAGGAGCCGCCCGCCGTTCCCTGTCACGTAAAAACGCCGCTTTTTGAACCCTTTTACGGTGTACTAAAACGTGTTGATGGGAATGCTCCCGTCGTCGGCTAATTTCTCGATCGCCCCTACTTCGGCCCAGTACCCGTATTTCTCGCTGACCTCCACCCGGAACCGCTCCCCCACCGTTCGGCCCAGCAGTGCTTTCCCCATGGGCGACTCCTTGCTGATGAGCCCCCGCAGGGCGTCCTGCCGCATGGTGGTGACCACCCGGTAGGTCTCGGTGTCCCCCTCGTCCTCCAGGTAGACGGTCGCCGCGTCGTACAGGCCCACCGCGTCGGCGGCCGACCCCTCCGAGATGACGCGGGCAGTGCGGATCATGTTCTCCAGGTAGCGGATGCGGCCCTCGTTGCGGTTTTTCTCCTGCTTGGCCGCCTTGTACTCAAAATTCTCGCTCAAGTCCCCAAAGGCCCGGGCCTCCTTCACCGCCTCCAGCAGCCTGGGCCGCAGCTCGATCCGACGGCGGTCCAGCTCCTCCTGCATGATCTTCAGGTCCTTCCGGGTCAGCTCATTGTGCATGGTATGTACTCCCCCCGCTTTCTGTTGCCGCTCTTTGGCTATTATAGCACAACCTCCGTCTCTTTTGTATGCCGTTTTTTCCAAAATGAAATCCGGTATCATACCTGATACCGGATTTCAGCCTGTCGAAAAAGTCTTTTCGACAGGCTGAGGCACTTTTTGAAACACCGTAAGAAGTTTCAAAAAGTGGTTTTCCTGCACGTGAAAGGGAACCCTGACGGTTCCCTTTCACACTATCTCTCCCTCCGATTCCTTCAGGCTGGGGTTTATCGACAATCTGAAATCCGGTATCATACCTGATACCGGATTTTTTCCGCCCCTTGTCACAGGAAAATCGCGATGCACCACACCAGCGTGGCGACGACAGCCCCCACCACGGCGTAGACGGGCGCGGAGATCCGCTTCAGCCAGCGGCTGGGGCCGGTATTGCGGCGCACATAGCCGTCGGCCACCCGCTGGGCCTCGGCCACCACCTGCTCGGCGGTGACGCCCTCGGTGAGAAAGGCATCCTCCTTAATGATAAAAATCGCCTGCTCGAAGAGCCGCCGGTCCGGCGACCTGACCACAATGACCCTGCGGGCCACACCCTTTACCATAGCGCACCAGCCTTCCCATCGCTTTCATTTTTCCTTTCCAGTATGGCCCAAAGGGTCTGTGCTTATTCGTAGGTCCTGGCTTTTTGAGGGAGTTTTTCCCTGCTTCTTTTTTGCATAGGAACCAGTCCGTGGCCGTACACTATTCCCAAAGAACGGAGGCAAGGTTATGCAGAAAAATCGCAAAAAGCTGGCCTTTTCGCTGGCAGTGCTCTTCGCCGTCAACATTTTGATCATCAGTCTGGCCCAGACCGCTCAGGCGGCGGTCTACCGGCGGGGCTCCAGCGGCGAGGCGGTGCGCACCATCCAGCAGAAGCTGGTCAACTGGGGATATCTGAGCGGTGGGGTGGACGGAGTCTACGGCCCCAAGACCGTGGAGGCCGTCAAGTCTTTCCAGAACAAGAACGGGCTGGCTGCCGACGGCATCGCCGGCCCCGCCACACTGAAGGCGCTGGGCATGAGCTCCACCGGGGGCGAAAAGCCCGGCTCCTCCCAGCAAAACAGCCTGGACCTGCTGGCCCGGGTCATTTCGGCCGAGGCCAGGGGCGAGCCCTTCTCGGGCCAGGTGGCGGTTGGAGCGGTCATCCTGAACCGGGTGGAGCACCCCTCCTTCCCCAGCAGCATCTCGGGCGTGGTGTACCAGCCCGGCGCCTTCACCTGTATGAGCGACGGACAGTTCAACCAGCCGGTGTCCGACTCGGCTTACCGGGCGGCGCAGGAGGCCCTCAACGGCACCGACCCCTGCGGCGGCGCCATCTACTACTTTAATCCCGCCACCGCCACCAGCGCCTGGATCTGGTCCAGGCCCCTCATCACCATCATCGGAAAGCACCGGTTCTGCTCGTAAGGCGCAGCCGCCGTGGCTTCGTCCTCCCCTGGATATAAAACTGGCGCGGCCTGTGGCCGCGCCAGTTTTGCAGCCTGTCGAAAAAGTCTTTTCGACAGGCTACAGCACTTTTTGAAACACCGTAAGAAATTTTAAAAAGTGGTTTTCCTGCACGTGAAAGGGAACCCTGACGGTTCCCTTTCACACTATCCTTCCCTCCGAGGCTTTCGGCTGGGCGTTTTTTGACAGTCAGAAAATTGGCGCGGCCACAGGCCGCGCCAATTTTGATACTCTCTCGCCTACGCACAGCGCAGACGGCTACGGGATTCTCCGACAGCCCGCCGCTTCCGTTACGCCAGCTTCTTGTCGGACTCGGCTGCGGGTTTCTCCTCCGCCTTGGCCAAAGGGAGCACCACCGTCATGCGGGTACCGATGCCCTCCCGGGAGATAATTTCAAAGTGCCCGCCGTGGCGGTCCACGATCCACTTGGCGATGGCCAGCCCCAGCCCCGTGCCCCCGGTCTGGCGGGCCCGGGACTGGTCGGTGCGGTAGAACCGCTCAAAGATATGGGGCAGGCTTTTGGCGTCGATTCCCTGCCCCTCGTCCTGAACCGAGAGCCGGGCCTCCGCACCGTTGGCGCTCACGGCCAGGCGGATATGCCCCCCGGCGGGGGTGTACTTGATGGAATTGTCCACCAAAATCCGCATGGCCTGCTTGATGAGGCCCAGGTCGGCGTGGATGGGGGCCGCCCCATCCCATTGGGCGGAGAAGACATGGGTCTGGTCGATCATCTCGGTCTCCCGCAGGACCTCGGCCGCCACGGCGGTGAGGTCGAAGTCCTCCAGCTCCACATGCATGGACTCGTTATCCCCCCGGGCCAGGAAGAGGAGCTGCTCGATCAGCTCCTTCATGGCGGCGGCTTCGGCCGTGATGGCGTCAATGGCCTCCTGCCGGGTGGCGGGGTCGTCCTTGCCCCAGCGGTTAAGCATATTGGCGTACCCCTGAATGACGGCGATGGGGGTGCGCAGCTCGTGGGACGCGTCGGATACGAAGCGGAGCTGGGAGGAGTAGGCCTCGTTGATGCGGTCCAGCATGGAGTTGATGGCCTCGGCCAAAGCCTTGAGCTCCCGCTGGGTGCCCGGCACCGAGATGCGGGTGTCCAGATGGGTGGCGTTGATCTCCTCAAGCTTCCCGGCCAGGAGCTGCAGCTCCTCCTTCGACATGGCCGAGACCGTGCCCAGCTTGGCGGTGGCGGCAGCCAGCTCCTGGATGGGGCGAAGGGTTTTTTTGATGGTGCCCGCGTTTTTAAAGAGATTGCTCACCAGGCTGAAGAGCTGGCACACCAGCAGCACCCGGCTGATAAAAACCAAAAATTTTACGGGCTTGGACAGGTCCAGCGTGATGGAGTAGGGCTGGCCGCCGTTGGACACCAGCAGGGAGTAGCTGGCCGGGCCGGGGGCCCTGAAGTGGAGCAGGCCGAAAAAGCTGACCCCTCCGGGGTTCGCAAACCGTTCCCCCTCCTGGGTCTCGGCAGGCCGCGGCAGCCAGGCGGGCAGCCTGTAGCCAGGCGGCAGCTCCCCCCCGGCCGAGACGATATAGTTCCCCGCCGCCATCCACTGGGTGGCCTCGGCGGTCGGGACCCCCCGCTCCTGGACCAGCGCGCTGATCTCAGCCGTCTGCCGCTCGCCCCACATGAAAAGCCCCCCGCAAAAGAGCCCCGCCAGCAGAAGGTCCATCCCCAGATAGATGCCCAGCAGCCGGAAGAAGAGCCGGGCGTTCAGCCGGGCCACAATGGAAGCCCGGCCCCGCTCGGACGAATTAGGACTGCGCTGTGCCATAAAATTTTCCCCTCCTGACGGCTATCCGTCCTCCCGGATGACATAGCCCACGCCGCGGACGGTATGGATGAGCTTGATGTTGAACTGTTCGTCCAGTTTGGCCCGCAGGAATCGAATGTATACGTCCACCGCGTTGGTCTCCCCCACGAAGTCGAAGCCCCAGACATTGTCGAGGAGGGACTCCCGGGAGATGACCCGCTCCTTGTTCTCCAAAAGGTAGCGCAGCAGGTCGAACTCCCGCCGGGTCAGCTCCACCGCCTCGCCCCTCACGGTGACCTCGTGCCGCTCGGCGTCCATGACCAGGGGCCCCGCCGTGAGGATCGTCCCCTCCTGGCGGAGGTCCCCCCGCTTGCGCAGAGCGGCCCGGATGCGGGCCAGAAGCTCCTCGATCTCAAAGGGCTTGGTGATGTAGTCATCGGCCCCCGAGTCCAGCCCCGCTACCTTGTCCATCACCGTGTCCCGGGCGGTCAGCATGATGACGGGCACCGCGCTCTCCCGGCGCAGGCGGCGCAGGACCTCCATCCCGGAGAGATTGGGAAGCATGATATCCAGCAGAATAAGGTCGAAGGCGCCCGAGAGGGCCAGGTCGAGGCCCGCGCGGCCGTCAAAGGCCTTCTCCACCTCGTAGCCCTCGTACTTGAGCTCCAGCTCCACCACGCGGGCCAGCTTCTCCTCGTCCTCCACCAGCAGTATCTTGTCCGGCATACCCATTCCTCCTGAAAGCTAGCGCGGCGCGCTATTTTTTATGTTTCTCTCCAAATTCCCGCTTGACCTGGTCCACCACACCGTCCACGGTGGCCGAGACATTGTTCATCACATTGTTGATGCTGTCCTTGCCCAGGTCAGGCCCCACAAAGCGGTAGCGGCAGCCAATAAAGGGGCCGAGGATGAGCAGGGGAATGGTGATCCAAAACGCCAGGATGATGAGCAGGGCCAGAATGAGAACGGGAACCGAAGTCAGCAGCGCGTCATGCCGCCACACCTCAAGCTGGTTCACCATGGAGTGGCGCAAGAGCCCCCGGCCCATGTCGCCGATCTCGCGGGCCCACTCCTTCCACTCGGCCTCGGTCCGCTTCCCCTTTTTTCCTCTTTCGGCCAGAGGCAGCGCAAGGACCCGCTTGACGGCCTCGGCGGCGCTCTCCACGGGCTGGGTGGTGTACTCCCCGCCCTTGCCGGCCGACCTGCTCTGACCCCACCGCTCCAGACGGATGACGGCGTCCAGCAGGTCGCCGCCCGATTGTTCCAGCGCGTCCCTGCACGCCTCGTAGGACGCGCCCGTTTTCTCGTGCAGTTTTTCGACTGCTTCCAAAGATATCGACATATGAAGGCCTCCCTGTTGGACAATTTCTCAGCTTGTGCCTTCAGTATACCCGCCGGGTCGCTAAAAAGGTATTTATGCTTCCTTAAAAGTCCATTAAATCAGCGCTGTATGCGGGCCAGACCGCATTCCCCGGCGACCCGGGCCACTGCCTGGGCCACCGCGGGGCAGACCCGCCCGTCAAAGGGGGCGGGGAGGATATAGTCGTATCGCAGGTCCTCCCCCACCAGGTCGGCCAGGGCCTGGGCGGCAGCCAGCTTCATGGCGTCATTGATGTCGCTCGCCCGCACGTCCAGCGCGCCCCGGAACACGCCGGGGAAGGCCAGCAAATTATTGATCTGATTGGGAAAATCGCTCCGGCCGGTGCCCACCACAGCCGCCCCGGCGGCCAGAGCCAGGTCGGGCATGATCTCGGGCACGGGGTTCGCCATTGGGAAGAGAATGGGGTCCTTCGCCATAGAGGCCACCATTTGGGCCGTGACCAGGTTGGGGGCGGATACGCCGATAAAGAGGTCGGCCCCCGCCAGGGCCTGGGCAAGGCCGCCCCGGACCTGGGGCGCCGTCAGCTCGGCCAGCTCGGCCAAAGCGGGGTTCCCGGCCAGGTCGGGCCGCCCGGGGTAGACCACGCCGCCAATATCGCAGAGCACCGCGTGGCGCAGGCCCATGTGGCGCAGCAGCTTGAAGATGGCCGTACCCGCCGCGCCCGCGCCCGAGAAGACGGCCCGCACCTCGCCGATGGACCGCCCCGTCAGCTTGAGGGCGTTCCTCAGCGCGGCCGCCACCACGATGGCGGTGCCGTGCTGGTCGTCGTGGAAGATGGGAATATCGCAGCACGCCTTCAGCCGCCGCTCGATCTCAAAGCAGCGGGGGGCCGAGATATCCTCCAGGTTGACCCCGCCGAAGGACCCCGCCAGCAGGCGCACGGTGTTGACGATCTCGTCCACATCCTTGCTGCGCACGCACAGTGGCACCGCGTCCACCCCGCCGAAGGCCTTGAAGAGCACGCACTTGCCCTCCATGACGGGCATCCCCGCCTCGGGGCCGATATCCCCCAGGCCCAGCACCGCGGTGCCGTCGGTCACTACGGCCACTGTGTTCCAGCGGCCCGTGAGGGTATAGCTCTTGTCAATATCCCGCTGTATCTCCAGGCAGGGGGCCGCCACGCCGGGGGTGTAGGCCAGGCTCAGCTCCTCCCGGGTGGTCACCGCCATCTTGGGTACGATCTCCAGCTTGCCCCGCCATTCCCCGTGCAGGCGCAGGGATTCCTTTGCGTAGTCCATAGGGGTCTCTCCTTTTTTATCGCGTTACCCCGATATTATACATGGGAATAAAGGCCTGCGCAAGCGGCAGGGACAGCCTATGTTTTTCCCTTTACCCCGGCGGGGGAGTATGCTATAATAGTTGCAAAAGCGATGGGGGAAAGGCGGCGGGGAGGATGACGTGGAAAAAGCGGATTTTGGCCCTCCTGTGCGCGGCGGCCCTTCTCATCCCCCTGGCCCCGCCCCGGGCCAGGGCCGCCGACGAAGTCATCTTCATCGCACTGAACGAATGGATTCCGCCCAAGATATCGGCCAGCACCATGCCCATCCTCTACAACTACTCCTACTACGTGCCCTATGTCCTCTTCGACATGAACTATATGAATGCAAACTTCGGCGTGTCCATCGACCTGGGCATTCGGGTCGCGGCCTCCAGCAATATGGTCATGCTCTATACCAAACGCCGCCAGCTTATCTACGATCTTGAGGCCGGCACCTGCACCGACAAGCAGGGCAACAGCTATAAGAACGCCATCATCCGGGGCAGCATCGTCTACCTGCCCATTGCCGCCGTGCAGAGCTACTTTGCGGAGGAAGGGCTGAGGTATTCCCAGCGCAGCACCCCGTCCGGCGACCTGCTGCGCCTGACCACCCCCAGCGTGATCCTAAACGACACCATCTTCACCGATGCTGTGGCCTCTTTCACGCTGCCCCAGCTGCTGCGGGATTATACCCGCAGCCAGAACCCCTCCCCCTCGCCGTCGGTCACTCCCTCCCCCAGCGGATCGACCCCCCCGCCGGTCTCCCCCAGCCCGGGGCAGGAGCCACCCCCGGATAAGAGCGGGGTGCGTGTCTCCCTGGCGTTTCGGTGCGGCGGGGGCGCGGCCAGTACCGCTTTGCTGAATCGGGTGGAGAGCGAGGGGCTCAGCGCGCTTTTCCTCTTCCGGCCCGAGGATCTGGCCGAAAACGAGGCGCTGGTCCGCCGGATGGTGGGTGCGGGCCACGCCGTGGGGCTCGCGGTCTCGGGCTCGGCCAAGGAGGCCGAGGAGCAGCTTCGGGAGGGGAACCGCCTTCTGTTCCTCATCGCACACATGAATACCCGCACCGTCTTTTTGGAGGACGGCGGCCCGGCCTCCGCCTTGGAGCACACGGGCTGGTCGGTCTGGACGGGCAACGTGTCCCCTGTCCCCGCGGGCTCCGGCTCGGCGTACAGCGCGGCGCTGCTGCGGGCCATCGACACCAAGCGCTCGGCCGTGCGGCTGCTGCTGGACGACAGCGGGCTGACCATCTCGGCCCTCCCCGCGCTGCTGCGGGGCCTGCGGGGAGAAAAATATTCCATCCGTCTTGCGGTGGGGAGTGAGGTGAGCTGATGCGAAACATATATATGGACAACGCCTCCACCTCTTTTCCCAAGGCCCCCGGCGTGGGAAGCGCCATGGCGGAGTGCGTCGGACAGATCGGCGGCAGCGTGGGCCGGGGCGCCTACGTGGGCGCCAATACCGCGGCGGGCATGGCCCTGGACACCCGGGAGCGGCTCCGCGCTCTGGTGAACGCCCCCACCGCGCGCAACGTCCTCCTCACCGCCGGGGCCACCGCCTCCCTCAACCAGCTTTTGACCGGCCTGCTTCGGCCCGGTGACCGGGTGCTGACCTCTCCCCTGGAGCACAACGCCGTCCTCCGCCCCCTCCGGGCGTTGGAGCGGCGGGGCGTGCGCCTGGAGTACCTCCCCTGTGATGGGGCCGGGCGGCTGGATCTAAACGCCGCCGAGGCGCTGATCACCTCCAGCGCCCGGGCGGTGATTCTCACCCACGCGTCCAACGTGTCGGGCGGGGTCATGCCTCTGGCCGAGGTGGGGCGGCTCTGCCGGGCGCGGGGGGTCTTTTTTCTGGTGGACGGGGCGCAGACGGCGGGGCTGCTCCCCATCGACATGGCGGCCATGGGTATCGACGGCCTGTCCGTCGCCGGCCACAAGGGGCTTTTAGGCCCCCAGGGCATCGGCGCATTTTTCGTCACCGACGCGCTGGCCCGCGCCCTCACCCCCCTGATCGCCGGGGGCACAGGCAGCGCCTCGGACAGTCTGGATATGCCCCCCTTTCTCCCCGACCGGTTCGAGGCCGGCACCATGAACCTCCCCGGCATTTACGGGCTTAACGCCGCCCTGCGGTATCTGGAGTCCGAGGGCCCCGCGCTGCGGGAGCACGAGACCAAGCTTATCCGGCATCTGGTAGGCCGCATGGCCGAGCTGGAGGAGGACGGCGCGCGCATCCTGGGGTCGGCCGACCCCTTCGCGCCCCGGGCGGGAGTGGTATCGGTGGATTTTGCGGGCAGGGACAACGGTGAGATCGCCTTTCTCCTGGAGGAGGAATTCGGCATCGCCACCCGCAGCGGTCTCCACTGCGCGCCCATGGCCCACAGGACGCTGGGCTCCTTCCCCCAGGGGGCGGTGCGCTTTTCCATCGGCCCCTTCTCCACCTTTGAGGATATCGACTACGTACAGGGCGCGGTATACAGCCTTCTCTCCCGCTGAGCCCGCAAAAAGGGGCGTAAAAAGGGGTTGAAATTCCGTGCCGAGTGTGATATTATATTACTCACGTTTGATAGGCGTTTTGCGCCTTTTTCTGTGAACCATGCCCCCTGCGGGCCGAAAGGAACGATGAAATTATGAGCATTCCTAAAATCATTCTGACCGTGGTCCAGATGCTGTCCTGTCTCTTCCTCACCGCAGTGGTCCTGCTCCAGTCCGGCAAGAGCGCCGGCCTCAGCGGCGCGATCGCCGGCGGCATGGACACCTTTATGTCGAAGAACAAGGCAAAGAGCTGGGACGCCAAGCTGGCCAAGTGGACCAAGTGGGTCGCCATCCTGTTCATGCTCCTCACCCTGACTCTGACCCTGATGAAGTAAAAAAACACCAAAAGGCCCTGCCGCGATGACGGCAGGGCCTTTTGCCTGTCGAAAAGACTTTTTCGACAGGCTGAGGCTGACGGGTTCTCCGCAGCCTTTTCGGCACCTGCGCTCTATTTCGTCCTGCCCGACAGCAACCCGGGGCGCATGTCAATGGCCTTGTGAGGGCAGAGCTCGTGGCAGCAGTAACAGCGGATGCACTGGTCGGGGGCGATTTTCGCCTTCCTCTTTTTCGTCAGGTGGATAGCCTTTACAGGGCAGGCGTCCCGGCATAGTCCGCAGCCCACGCAGCGGTCGGGGACCGCGCGGGGCGTCTGGGTGAACAGGCTCTTGACCAAACCGCTCACCGGCCCCGGCAGCCGGGGGGCCACCACCATGCTTTTCTTCACGCCCCTGGGCAGGCGAAAGCCGGGCACCCGGATATCTTCAAGCGCCGCGCCGACCAGCTCCACCTCGCTCAGCTCGGTGGGGCCGACTCCCCACTTTTCCGCCGCCAGAACGAGCGGGTTTGCCCCTCGCTCCAGCCCCATGACGGCGGCGGCGACCACATCCAGCGCCAAAGGATTTTCCGCGCACAGCAGCAGCCCCACGGGCCGGGGCGTGCCCGACGCGCCGGGCCCCTCCCCCTCCATGCCCATCACCGCGTCCATGACGGTGAGGCGTGGGGAGACAAAGTCGGACAGGTCCAGCAGCATCCCGGCGAACTGCACCTTATCCTGAAGTTTGGCGTGATACCCCGCCTTGGACAGTCCGGGGATAACGCCAAAGCTGTTCTTCACCCCACCCGTCATGCCCATAAACATATGGGTCTTCATCTTGCATAGATTGAGGACCCCGTCGGTTTCCAGCACGGGAGACATGATCTCAAAGTGCCGCATAAGTCTGCCCTGAGGATAGCTTATCTCCCGGCTGGAGGTGTCGCAGCTCAGCTCGGCCCCCGCCCGCTCCGCGGCCCCGGCCATACCGCAGATCTCATAGGTGCGCCGCAGCAGGGCCGCGCTGTGCTGGTAGGCGCCGGGACAGTCGGCGATGACGGCTTTTGCCCCCGCGGCAGCCACCTGCCGGGCCACGGCCTCCACCACCGCCGGGTGGGTGGAAATGGCCTTCTCCGGTGCTGCGGGGGCCAGCAGATTCGCCTTCAAGAGCAGGTTTTCTCCCGCCGCCACATACCGCCCTATCCCGCCCGCAAGGGCCAAAAGCTCGGCCAGCTTCTCCTCCGCCTGGGCGTAGTCGGGGCATTTCACCACATAGACCTTGTTCTCCACCGCGTGACCTCCATTCGCTATGATACTCAAGCATAGAAACCGCGGGCGCCTTTGTCAAGCAAAACAGAAAAAAGAGAAGGAGACCCGCTTCGGCGGGTCTCCTTTGTGTTGTTATTTACGGCTGCGCCGGGATCGGATCGCAGGGCCTGATCGCGCCGCCGTCCGCAGGGACGGCGTACCAGCTGCCGGCCTCACCTTTGGCATAGGCGTGAAAGAGATAGTCCAGCCCATCCTCCGACAGGCCCAGGT
>JBLJBF010000152.1:0-23957 GCA_047637855.1 Pseudoflavonifractor sp. | reverse complement strand
CGAGACCGACGCTGAGAACTATGTGAAGGCTATCGCGGTCGCGGCGGTCGCCAAGGCCTCGGTGACTGGGACCATCAAAAAAACCGCCTTTACCGCCGCCGTGGCGGGCAGCCAGAACAACGCCGCCGGGACTAACGGCAGCTATGTGTTCACCGTCACGGTCTCCAAGGGGGCGCAGAGCCAGACCTCCGGGGAGAAAACTCTGGTCATCACCGCTGCGAAGGTCCTCTCCCGGGCCGACCTTGCTGTGGCTCTCTATGACGCGCTCAAAGAGAGGTGCGGGCTGGACGGCGACACCACCGTCAAGCACTCCTTTACAGACCTGAATGGGCTATCAGACGAGGCCAAAAGTGCCATCAGTTTCTGCTACAACAACGGCCTGGCTGTCGGCGTGTCGAATACGGCCTTTATGCCAAACGGCGCGGTTCTCCGCGCGGAGGCGGCCGCCGTCCTGGCCCGGATCGTTCCCGCGGTCACCGGCTTTGAGCTGGAGCGCACCGTCAACCTCACGGACAAGTACACCGACGTGGCCAGCAACGCATGGTACTATGATTCGGTCATGGCCATGGGCGGCGCGGGCGTGTTCCCGATGGAAGACCTGTTTCGTCCGCAGGCGTTTATCACCCCCGACGAGCTCTCCGCCGCAGTGAGCATTTTCAAGGGGAAACTCGACGCGCTCTACTCGACCTCCGTCCGGGTGACCGACGAGGCCGGGCTTGCCGCGGCGTTAGGGGCCAGTGAGGTCAGGTACATCAGGCTCACCGGCGACGCCACCCTTGAAGGACATGTCATATTAGACGCGGACAAGGCCCTTGCCGTGGGCAAGACGGCTACCCTCACGGTGGCGGCCGGCTGTCAGTTCGAGGTGAGAGGACGGCTGAATACGGAGGCCGGGAGCACCGTTTGGAACAACAGCCTGATTCTGGTCGGCGCGGGAGGCGTGCTCAACAACGCAGGCGCCATCGTGGGCCGATGGGTTGACGACCCCAACAGCGAGAACCCGGATGACGGCTGGTATGAGAGCTGCGTGGCGACAGACCTTGTGATCGGCACCAAACGCACCGGCACCGTGCACAACACGGGAACCATTCAGGACACGCTGCTGGTCAGCGATTACCTCGCCGACACGCAGGGCGAAGGCGATGTTCTGGGCGGCTTTTTAAACACGGGGAAGGTCACCCGAATCCGCCTGGTTGCCGTGGTTAAGACCACCGCCGCTCTCAAGCGGGCGCTGGCAAACCGCGACTATGCCGAGATCGACTGCCTTGGCGCCTTTGAACTCACCGAGAGCGTCACGGTGCCCGAGTACGTGCAGCTCCTCTTCCCCAAGGCCTGGGAGGAAGAGGGAAGTACGCGTATCGACACCTCCCTCACCATCAATTCCGATGCTACCCTCACCATAGCGGAGCGGGCCGAGCTGATCGTCAACTGCGGCGTGACCATCAACGGCGCAGTGGAGAACCACGGCTATTTCGGTATCCGCAATAGCGGCCAGGTCACCGGGGGTATCCGCATCAACAACAGCGGCACCGTCCAGGCCGAATCGGTATACGCCCAGGGCAAGACGCTGGTCGCCCTGGACGGCTGCTCGGGCGACGGTGAGCTGCGGCACACCGCCTATGTGCACGACGGCAGTTTGCTGGGCGCGGCGGCTGATAACACAAGCGTCAGCGACATCATGATCACCGCCGAGGGCGAGGTGCTTACCGTGACCATGAGCGGAGACGTTACCATCCGCCCCAATGTGTGGCTCAACGTGCCCGTCTTTGTGGACGACAATGATCTGTCGGCTACCCGTCAGAGCGTCATCCTCGTCATCCCCAGCGGCGCGTCCCTCACCGTGAACGGGGTCCTGAACGTTGCCGGTAACGTGGAGGTACGGGCGGGCGGAACGCTCACGCTGAACGGGGAGGTGAGCCTCCGGGAGAAACGGAATGCCAGCTTCACGGCCTTTGGTACCCTGAAAAATGACGGCAGCGTCACGCTGGGGGAGAACGCCTCGCTGGACTGCGGCGGCAATATCATCACCACCGGGACCTTCACCAACAACGGCGAGATACGAACCCATTCCAATTTTGGTACGGACTATCCCCAGTACGGCACAGTGACGGGGACCATCATGGGCAACCAGCCGATCTGCGTCGCTATCGTCGACAGTGAGGGAGAGCTAAAGGCCGCGTTGAGCGACACGAAGACAATGGCGATTCGGGTGGTGGGCGACATAGCGCTGACAGACGATGTGACCCTCAGCAAGACGACCGTCATCACCCAGGGCAGAGTGACCGTGGCCAACCACAGTCTCACGGTGGCGGACGGCGTCACCGTCATCGTCGGGGGGGGCGGCACATTGAACTTCTACGCCGAAACGGGTCAAGGACTCCTCACCGTAAACGCGGGCGCAACGCTCCGGGCCATGGACGGGGGCAGGCTCGTCATCGGGGACGACGGTGAGAGCACACATTCCCGCTCGGCGGCGGGCTCCGTGGTGAACGGTGGCGAAATCCACTGTGTCCGCGGCGAGATTTGGTTTGTCGATGCCAATGAGTGGGAGGTTCTGTCGGGTGAGCCTGTGGTCTACCAAGCCAGTCGTGCCGACCTGGTGCGCATACTCGGCTGGCAGCTGAGGGATTACCTCGTTCATCCCACGGACGTGGAACTCAATGGATATGCAGGGGAATACAGCGATTGGCGCGACATGGGCGAAGACGAGGGCGCGCGGCGGGGATTCGGCCTCCTGGTGAAGAATGATATCGTCCATGGAACAGACGGGGGACGGCTGTTGCCCTACGGGGATCTCGATTACGATGCGATGAAGGAGCTTTTCTCCAGAATAGCAAACAAGCTGCCGGGCTACGACAGTGGTGCTATGACCACTTTCCTGAGTGGCATTTCAGGAACCGGCCCGGTCACATATAGCCACCAGAAGTACGGTGAGGATGATAGCGCCCATTGGGAGAACACCCTTGACGTGCTCACCAGGGAATTCGTCAGGGCCCTTGGGCTGTACCGGACCGAGGTGAGGAATACAGAAGAACTCGCCGCCGCGCTGGAAAAGCCCTATGTGACCGAGATACGTATCACAGCCGATTTCACGCTGAACAGCGGCACGGAGACCCGGTTGACCGAGGTGCACGATAGTGAGCGCACTGTCATCGTGGCGAGCGGAGCGACCCTCACCATCCTGCGGGACGCGCGGCTGACCGTTGAGCGGGGCGCGGTGCTGGAGCTGAACGGCAAGCTGGTCAACAACGGCGGCATGGACGTATTTGGCGGACTGCGGCCCGACAACTGGTGGGTGGAAAACAGTGAACACTATGAGCAGGGCGAAGGTGCGTACATCAACTTCTACCCCGATTTCCTGGATTTTGCCAGACGGCTGCACGAGCGGGTGGCGGGCCAGGGTCTTGAGCCGGTAAACCCCGAGGAGATTCAGGACCGGGATAGCGACGGCTGGCCCTATGGAGACGACCGTGAAGGGGACTTCGCCTTCCTCGTAGAGCACGGCGGAGTGCAGCGAAAGGTGGAGGGGGATCATACCTGGTGGCCCGCCTACGATAAGGTCAACTATGGAGAGCTGAAGGGTATCCTTGAGCATGTGTACCAGGCGATCTGGCATAACATCGAGCCTCTGCCCGTCAGCGTGGTACTGGAGTACGACGGGAGCGAGAAGAACAACGAAGATCTGGTCAACGACAGGGAGCTCAACGAGCTGCTGGACCTCTTTATAGAAGCACTTTCCCCGCGCGATGGACAGTGAGACCGTGTAGATAGGGACCAGGCCCGAAGAAGGGGAGCGCCCGTCCGCCAAGAGAAGAGAGAAGAGAGTACCGCGGCGCCCGGAGCATATGCTCCGGGCGCCGGTTTATGGCCTATTTACCGCAGGCATTTGCAGGTGCGGCGGGGGCAGGGATGTGCTATACTTAACATGGAAGACATTTTCTTTTAGGAGGACGCGGCGTGAAGGAACGCAAATTGTTTTGTGAGCTGTCACCGGCGGCCTACAAGCTGTCCGCCCTCAGGTGCCGAACGGTCAGAAGACTTCGGGACACGTGTGCCCCCGGGACCTTCGCGCGGCGGAGGAGCGGGGTGGCCCTGCCGGTCTGCATCTATCAGCACCGGTCGCTCATGCGCAGGCAGCTGGGAGATGTGGACCCGCGGCTGCAGGAGAACAAGGTGGTGAACCTGAACCTGGCCGCGCCCAAGGTGTCTGGGATCTTGATCGGGCCGGGGGAGACCTTTTCCTTCTGGCGGCTGGTGGGCCGCTGCACCAAGAAGATGGGGTACCGGGAGGGGCTGACCATCAGCGGCGGGCGCACGTCCAGCGGAATCGGGGGCGGGATGTGCCAGTTTACCAATCTGATCCATTGGCTGGTGCTCCACACCCCCCTCGACATTGTGGAACACCACCACCACGACGGCGTGGACCTGTTTCCCGACTACGGCAGGCAGGTCCCCTTTGGCACGGGGACCTCAATCGTATATAATTACCTGGATTATAGAGTAAAAAATAACACGGCCCAGGTCTATCAGCTCGTTTTTTACACCACCGACGTGTATCTGTGCGGAGAGGTGCGGACGACCGAGCCGCTCCGCGTCAAGTACCACATCAAGGCCGAGGATGAGCGCTTTGTGGAGCGGGAGGGCCAGGTGTTCAGGGTGGGGCGCGTCTTCCGGGAGCGCGTGGACAAGGCGACGGGTGCGGTTTTGGCGCGGGAGCTGATCAGGGAAAACTGCGCGCGGGTCTTGTATGAGCTGGCGGAAAGATAAAAAAGGGCTGCCCTTCCGGGCAGCCCTTTAGATTGTCAAGAAGCTGGAGAATACAGAGTGCCGCGCCCTACTGCTGGCGGAACCGGGCAAGAAATTCCCGGGTGCGCTGGTTCTGGGGATCGGAGAAGAGGGCCTTGGGATCGCCCTCCTCGCAGATGACACCGTCGGACATGAAGACCACGTGGCCCGACACGTCCCGGGCGAAGGCCATCTCGTGGGTGACCACCAGCATGGTAACCCCCTCCTGGGCCAGGGTCCGCATGACCTCCAGCACCTCGCCCACCATCTCTGGGTCCAGAGCCGAGGTGGGCTCGTCGAAGAGGAGGACCTCGGGCTCCATGGCGAGGGCCCGGGCGATGGCCACCCGCTGCTTTTGCCCGCCGGAGAGCTGGCGGGGCTTTGCGTTGATGTAGGGGGCCATGCCCACTTTGTCGAGATAGGTCAAAGCCGAGGCCCGGGCGGTCTCCCTGTTCTTTTTGAGGACCTTGATCTGCCCCGCCATGCAGTTTTGCAGGACGGTCATGTTCTCAAAAAGATTGAAGGACTGGAACACCATGCCCACCTTGGCCCGGTAGGCCGTAATGCTGCTCCCCCGGGCGGTGATGTCCTTCCCGTGGTGGAAAATCTGACCGCCGGTGGGGGTCTCCAGCAGGTTGATGCACCGCAGGAGGGTGGACTTGCCGGAGCCGGAGGCACCGATGATACTGGTCACATCCCCCGGGCTGACCGTGAAGTCGATATCCCTGAGGACCTCGTTCTTGCCGAAGGACTTGGAGAGGTGCCTGATCTCTAAAATCGGTTCGCCCATGTCAGCGCTCCTCCCCCCTTGGCTGTAAATTGCGGTCGATGATCCCATGGCCCTTTTTATGGCCGGGGTGGCGGTAGGTGCCCGAGGTCATGGTAAGGTGGTCGGCCAGGGCCAGGTCGAAGTTGGCCGGGCCGTCCATGCGCTTTTCCACCCAGCGGAGGAGAAAGGAGGCGGCCAGCGTCATGGTGAGGTATCCCGCCATCTCAATGACGGCCGAGGGGAAGTAGAGGTAGGTGGCCCCCACGGCGGTGCGGTGGACCGAGAAGAACTCGGTAAAGCTGATGATGAACATGACCGAGCTGTCCTTCAGGTTGATGATGAAGTTGTTTCCGATCTGGGGCATGATGTTGCGCAGGGCCTGGGGGAGGATGATGCTGGTCATGGTCTGAAAGTGGTTCATGCCGATGGCCTTGGCCCCCTCGGTCTGACCCGGGTCCACCGAGATGATGCCGCCCCGGACCGACTCGGCCATGTACGCGCCCGTATTCACCGACACCACGATGATGGCGGCAAGCCAGACGTCGGTGAACTTGACGGCGTTGTTGGTGAAGTAGGGCAGGCCGTAGTACACAAAGACGGCCTGGAGCACCATGGGCGTGCCCCGGAACACCTCTACATAGATGCGCAGGACGACCCGGACCAGCGCCAGGAGAAACCGCTTGGCGGCGTTGTCGGTCTTGGCATGGGGGATGGTCTGGAGGACGCCGCACGCGAGACCGATGACACAGCCGATGACGGTGGCGATCAAAGCCAGGAGAATGGTATTGCGGACGCCGTCTAAGTAGGCCGTGCCGTAGTTTGCCCACAGCTTGGCGATATCGCGGCCCAGTTGGGCGAGGATATCCATGCGGCTCTCAGCTCCTTTTGGTTAATTGGGTGGGGTTATCCCTCGGTGATGGGCTGGACCTTGATGGCCTCGGCCATGAGGTTGTTGAAGTCGTCGGCGGTCATGGTGGAGAGGACCTTGTTCAGCGCGTCTTTGAGGACGGTATTGCCCTTCATCACGGAGATGCCGATGTTGACCTGGCCCTCGTCCACCTTAAAGTTGTCGTCGGAGCCGGAGAAGTCCAGAATGGTCATGTCGGGGTAGGCGGCCACGGCGCCCTGGGCGGTGGGCATGTCGGTGCAGACGAAGTCTACCATGCCGGTCTCCAGCGCCATGAGCATGGCGGGGGCGGTCTCGGACGCGGTGATGATGTTGGCGCCCTTGATCTGGGGCAGGCAGTCGTTATACCAGATGGTGGCGATCTGGGCGGTGCCCTTGGCCCCCTTCAGGTCGGAGAGACCCTTGGCAGAGGCATAGGGGCCGTCCTTTTTGGCGAGGCAGACAATGCTGGCGTAGAAGTAAGGCCCGGCAAAGTCCACCTGCTCAGCGCGGTCGGCGGTCATGGACTGGCCGGCGATGACGGCGTCCACCGTGCCGGTCTGGACGGCTGGGACCAGCGAGTCCCAGTCGGACTGGATGACCTCCAGCTTCCAGCCGTTGGCCTCGCAGAGCTTTTTAGCCATCATGATATCGTACCCGTTGGCGTACTGGGTGCTGCCCTTGATGGGCACGGCGCCGAGTTGTAGGGGGCGTAGGCGCACTCCAGGGCGATGGTGAGCACACCGTCCTCCACGCCGGACTTGACGGCAGCCGAGGAGCCGGGGGCGGGAGAGCCGCCCTTGGCGCCGCCGGTGCTGCCGCAGGCGGCGAGGGAGAGAACCAGAGACAGGGCCAGGAGCAGGCAGGAGAGCTTTTTCATTTCATAACCTCTTTCCATTTTTGATTGCTGATTTTGAGCGCAAAAAAACCATGGGCCGCCCTTTTACAAGCGCTCATGGTGAAAAACGGCGCGGCCCCCACGGCCCGCGGATGGGAAGAGAGGGGGGAACGGCCGGTAATTTACCGTTGATAGCGCTTCACAGAGAGCTGTGACAGTCCGCCGGATGTTCTCCGTCGGCCCAGGATACCGCCCCCAGACAAGGGCCGTTTCCTTCGGCGGCGTCCCCTTTTCACCGGAGCGGGTGGTCTGCCCTATGCCCCGGCGTACTCATGGTCGTCGCGCCTCTATCATCATTGATTTGTCTGTTATGCTAGCACGGGGGCGGGGATATGTCAAGGGACTATCCCAATTTTAGGCGGATTAAACGGACGGAGCGGCAAAAATGCCGCTCCGCCTGTGGGTTACAGCTCCTTTTTGGCAAAAATGGCCTGGGAGATAAAGTAGGATACCACAAAGCCGCCTACGACAAGAAGTCCCAGCGTAACGGGAAGGGCGGAGAGGAGCCAGGGGGGAACTAAGCTCTGAAGCCCATCGGAGCGGGTGAGGAGAGGGGCAGCCAGCGCCACCGCGCCGAAGACGAGGCCCATGGTGACCAACGAGACAATGCGGCTCTTCTCCGCGCCGAACCGAAGGAGGAGGGGAAGGAGCATGGCGTTAAGCAGGAGGGAGACGGCAAGACAGGCCAGGTTGATGAACAGGGTGGGGAGGGGCGGGTTTCCAGCCACGCCGAAGAGAGGCAGGAGCAGCATGAGCCCCAGCACCAGCGCCGTGCCTGCCAGCAGGCAGAGAAGGGAGAACAGGTATTTGCCCGCCACGATGCCCCGCCTGCCCGCCGGGGTGGCGGCGGCATACTTGTCCCAGCGGGCCAGGTCGTCGTAGGCGACCGAAGACATGGGCAGCATCATGCCGAAGACCACCAAAAGGGTGGACAGGATAGAGAGGGGGAAGATCCCGGCGACTACCGGGGCCACATAGATCAGCACGCACAGCAAGTAAAGCCGCAGCTGGCGGCGCAGCACGAGAAGGTCCTTGTATACGAAGCCTATCATTTTGGCTCCCCCTTTACCATGAGTACCATGATGTCTTCCAGCGATACCGGGTCCACTGTGAGGTGGGGATAGCGCCGGGCGAAGGCCCGGCGGTCCTTCACCAGTGCCTCGCAGCGGAACTGGCCCGTCCGGGTCCCGGCCAGGAGGGCGGGGTCCACCGCCTCCAGGTCGGCCCTGCCGCAGACCAGGCGGCCGTAAGTATCCAGCAGCTCGTCTTTGGCACCCGACAGGGCCAGCTTCCCCTTGTGGAGAAAGGCCACATAGTCGGCCACCTTCTCCAGGTCACTGGTGATGTGGCTGGAGAGGAGAATGGAGTGATCCTCGTCGGCGATGAATGCGAGAAACTCGTCCAGCAGCTCGTCCCGGACCACGGGGTCCAGGCCGCTGGTGGCCTCGTCCAGAAGGAGGAGCCGGGGGCGGTGGGCCAGAGCGGCGGCGATGGAGAGCTTCATTTTCATGCCGCGGGAGTACTCCTTGACGGTGCGGTTGGGGGCCAGATCAAACTTTTCGAGATAGGAGAGGAAGAGGGTGGAGTCCCACCGGCGGTAGACCTTGGAGAGGATTTTGTCTACCTGGCGGGCGGTGAGGGTGTCGTGAAAGGTGGACTCATCCAGCACCACGCCCACGTCCTCCTTGATGGCGGACTCATCCTTGATGTTGTCCTTGCCCAGGACGGTGACAGTGCCCCCGTCCCGGCGGATGAGATTGAGGATACACTTGATGGCGGTGCTCTTGCCCGCGCCGTTCTCCCCGATGAGGCCCAGGATGGAGCCGCCGGGAAGGGTGAGGTTCAGATCGTCCAGGTGAAAGCCGGGATAGCGCTTGGAGAGGTGGCTGATTTCAATGGTGTTTTGCATATTACTCGTCTCCATACAGAATATTGAGGGTGTCCGTCAGCTCCTCCAGCGTGACGGCCCCGGCCCTGGCGGCATCCACCGCGCGGGAGAGATGCTCCTCCACCCGGCGCAGGGTCTCCTCCCGGAACAGCTCCGGGTTTTGGGGTGCTACAAAGCAGCCCTTGCCGGGTACGGTGTGGACAAAGCCGCTGCGCTCCAATTCCTCGTAGGCCCGCTTGGTGGTAATGACGCTGATGCGCAGATCCCGGGCCAGGATGCGCATGGAGGGGAGCGCCTCCCCCTCCCTCAGGTCGCCCCTGAGGATGAGCGCCTTCACTTGCCGGGTGATCTGGTCGTAGATGGGTACGCCGCCGGCATTGCTTATGATAATGTCCATTGGTGTGCACCTCGTGTTATGTTGTATATATTAAGTATATACAGATGCGTACAGATGTCAAGAGGAAAATAAAAGAACCGCCGCCCTCGGGGGAGGACGGCGGGGGAAATCGGATCCGCAGGTCACTTGCGCTGCTTATCTCTCAGGTAGATATGCTTGACATGGGGCGCACTGGTTTGCCTTGCGTCGATCTCAAAGCGGTCCAGGCTTTTGACCAGCGTGGTGAGCTTGGAGAAACCAAAGTTGCGGGGGTCGAAGTCGGGCTGCTTTTTGAGCAGAAGGTTGCCCAGCTCGCCCATGAAGGCATAGCCATCCTCGTCGGTGATGCTCTCCAGCGAGTCGGCGATCAGGTCCACAATGTCGGCGGGGACGCTCTTTTGACCATCCGGGTCGGGCGTGGGAGAGGGGGCGGGCTCCTCGGGCTTCTTCTTGGACGGCTTTGCCTCGGCGGGGGGCGGCGTCACGGGGAGAGGGGGGGCGGGGGGCTGGGCCGCCGCCGCGCGGATGACCTCGATATAGACAAACTTGTCGCAGGAGACGATGAAGGGAGCGGGGGTCTTCTTCTCGCCCATGCCGTAGACCTTCATCCCCGCCTCCCGCAGCCGGGTGGCCAGACGGGTAAAGTCCGAGTCGCTGGAGACCAGGACAAAACCGTCTACCCTGTGGTCGTAGAGAATGTCCATGGCGTCTATGATCATGGCCGAGTCGGTGGCGTTCTTGCCGGTGGTGTAGCTATACTGCTGGACGGGGGAGATGGCGTGCTCCAGCAGCAAGGGCTTCCAGGAGGCCATGTTGGGCGTGGTCCAATCTCCGTAGATCCGCTTAATGGTGGGCGTGCCGTAGACCGCCACCTCGGCCATGATGCCCTTGAGCGCGCTGCGGGGGGCGTTGTCCGCGTCGATAAGGACGGCTAGGCGTAAATCTTGCTTGTCCATTGTTGAGCTCCTTCGTTCAGAGTATGCTATAATTATACTACCCGACACAGAAAAAAGATAGAGAAATTTGGAATAGCTGCAACAATTCACGGGGTTCAAGCGTATATGGGGCGAGGGGGCGAAGGGATGGAGACCGGACGGCTGGAGGAAGTGGTTTTGCAGTACGAGAACACCCTGTACCGGGCGGCGCTGGCCATTTTAACCGACGCGCAGGAGGCCGAGGACGCGGTGCAGGATACCTTTTTAAAATATCTGGAGAAGAGCCCGCGCTTTGAAAGCCCCGAGCATGAGCGGGCCTGGCTCCTCCGGGTGGCGGTGAACGGCTGCAAAAGCCGCCTGCGCGCCCCCTGGCGGCAGCGCTCCGCCCCGCTGCCCGAGAGCCTGCCCGCCGCCGACGAGGGCGAGCGGGAGACCCTGGAGGTCGTCCTGGCCCTGCCGCCTAAGGACCGGGCCGTCGTCCACCTCTTCTACTACGAGGGGTATCGGACCGCCGAGATCGCCGCCATGACGGGGGAGGCCGAGGGGACGGTGCGGTCCCGCCTGTCCCGGGCGCGGGGGAAACTCAGAGCAATTTTGGAAGGAGAGGGCCTATGAACAGATATCGCGGCTATATGGACCGGGCCAGGCTGTCGGAGGGCGCCCACGCACGGCTGATGGACGCCCTGGAGCGGGGAGAGAGACCCCGGCGCGCCCGTTCCCCCGCTCTGCGGTGGGGGAGCATGGCGGCCCGCCTGGCCCTGGTCTGCCTTGCGGGGTGGGGGCTGTGGCGGAGCACGACCCCCTCGGTGGGCGGGGACCTCTCGGGCCAGCTCGCCTATGACGCCCCGCCGGGGATTAAGGATGTCTACGGCCCCGGTGAGACACCTCCGGCAGGTGCCGCCCTGGAGGAGGAATATGTGCTCCGGCCCCAGGACCCATTCCACGGGCAGCCCCACAGTATGTTTGATATAGCGATAGTGGAGTTCGGCGCAGGGACGGGGCTGCCGGAAACGGACCGGGGCATGCCAGAGGGGGCCTTTCAAGAGCGCCTGACCCGGGACCGGATGATCGGTCTGCTGGGCGGGCCGGAGGCGGACGACGCCCCATGGACCTACGGCTGGCAGGGGTATTCGGTGACAGGGACGGTATGCTACGACGGACAGGGACAGGTGTATGAGGTCACCCTCTGGGGCATTGACCAGGAGAACGACTCCAACGGCTTTCGCGTTATCTTGGCTCCGAGCGGTGAGACCGCCACGATGGCCGAAGGGGAGTACGAGACCACCGAGCTGCGGGGCCGGGCGGTCAAGGGCAGCCACTGCCGGACCGAGTATCACCGCACCGCAGGCTGGGAGAATTACTGCGTGACGTTTACAGCGGAGGGGGTGGGGGTCACCTTTTTGGCAAGCAGCTGGGACGCCGACTGGGCGGCCGACCTGGCCGGGCTCTTTGCAAATTTCGCCCGGGAGTTCCACCTGGACCGGCTCATCCCCGCGAAGGCCCCGGCCGGGTAGGCCGTCAAGGGGCTGACCGGGGGCGGGGCTCTGCCCCGGTGAAATAAAAAGGAGGGGTACGGAAACCGTACCCCTCCTGAATTTTTTTATTACAGCTCGTCGGAAATAAGGCCGTACCCGCCGTCGTCGCGCTTATAGACCACGGTGAAGGCCCCGTCGCTGTCGGCGTCGCGGAAGGCAAAGAAAGCGTGGCCGATCAGGTTCATCTGGAGGAGGGCGTCCTCGACGCTCATGGGCCGCAGGGGGAACCGCTTGGTGCGGACGATGCGGAACTCCTCCTCTTCCTCCACCTCGGGGACAAAGGAGGAGATCTCGCCGACGGTGCGCTCGAAGGCGTCGGTCCGCAGGCGCTTCTCCAGGCGGGTCTTGTTCTTGCGGATCTGCCGCTCGATGGAGGAGACGGCGGCGTCGATGGAGGCGAACATATCGGAGGTCTTCTCGCTCACCCGGTAGACCGTGCCGCCCGAGCGGACGGTGACCTCCACCTGGTTGCAGTCCTTCTGGACGCTGAAGACGATGGAGGCCTCCGCGTCTGCTTTAAAATAACGGTCTAACTTGCCCACCTTTTTCTCGGCGTAGGCGTGTACATTCTGGGGCAGCGTGACCTTTTTGTCTGTGAATACGAACTTCATAGCTTCCAGCTCCTTTCAGTTCTCCTGGGGTACAACATAATTATACCATAAAGAGCAAGAAAAGCGAGAATAATTTGTGAATTTTTATGGAGGCGGCAAAACGGCGCTGGCGTGGCGGGTGACGTGACAGCCCAGGTTCACCGCGCAGGGCAGGCCCGCGATGTGGGTGGGGTAGGGCAAAATGCGCACGCTCAGGGCTGTGGTGCTGCCCCCCAGGCCCTGGGGGCCGATGCCCAGGGCGTTGATGCGCGCCAGGGCCTCCCGCTCCAGCGCCGCGTAATAGGGGTCTTCGCTCCCGCCGTCCACCGGGAGGAGGAGGGCCCGCTTGGCCAGGAGAGCGGCCTGCTCCGACGTGCCCCCCAGCCCTACGCCCACCACCACGGGCGGGCAGGGGTTGGATCCGGCCCTGGACACCGAATCCACAATGAAATCCACCACGTCCCCGGCGGTGGCGGCGGGAGTAAACATCCGCAGGACGGTCATGTTCTCACTGCCAAAGCCCTTGGGAGCCACGGTGAGCACGAGGGCGTCCCCCGCCACCAGGCGCAGGTGCAGGACGGCGGGGGTATTGTCTCCCGTATTCTCCCGGCGCAGGGGGTCGCCCACTACGCTGCAGCGCAGCAGGCCCTCCACGTAGCCCTTGGCGACCCCCTCGTTCACCGCGTCCTCCAGCAGTCCCCCCGTGATGTGGACCTCCTGCCCCAGGTCGGCAAAGACCACCGCCATGCCGGTGTCCTGGCAGATGGGCAGTCCCTTCCCGGCGGCAAAAGCGAAGTTCTCAGCCACGTCGTCCAGAATAGCCCGCCCCACGGGGGAGCGCTCGGCTACCGCCGCCTCCCCGATGGCGCGGCGCAGGTCGGCGGGCAGGAAGCTGTTGGCCTCCCGGCAGAGCCGGGCGACGGTGGCAACAATGGTGGCGTAAGTGATTTCGATCATGGAGATCAGCTCCTCATTTGACTTGCACGCCGTTGATAAAGACGGCGGAGATCTTACTCTTCCAGTCCAGGGGATGGCCGGAGGTGAGCACCAGGTCGGCGTCCTTGCCGGGGGTGAGAGAGCCCACCCGGTCGGCGATGCCGGCCAGCTCGGCCGCGTCCAGCGTAATGGCGGACAGGGCGGCGTTCTCCTCCAGCCCGCTGCGCTGGGCCATGGCGGCGCAGAGGGGCAGGAGATGGATGGGGGTGACCGGATGGTCGGTGCAGATGGCGATCTTGACCCCACCTGCGGCCAGGCGGGCGGGGTTTTCCATGGTCAGGTTGACCAGCTCCGGCTTGCTGCGGTCCCCCAAAAAGGGCCCGGTGATGACCCCCACGTTTTCCTGGGCCAGCAGGTCGGGGATCAGGTGCCCCTCGGTGCCGTGGACCACCACCAGCTTGAGCCGGAACTCCCGGGCGATGCGCAGAGCGGTGGCGATGTCGTCGGCCCGGTGGGCGTGGCAGTGGACGGGCAGCTCACCCTTGAGCAC
Organism: Pseudoflavonifractor sp.; assembly: GCA_047637855.1. GTDB lineage: Bacteria > Bacillota > Clostridia > Oscillospirales > Oscillospiraceae > Pseudoflavonifractor. Next base: position 9,809 of record JBLJBF010000152.1, on the reverse strand, counting down.
GGGGATAAGCGCCTCCAGCCGGGGGTCGAAGTCGGGGGCGTCCTCGTCTTCGTCGGCCTGGGCCCGCTCCACCCGGTCGAAGTATTCCCGGGCCTTGAGCAGGTTTTCCCGGATGATGGCGGCGGTGGCCATGCGGGTGATGGGGCCCTCCTTGCGCTCGCTGTAGGTGGTCTTGGGGTTCTCGCCCAAGGCGAATTTCATGGCCGCGGGGGCCTTCACCACCATCTGGTCCACCCAGCGCCCGGCCGTCTTGAGGGCGGCGAACTGGCCGGCAATGGGGTTTGCGCTGCCGGGGCCGGTGAGAACGGTGGTGACGCCGCCCTCCCGGGCCTCGGCAAAGCAGCGGTCCAGGGGGTTCACCGCGTCGATGGCCCGGAGATGGGGGGTGCATGGGTCGGTGGACTCGTTGCCGTCGTCGGCCTCAAAGCCCAGGCCGTCCCCGAACATACCCAGGTGGCAGTGGGCGTCCACAAAGCCGGGCAGGAGGTGGCCCCCCGCCGCGTCTAATTCCGCGCCAAACTCCCCCGCGGGGAGGGCGGACATGGGGCCGACAGCGGCGATCTTATCCCCCTCCACAGCCACAAAGCCGCGGGGAATGACGGGGCCGTCCATGGGGTGAACGACAGCGTTGATAAAAAGCATGAAAATTCGCTCCTTTTTGACAAAAGTTCTTGTTGACAATTATGGAAAATAAAGGTATATTATGGCTGTAGCGGAATTCTACCAGGCATCCGCTCCCGAATTCCTGCCGGAATTCATTCCATTCTCCCGCGCACACCCCCTTGGGCGCTCTTGCTTTTTGTCAAGAGCGCTCCTTTTTATGGGGAAGCGCGGAGCCGCCGAGCAGGGGAGATAAGCCGGGAGCGAAGCCAAGAGCCCAAGGAGGCCCCGGAGGGGTTGGATGGGTCTTGGCGCAGTCGTACGGCTTATCGACCCGCCCGCGAGGCGTGCGAGGCGTGACAGAAGAGAAGCGCGGAGGCGTGCGGAGCAGCGGGCTCGCTCCGCAGCGGAGTCAAAATCTCGTCAAAATACGGCGATTGCGCGGCAGTTACGCCGCGCAATCGGTAAGTAGCTACTTATTTCCGGCCGCCTCTGCGGTTGCTGCCCTTGCGATCGTTCACCTTCATCTCGGAGAGCTTGGAATCCGAGGACTGCATGAACTGCTTGAGCTTATCTTCAAAGGTGGCGGGCTCCTTGGGAGCCGCGCTGCCACGGCTGAAACCGGCATGGGCGCCGCTGGGGCGGGGCGCGCGGTTAAAGCCGCCCGCCGGGGCTGCGGGACGGGGCGGGGGATCCATGGCTTTTTTAATGGAGAGGTTGATACGCCCGTTTTCGTCAATGCCGATAATTTTGACCTTGACCTCCTGCCCCTCCGTGAGATGGTCCTTCACGTCGTTGACATAGGAATAAGCGATCTCAGAGATGTGGACAAGGCCGGATTTCCCCTCCGGCAGAGAGACGAACGCGCCAAATTTTGTGATACCAGTGACCTTTCCTTCCAGAACAGAACCAATACCTAACTCCATACTGACCGATGAATCCTCCTTCAAATTTTGGCTGCGCGGGGCGCTATTCGGTGATCTTCACGATGATCTCGCCGGGCTTGACGAGACCGAGGGCATCACGGGCGATGTCCTCCTGGCGCTGAGGGTCGTCCTTGTTTTGGACGGCGTCGCTCAGGTCGGCGTTTACCTGGGTCTGCGCCTGCACCCGGCTCTCCAGCTCGGCCCTCTGGGCCTGGGCGTCCTGGAGCTGAGCCCTCATGTCCAGCAGGGTGATGGACAGACCGATGAGCAGGGCCAGCACCACCAGCTTTGTGATGAAACCAGCCTTTTTTGTCCGCATGTCGGTCGCCTCCCCCGTCGCGCGCCGCCGATTTCTCAGCGGCAAACTCCATTTCCCTTTGCAGTTGACTTATTTTATACCATTTCCTCCGATAATGAAAGTGATTTTTTACAGAAATTTTAATTTTTTTGCACAGTGACCGAAATAGGCGCACCGGGAGCAGCAGAATTCCCCACAAAAGCCCAATCAGATCGGCGGCCAGGTATCCCAGCTGGAGGGCATAGCGGCTGAGAAGGAGAAAATAACCTGTCGCGCCGCCCAAAATGGCCCCCAGCAGGAAGATGCGCACCCGCCCGCCGCCCACCGTCACGGTGTAGATAAAGATGGCGGCGGTGACCGCCAGCCAGAAGAGAAGATCCAGGACGGCCCCCAGCACCCGCCAGGGTAGGCGCACCCGCAGGACCCGCAGCAGATCGTACAGCACGCCCGCCGCCGCGCCCAGGGCGACGGCCCCCAGGAGGGAGAGGGCCTGCCCGGAAATGGGTATCTCCATAGCCCCTACCGGAAGAGGCGGGAGAGGAAGCCGCCCTTGCCGCGCTGGCTCTCCTCGTAGGTCAGGCTTTCAATAAGGCCCTCTACCTTCAGGTCGCCGCCGTCCAGACTCAGCTTTTCGATGTGCAGGCCCTCGCCCCGGACAATGAGGGCCCCCTTAGTGGTGTACATGACGATCTGATTCTCGTCAAAGCTCTCTACCTCCTCCACCCCGGAGACCGAGAGCTGCTCGCGCCCTTCTAAAATCAGGTGGTGGGGCATTTCCGGGCGGTTGGATTTCTCCTCATAGGGCATAACAAGACCCCCTGCCTTTCCTAAATGGGTTTGTACCATTTATATGGGACAGGGGGCCGGAATATGAACTTAGTAGTCCAGCTCGTACCGCTCCATGAGGACAATGGTCAGCTCCAGATACTTGCCCTCCCGGTAGACCTGGAAGGAGAGGGAATCCCCAGCCTGGTGGCCCGTCTTGATGGCGTTCACGTCCTCCACCGAGAAGACGGCCTGGCCATTGCACTGCGTCACCACGTCCCCGGCCCGGAGGCCCTTGGCCGCCGCATCGGATTTTTTCTCCACGCTGTTGACGTATACGCCGGGGACCAGGCTCCGCCGCGTGGCCTCGGCGGGGGAGAGGGAGTACCCCGTAAAGCCCAGCGTGGGCCGGCCCGCCACATGGCCCAGAGACAGCAGGGCCTCGCCCACCGTCTTCACCGTGGTGGAGGGGATGGCAAAGCCCAGGCCCTCGATGGTGTTGTAGTCGCTCATCATCTTCATGTTGGTGATGCCGACCACCTGGCCGTACATATTGATGAGGGCGCCGCCGGAGTTGCCTGAATTAAGGGCCGCGCTGGTCTGGATGAGGGACATGGTGTTGCCGTCGCTGCGCACGTCCCGGTCGATGGCCGAGATAATGCCGTCGGTCATGGTGCCCCGCAGCTCCTCCCCCAGGGGGTTGCCGATGGCGACGGCCCCGTCCCCCACCTGCAGGTCGTCCGAGCGCCCGAACTCGGCGGGAGTCAGGCCGTTGGCGCTGATTTTGAGGACAGCCAGGTCGTTGGTCTGGTCGCCCCCCACCAGCAGAGCGGGGTAGCTGTGGCCGCTGTGAAGCACCACGTTCACCTCGCTGCCGCCCTGGAGCACATGGTAGTTGGTAATGATGTAGCCGTCTTTCGTAAGTACCACGCCGGAGCCGGAGGAGCCGCCCGCGGAGGAGGTGGTGAGAACGCTCACGATGGAGGGGATGCACTTGCGGTAGATCTCTTGAAGGGTGAGCTCCCCGTCCGGCTCCGCGAGCAGGTCGATGGTCACGCCGACGGCGGTGGGGGCGCGCCCAATGGCGGTGGGCGTGTCGGCGGGGTCGAGGGCATAGTCGTACTCGCTGCCGTCCCCAAAGGGGAAAACGCCGGAGGGGATAAAGGGGCGGAACTGGGGGGCGGCGGCGCTGTAGCCGGCGGCCAGCAGCGCGGTCACCGTGCCGCCCATGAGCATGAGCAGGAAAATAAAGATCACTGGCCCCGCCCAGCGGCGTCCGCGGCCCCGGCGTGCCGCCTTCTGCGCTTTTCTGGCCGCCTTTCGCTCCCGCCTGGTGGGGGGGAGGGGGACGGGCGGAGGCGGGGGGATGGGCGGGACAAAGCCGGGATAGGTCTCATAATAATTCGTGTGATGCATGGCGGGGCCTCCTCATTCAAAAAAGGGACGGGGGATCGCGCGGGGGACGGCGGCGGGCCGGCCCTATGCCAGCGTCAAGGTGAAGGTAAACTCGGTGGCGCCGTTCTCGCTGACGACCGAGATGTTCTCCTTGTGGTTATTGAGGATGGTCTTGACGATATAGAGCCCCAGACCCACGCCCTCACGGTCCTCGCTGCGGGACTTGTCGCTCTTGTGGAACCGGTCGAAGAGCATACCCAGCTCTCCGGGGGGGATCACGTCCCCCTGGTTGCGGATGGAGACAAACGCCTTCCCCCCCTTGGGGGACACCGTCAAGGTGATAAGGCCCCGCTCGGACGAGAACTTGATGGCGTTGTCCAGCAGATTGTAACAGACCTGGGTGATGGCGTCGGGGTCGCCCCAGACCGTGACGGGCCCGTCGGGCAGATGGGTCTCCACGTCCAGGCCCCGGGCGTTGATCTTGGTCTCCAGGCTCACCAGCACGCGGACCAGGATCTCGCTGGCGTCGAACTGCTCCTGCGCCGTGACGTTCTCGGCGGACTGGAGCCGGGACAGGTCCAGCATCCGCCGCACCAGACGGGAGAGCCGCCTGGTCTCGGAGGAGATGGTCTGGAGGGCGTCGGCCTCCTTCTCCTTGGGGATGGTGCCGTCCAAAATGCCGTCGGCAAAGCCGGCAATGGTGGTCATGGGGGTTTTAAGTTCATGCGAGACGTTGGCGACGAACTCACTGCGCTTGGCCTCGCTCTTGGCCAGAGAGTCGGCCATGGCGTTGAAGGCGAGGGCCAGCTCCCCCACCTCGTCCCGGCGGTTGCAGGTTTCGACCCGGACATTGAACTCCCCGTGGCCAAACTTCCGCGCGGCGGCCGCCATCTCCTTGAGGGGCCTGGTCTGCTGCAGGGAGGTGACCGACGTGGTGACGAAGGCAATGCACAGCACCACAGCGGAGGTGAAAAAGAAGATGTTGGAGAAATCCTGCCACAGGCCGGTAATGCTGGAGGTCCCGGCCACCACCAGCGCGGTGCCGAGCTGCTGCTGGACCACCGTGCCGTCAGAGGTCAGCGCCTGGATGACAATGGGCTTGGCCGCCACCATGCGCTTTTCCGGGAAAATGCCGCCCAGGGTGGTCATGGCGGTATAGCTGCCCGTGGCGTTGATCTGGTCCGCCACCTCGGCGGGGAGCTGGCGGCCCACGATGCTGTAAGACAGCTCGCCCATGGAAGCGAGGTAGATCATGTCCCTGGGGAAACAGATGAGCACGTACGCGTCGGCCACGTCGGCCACCGAGTTGACGTAGAGGCCGTACTTGTCGTTGGAGAGGCCGCCGCCCAGGATCTCGGGGCGGGTGAGGGACTGGCTTGTATAGTCGGCCACGCTCTGGGCGTTGCGCTCCAGCGTGGCCTGCTTCTCCCGTATGATGTACTGGTAGGAGAGGGTGATGAAGGCCGCGCCCAGCAGCGCGAAGGAGATAAGGATCATCCCCGCCATCAGAGCGAACTGGCGTTTATATAAGGTGTTCAGAGCACTGGCCTCCCTTCGGAATGGGCTGTGGGCATGGGATTCAGATAACCTCGAATTTATATCCGACGCCCCATACTGTCTTGAGCGCCCATTTGTCGCTGACGGCTTCCAGCTTTTCACGCAGACGCTTAATGTGTACATCCACGGTGCGGGAGTCGCCAAAGTAGTCAAAGCCCCAGACCTCGTCCAGAAGCTGGTTGCGGGTGAACACGCGGTTGGGCGAGGCGGCCAGGTGGTAGAGCAGCTCCAGCTCCTTGGGCGGGGTGTCCACCCGCTTTCCGTCCACCAGCAGCTCGTAGGAATCCAGGTTGATGACCAGCTTGTCGAAGACAAGCTTTTTCTCCCCCGTATGCTCCTCCTCTACGCCGAAGCGGCGCAGGACGGCGTGGATGCGGGCCAGGACCTCTTTCATCTCGAAGGGCTTGACGATGTAGTCGTCAGCCCCGCCCTCCAGGCCGGAGACCTTGTCCTCGGTCTCGCCCTTGGCGGTGAGCATGATGATGGGCGTCTTGCTGGTCTCGCGTATTTTTTTCAAAACCGACCAGCCGTCCATCACCGGCAGCATGATGTCCAGCAAAACCAGGTCGGGCTGGAAGGAGCGGAAAAGCTCTACCCCCTTGCCGCCGTCGGGGGCCACGGCGGTCTCAAAGCCCTCTTTTTCCAGGTAGAGGTGGAGCAGCTCGGCGATGTTGGCCTCGTCCTCAACAATCAGCACTTTGCGCGCCATAAAGACACCATCCTTCCGTAAACATAGTAGTATTATAGCCCTGCGCCCGGCGCGAGGGTGAATTTTTTGTAAATTTGAAGGGCCTGGCGCTAGTTGGGCTCGTAATAGGCGCGGTCGAGCTGGACGACGGCGAACCCGTCGGGGTCGGCGGCCCGGACGGCCTGCTCAATTCTGGCCCTTACCTCCTCGTCGGACAGCTTGACGTGGTAGGGCACCACCACGTCAAAGATAAGGTTGTGGTGCAGGGGGCCCGCCGTCATGCGGAAATCGTGGATGGTCATGCCGCCGTCGATCTCGCGCACCAAAGCGGCCACCAGATCCCGGTGCTCGGCAACCTCCTCGTCCCCCGTGACGATGGGGTCCATGTGGATGGTGGCATCGATGTGGAACTTGGCCTTCAGCTCCCGCTCGGCGGCGTCTATGATGTCGTGCAGCTGCATCAGGTCGCCGTTCACGCTCACCTCGGCGTGGAGGCTCGCCATGCGGCGGCCGGGGCCGTAATCGTGGACGACCAGGTCGTGGACGCCCTGGATCTCGCTGTGGGCCAGGACGGTCTCCCGAATGCCCCGGATCAGCTCGGGGTCGGGGCACTGGCCCAGCAGGGGGTTTAAAGTGCTCTTGGCGGCTTCCCAGCCCGACTTGAGGATGAAGGCGGCCACCAGAATGCCGACCCAGCCGTCGATGGACAGGCCGAAGAAATGGCTGACCAGAGCGCCAAGGGCCACAGCGGAGGTGGCCACCGCGTCGGTGAGGGAGTCGGCGGCCGTGGCCGCCATGGCCGCCGAGTCGATGCGGACAGACAGGCGGCGGTTGAAAGCGCTCATCCACAGCTTGATCAGAATGGAGGCGGCCAGAATGGCCATGGCGGGCCAGGAGAAGACCACGGCCTCGGGGTGAAGGATCTTCCCGATGGAGCTCTTGGCCAGCTCGACCCCCACCAGCAGAATGGCGACGGCCACCGCAAGGCCCGAGAGATACTCGATGCGCCCGTGGCCGAAGGGGTGGTCGTCGTCGGCCCGCTTGCCCGCCAGATAGAAGCCCGCCAAAGTCACCACCGAGGTGCCGGCGTCCGAGAGGTTGTTGAAGGCGTCGGCCGTGATGGCGATGCTCCCGGTCAGAAGACCGGCCAAAAATTTGCCCAGGGAGAGCAGCAGATTCAGGCAGATGCCCACGCAGCCGGAAAGGGCGCCGTACCGCTGCCGGACGGCCGCGTCGTCCACGCTGTCCCTGTCCTTAATGAAAAGCCTTACCAGCAGCTCGGTCATATACACACCCCACAGTTTATGATACGCTTAGGATACTGGTAAATACCCCGATATTATCTCATTTTAAAGAAAGAGCGTCAAGTAGGGGGACAAGCCCGGCGGCTCCTTTTTGCACGGCACTTTCATCCGGGTGAACCGGTGGCGGGAGACGGCTTTGTCCCTCTAAAAAATAAGCAGGCCGCAGGCTGTCCGAAGGGGGACGGCTTGCGGTCTGCTCTGATGAAATGCCGTTACTCTAGGTCGTCGGGCAAAAAGGCGCTGTAGGGAAGAACGCTTGACAGCTCTACCAGCACGGGGGAGAAGCCCCCGTCCAGGTCCCACTTGGGGGCGGCGGGCGTGCGCAGAGCGCCGTGCTCGGGTGGATGGAGGGGAAGGGAGCACATCGCCCGCACCCCGCGCTCTGGGCGGCTTTCCAGCATGACCGCGCCGCCGTGGAGGGCGGCCAGCTCCCGTATGATCCCCAGGCCCAGGCCCAGGGTGTCGTCCCGAGCGAGGGCCTCCTCAGTGAGGCCGGAGCCGCTGTCCCAGACGGTGAGGATGGCGCGGCCCTTCTGCTTTTGGAGATGCAGGCCGGCCTCGCCCCCCTCGCCCGCGGCCTGCAGCGCGTTGGAGAACAGACCCAGCAGCAGCCGCCGGAGGAGGGCGCTGTCCCCCGTGGTGAGAAGGCCCGTCACCTCGGACTCGTATCGGAAATTCACCCCGGCCAGCTTGGCCAGGGGCGTGATCTCGTCGGCTATCTCCCGGCAGAGGCCCGCCAGGTCAAGCGGGGCGGGGTGATAGGGCACGCCGCCGCCGCTCAGGGTCTGGGAGAGCTCCAGGTGGTTGATGAGCCGAAGGAGGCGGTAAATACTCTGGTTGGCGATAGCGAGATACTGGTCGTACCTGGGGGAGCCGCTCTCCCGTACGACGGGGGTGAGAAGATGGGTCGCCGCCACGAGGTTGGCCATGTGCTGCCGCATCTGCTCCAACAGTACGGCGTTTTGCCGGGCGCTCTCATTGGCTGGAGGTATCGCGTGTCCGCTCATATGAAGAAACCACCTCCCGGAATTGTGATGACTATTATCCTGTGCAGACCCAGGGGGGAAATCCCGGTGTTCATCATACCAAATTTTGGCCGATGTAACAAGAAAAATATCGAGTTTTATCGAAAAGCAGCGAATGCGGGAAAATTTGCTCTGCGCAGGTCGGAGCGATAAGGCGATAAGCCGCGGCTAAACAGTGCCGGCAGAGCAGGAAAGCCGGGCTTAACCGGCCGCAGGGGGAGGCTTTTCCAGAATAAGCGAAAAAGTGATGAAAATTTTGCAAAATTTCAAGAAAAGACTTTCAAAATGGCTTGAGATGGGTTATAATAAGCCCGCGCAAAGAAAGAATCGTTATAAGAGTAAAGGAGATTTGCATCATGAGCATCAAAGTTGGCATCAACGGCTTTGGCCGCATCGGCCGCCTGGTTTTCCGCGCGGGCCTGAGCAATCCCAATGTGGAGTTCGTCGCCATCAACGACCCCTTCATGTCCCCCGACTATATGGCCTATATGCTGAAGTACGACACCATCCACGGCCAATACAAGGGCGAGATTTCCTACGACGACAGCTCCATCACCGTCAACGGCAAGAAGGTCCTCTTTTTCGCCGAGAAGGATCCCGCCAATATCCCCTGGGGCAAGGTAGAGGCCGAGTATGTGGTGGACGCCACCGGTATCTTCCACTCCAAGGATAAGGCCCAGGCCCACATCGACGCCGGCGCCAAGAAGGTTGTCTACTCCGGCCCCTCCAAGGACGACACCCCCATGTTCGTCATGGGCGTGAATCAGAACACCTACACGAAGGACATGACCTTCGTCTCCAACGCCTCCTGCACCACCAACTGCCTGGCCCCCATCGCCAAGGTGCTTAACGACAAGTTCGGCATTGCAGATGGCCTGATGACCACCGTGCACTCCACCACCGCCACCCAGCTGACGGTGGACGGCGCCTCCAAGAAGGATTGGCGCGGCGGCCGCGCCGCCTCGGGCAACATCATCCCCTCCTCCACCGGCGCGGCTAAGGCCGTGGGCGTGGTGCTCCCCGAGCTCAAGGGCAAGCTGACCGGCATGAGCATGCGCGTGCCCACTTTGGACGTGTCCGTGGTGGACCTGACCGTCAACCTCAAGACCCCCGCCAAGTATGACGAGATCTGCGCCGCCATGAAAGCCGCCTCCGAGGGCGAGCTCAAGGGCATCCTGGGCTACACCGAGGATGCCGTGGTCTCCTCCGACTTCATTGGCGATCCCCGCACCTCTATCTTCGACGCCAAGG
>JBLJBF010000151.1:0-2953 GCA_047637855.1 Pseudoflavonifractor sp. | reverse complement strand
ATTAAACCCTCATTAAAATGGGCGGCCCGGCTTGCCGCGCTTTCTTTTTTGCCCGGCCCCGATTTGACTTTTTTTGATGGGGAGAGCCGCTATAATGATGACTGTTGGGAGCACGTAGAGGGAAGGGGGGGCCGGGTATGACGGTGGTTTATATCGACTCTCTTTTTTTGCTTAATCTGGTGGTCAACTACCTGCTGCTGATCTCGGCGGCCCGGCTGGCGGGGGAGATCATCCGCCGTCCGCGCCTGGGGCTGGGGGCGGGGCTGGGCGCCCTCTACGCCGCCCTCGTCTTTTTTCCGGGTATGGGGTTTTTGCTCCATCCCCTGTGCAAGCTGGGCGCGGCCGTCGTCATGCTCCTTTGCGCCTTTGGGGGAAGCCGCCGCCTGCTGCGGGTGACGCTGATCTTCTTCGGCGTGTCGGCGGCCTTCGGCGGCGGCATCTTCGCCATCGAGCTGCTGGGCGGGCGGGGCCTGAGCCTGAAAAACGGCATCTTCTACTCGTCTATGGACCTGCGGCTCATTCTGCTGTCGGCGGCGGTATGCTATGTCGTCCTCAGTCTGGTCTTCCGCAGCACCGGCCGCCATGCGGGTCGGGGGGGCGAGCTGACCCCCGCTGTCCTCACCCTGAAGGGCAGGCGGGTGGCCCTCACGGCGCTGGTGGACACCGGCAATACCCTGACCGACCCGGTGACAAATCGCCCGGTCATGGTGGCCGAGGGGGAGAAGCTGGCCCGCCTTTTCCCCGAGGGGGAGGCCCCGGCCATGGAGGACCTGCGCGACCCGGTGGCCGGGCTGGAGCGGCTCTCGGGCGGCGCAGCCAAAGGGCGCTACCGCCTGCTGCCCTACCAGGCTGTTGGGGTGGAGTGCGGTCTGCTGCTGGCCCTGCGGCTGGACGGGGCCAAAGTGGGGGAGACCGAGTACGGCGGAATTTTGGTGGCACTGTCGCCCAACCGCCTGTCGGACGGCGGCGGGTACAGCGCCCTGATCGGCGCGTGATCGGCGCCCTGCGGCGTTTTGCATAGCAAAAAAGGAGGATGGCAATGAAAAGGTTCAGACTGCGCTGTTACATCAGGCTGCAGCGCATATTGGCAAGGCTGGGGCTCAAGCTGCCGGGCAAGATCATGTACATCGGCGGGAGCGACACGCTGCCCCCGCCCCTCACCCGGGACGAGGAGAGCGACCTCATTGGCCGCCTGAGTGAGGGCGAGGAGACCGTCAAGAGTCAGCTCATTGAGCGCAACCTCCGCCTGGTGGTGTACATCGCCCGCCGCTTCGAGAACACGGGCATCAATATTGAAGACCTCATCTCCATCGGAACCATCGGGCTCATCAAGGCCATCAATACCTACCAGCCCGCCAAGAACATCAAGCTGGCCACCTATGCTTCCCGCTGCATCGAGAACGAGATCTTAATGTTCCTCCGGAAGACCTCGGCACTGAAGAGCGAGATCTCCTTCGACGAGCCGCTGAATACCGACTGGGACGGGAATGAACTCCTCCTATCCGACATTCTGGGCACCGAGGGGGACACCGTTATGCGCCCCATCGAGGCGGACGTGGACCGCAAGCTCCTGATGGACGCCATGGAGAAGCTCAACCCCCGGGAGCGGCAGATCATCACCATGCGCTTTGGCCTTGACGGCCTCCCCGACCGCACCCAGAAGGAGGTGGCCGACCTGCTGGGCATTTCCCAATCCTATATCTCCCGTCTGGAAAAGCGCATTATCTCCCGCCTCAAACGGGAGATTTTAAGGATGCTGTAGACCGTGGCCGTACAAAAGCGGGAAGGACCTGGGAAACACTGATCAAACAGTGGCTCCCAGGTCCTTCTGCTGTAAAGTTTAATTACTTCCCAAGCGCTTGGCGAGGTCCGCGGCAAAGTCTTCCTGCTTCTTCTCAATGCCCGTCCCCACCCGGCTTGCGCCGTGCAGGGGCCCCTCTCTTTCACCTGTCCGTGCGGAGTGAATCCGCCCGGACATCAAGGTTTTGCCTGCGGCAAAACGCTTGGAACGCGCCATTCGGCGCGGCGGGCTCGGGCATTCTCAGGTTAATTACTTCCCGAGCTGCTTGGCGATCTCCGCGGCAAAGTCTTCCTGCTTCTTCTCAATGCCCTCGCCTTTTTCAAAGCGGACGGCGCCCTTCAGGACGATGGTGCCGCCCAGCTCCTTGGCGGACTTGGCGACATACTCCTCGACCGACATGGAGCTGTCCTTGACGAACTCCTGCTGGAGCAGGCAGTTCTCCTTGTAGAACTTGCCCAGCTTGCCCTGGACAATGCCCTCCTTGACCTTCTCGGGCTTGGAAGCCATCTTGGGGTCAGCCTCCATCTGGGCGAGCATGATGCGCTTTTCGTCCTCCATGGTCTCCTGGCTGACCTGGCTCTTGTCCAGGAAGCGGGGACTCAGAGCGGCGATCTGCATGGCCATGTCCTTGCCCACCTCAGAAACCTTGTCCTCCAGACCGGCGGAGACCTCCAGGTTCACCAGCACGCCGATCTTGCCCCCGGCGTGATTGTAGGGCACAGAGACGCCCTCAGCGAAGCGGGCGAAACGGCGGACCTGGATGTTCTCGCCGATGACGAGGATCTTCTCCTGCAGCTCCTCCTGAACGGTGCGGCCATTGCCGAAGGGGGTAGCCAGCAGGGCCTCCAGGTCGGCGGGATTGGTCTTGGCCACCACGTCGGCCACGGCCTTGACAAAATCGACGAAGAGGTCGTTCTTGCCCACGAAGTCGGTCTCGGCGTTGACCTCGACCACCACGCCCACACCGTCCACCACGGCGGCATAGGCCATGCCCTCGGCGGCGATACGGCCAGCCTTCTTCTGAGCGGCGGCCAGACCCTTCTCACGCAGATACTCGACAGCCTTGTCTATGTTGCCGTCGGTCTCGGTGAGGGCCTTCTTGCAGTCCATCATGCCTACGCCGGTCATCTCGCGCAGGGCTTGTACGTCTTT
>JBLJBF010000150.1:0-14221 GCA_047637855.1 Pseudoflavonifractor sp. | reverse complement strand
GAGTGGGGCCTGCCGGTGGATATCCAGCCCCCCGACTATGAGACGAGGGTGGCCATCATCAAAAACAAGGCTATTCGCCGGGGCATGAACCTGCCCGACCCGGTGCTCCAGTATATCGCCGACAACATCACCTCCAACGTGCGCCAGATCGAGGGCACCGTCAATAAAATCCTTGCCTTCCAGGAGTTGATGGGCGAGAGCGTGGACGTGGACACCGTCATCCGGGCCGTCCGGGATATGTTCAAAGAGAAGGCCGACTTCCTCCCCTCAGCCGACGTCATTATCGAGGAGGTCTGCAAGTACTACAACATTGAAAATGACTCCCTCCGGGGTCAGGGCCGCACAAAAGACACCGTACTGGCCCGACAGATCGCCATCTATATCATCCGCAGCATGACCAACCTCTCCCTCACCGAGATCGGCAAGGAATTTGACAAGCGGGACCACACCACCGTCATGCACTCCATCGGCCGCATCGAGTCTCTCATCAAGCAGAACACCGAGGTCAACGAGATCATTAAGGATATCAACGCCAACATCAACGCCAGATACGAGTAGCACGCGGTGTGCGCCTCGTCATCCGCTCCGGTTTGTCCACAAAGCCCTGTGGATATGGACAAGGTCTCCTGTGGATAAAATAACCCTGTCCCCGCACCATGTGGAAAGAGTTCTCAGTCGTCCCCAGCCCCTGTGGAGCCGCAACGCGTTGGGGCCGCTGGGCTAGAGGCGGTTTTCCACATTTCCTCGCCCCCTACTACTACTACTGTTTTTAAAAAAACCTCTCCTCTTCTCCCGCTGGGAGAAGAAAAGAGAGCAATGGAGGTATTGCTATGAAGTTCTCCTGTGAAAAAGCGCTGCTCCAGGCGGCGATTACCACATCGGCCCGCGCGGTGGCCGGAAAAAGCACCATTCCCGCCCTGGAGGGAATCCTTCTGGAGGCCGGAGACGATCTGCGCCTGACCGGCAACAACCTTGAAATCGGCATCCGCACCATTGTGCCCGCTGACATCCAGCGCAAAGGGTCCATCGTGGCGTCGGCCCGTCTGCTGGGCGAGATCGTCCGCCGCCTGCCCGACGACGTGGTGATGGTCGCCGCCAACGACATGATGATCAACATCCAGTGCGGCATGAGCGAGTTCAATATCATGGGCACCTCGGCCGAGGAGTTTCCGGCACTGCCCACGGTGGAATATCAGAACTCCTTTGTGATCCAGCAGAGCACTCTGCGCGCGATGGTTAACGAGACGCTCTTCGCCGTGTCGGGGAATGACAGCCGCCCGGTGCTCACCGGCAGCCTTTTTGAGGTGAACGAAAAGGGTCTCACCATTGTATCGGTGGATGGATTCCGCTTGGCGCTGCGGCGGGAGCCTGTGGAGAAAAAAGAGGGGGCCCCGGCCTTCTCCTTCATTGTGCCCGGCTCTTCCCTCTCAGAGGTGGAAAAAATCTGTGCCGACAGCGAAGCCCCCGCTTCGGTGACTCAGGGGTCCCGCCACATCATGTTCAAGGTGGGGGACACCATGCTCATCTCCCGCCGTCTGGAGGGGGAGTTTATGGCCTACGAGAAGTCTATCCCCCGCAACAACCCCATCCACATCCACGGCGACACCAAGGCCCTCATCACTTCCATTGACCGGGTGAGTCTGCTCATCAGCGAGAAGTTCAAGAGTCCGCTGCGCTGCCTGTTTGAGAAAAATATGCTGCGCATCGATACCAAGACCGCCATCGGCAACGCCACCGACCAGTGCTCCGTAGAGGGGGACGGCGGCGGCCTGGAGATCGGATTCAACAACAAGTATCTGATGGACGCGTTAAAGGCCGCCCCGGCCGACCGGGTCCGGCTGGAGCTGGGCACCCGCATCTCCTCCTGTGTCATCGTCCCCGCCGAGGGGGAGGAGAACTTCCTGTATATGGTGCTGCCCACCCGTCTGCGGGCGGACGACTAATGAACGCGGCGGCGGGATGGGGTCATCCCGCCCTACCGACCCGTATGAAGAGAAATGTGGCAGGAGAGGAAAGCTCTATGAAGCAGGAAACCGTTAAAATTACCACCGAGTTTATCAAATTAGAGGCCGTTTTAAAGTTTGCCGGGGTCGTGGAGACCGGCGGCGAGGGAAAGGTGCTCATCCAGGCCGGCGGCGTGAAGGTCAACGGCGAGGTGTGTACCATGCGGGGTAAGAAAATTCGCCCGGGCGACAGCGTCACTCTGGGCGATGTCACCCTGAGGGTGCTATGATCGTCAAGGCCATTGAGCTGGATTTTTTTCGCAACTATGTTCATCTGGAGGCGGCCTTTTCCCCCGGCGTGAATGTCATCTGGGGGGAGAATGCCCAGGGGAAAACCAATCTTCTCGAGGCGGTCTCCTACCTCTCCACGGCGTCTTCCCACCGGGCCCGGTACGACAGGGAACTGATTCAGCTGGGGGTGGACAACGGCTTTATCAAGGCTGAGGTGGGCGCCCGGACCCGGGACTTTACGCTGGAGGCCAAGCTGAGCCGGAGCGCGCGGCGCCAGCTTTTCTCCAATGGCGTGCGCCTGAAAACGGCGGGAGAGCTGAGTGGGATCTTGAATACCGTCCTCTTCTGCCCCGAGGACCTGAACCTAATCCGCTCTGGACCGGCGGAGCGCCGCCGTTTTCTGGACGGTTGCATCTGCCAGCTCCGCCCCCGGTACGCCGCCGCACTGGCCGAGTATAACAGGCTTTACGACCAGAAGAGCAGGATTTTGAAGGACTGCGATGAGAAACCCTCTTTACTGGACACGCTGGACGACTACAATCTCCGGATGGCTCAGACCGGGGCCATCCTCATCCACTACCGCGCCCACTTCATCCGGCGGCTCATCGACTGCGCCCCGGCGATCCACCGGGATTTTTCAGGCGGACGGGAGCTGCTGAGTCTGCGGTACGAGACGGTGAAAACCATATCAGACCCCGAGGCTCCGCCTAAGGAGCTGCTGCCCCGTCTGCTGGAGCACCAGGAGAGCCACCGAACCGCGGAGATGGAGTGCCGCCAGTGCCTCTCCGGCCCCCACAAGGACGACCTGGCGGTGGAGCTGAACGGGATGGACGCCCGGACCTACGCCTCCCAGGGCCAGACCCGCACGGCGGCCCTCTCCCTCAAGCTGGCCTCCCGGGAGATCTTCTATGAGGACACGGGGGAGTGGCCCGTCCTCCTGCTGGACGATGTGCTCAGCGAACTGGACGCCCGGCGGCAGAGCTTTGTTTTAAACCGCATCAAGGGCGGTCAGGTCCTCATTACCGGGTGCGAGGACAGCCGCCCCAAGGGTCTGGAGAGCGGGAAGGTCTTTCATATCCACGCGGGCCAGATTTTAAAGGGGTGAGGGGGAAAAACCATGTTTCATCTGCTGCTTGTACTTCCCGCTTTGATTCCCGCTCTGGCCATATCCTGGGTGCTGCTCACCCTTCCCTTTTGGATCGGAGGCATTCTCCAGGTGCTGCTGACGGTTCTTTGCAGGCGGTGGTACTTCTTAGCCCTTCCGGCTGCCCTCAGCGCAGCCCTCCTGGTGTGGAGTATCGTTTCCTTTTATCAGGTGGTGGGCGCGGCCGTCCTGGCCGTCTACTGGAGCATCTACTTTCTCCTTCTGCTTACCCTCTTCGCCGTTACGTTCGCCGTGAAGCGGGCCGCTGTGCGCCGGCTGGCGGCGCGGGCCGCCGCGCGGGGGGAGAGATAGCCGATGTATCTGCACCTGGGCGGGACCGTGTCGGTCCGGACGCGGGACGTGATCGGCCTGTTTGATCTGGACAATACCACCGCTTCCTACCTGACCCGTAAATTTTTAGAGCAGGCGGAGCGGGAGGGGCGGCTGGAGAGCCTGACCGATGATATTCCCAAGGCCTTCGTCCTCTGCGGCGAAAGAAAGCGGAGCAAGGTCTATTTTTCCCAGCTCTCCGCCGCGACGCTGCGGGGCCGCGCCGAGGGCGGGCGGTTTGAATTGGGAGAGCAACCCTGATCGGCCTGCAGACGGCAGGCCGCGCCCCAACATCAATGGAGGTTTTAGAATGTCAGAAGAGTTTGAACTGGAGCACAGCCCCACGGCGGTGGAGCATGAATACGGCGCGTCTGAGATCCAGGTGCTGGAGGGCCTTGAGGCCGTCCGTAAGCGGCCGGGTATGTATATCGGCTCTACCTCCTCGTCCGGCCTGCACCATCTGGTCTACGAGATTGTGGACAACGCCATCGACGAGGCCCTGGCCGGGCACTGCACCGAGATCACGGTGTCTATCCTGCCCGGCGACATTATCAGAGTTACGGACAACGGCCGCGGCATCCCCGTGGATATCCAGCAGCAGACCGGAAAGCCCGCCCTTGAGGTGGTGTACACCATTCTCCACGCCGGCGGAAAGTTCGGCGGCGGGGGCTACAAGGTCTCGGGCGGCCTCCACGGCGTGGGCGCCAGCGTGGTCAACGCCCTGAGCGAGTGGCTGGAGGTCCAGGTTCACAAGGACGGGAATATTTACGAGATGAAGTTCTCCAGGGGCAAGGTGGCCAAGGAGATGGCCATTGTGGGCCGGACCAATTTGCAGGGAACCTTTGTCGCCTTCAAGGCGGACCCCGAGATATTTACCGACACCACCGAGTATGACTACAATATCCTGCGCACCCGGATGCGCGAGGAGGCCTTCCTCAACGCGGGCCTGCGGATCAAGACCGCCGACCTCCGCCCGGGCAAGGAGCAGGAGGACAATATGTGCTACGAAGGGGGCATCCGGGAATTTGTCGCCTACCTCAACCGCAGCAAGGACCCCATCCACCCCGACATCATCTACATGGCGGGCCAGAAGGGTGACTCGGTCTGCGAGCTGGCCCTGCAGTACCACGACGGGTATAATGAGAACATCGTCTCCTTCGCCAACAACGTCCACACCCCCGAGGGCGGCATGCACGAGACCGGGCTGAAGGCCGCGCTCACCAACACCCTCAACGCCTACGCCACCAAGATGAACCTGATCAAGGAGGGGGACGAGGTGAAAGGCGAGGACTACCGCGAGGGCCTCACCTGCGTCATCTCGGTCAAGCTCATCGACGCCCAGTTCGAAGGCCAGACCAAGGCCAAGCTGGGCAACAGCGAGATCCGCACCTTAGTGGCCGGCATGGTGAACGACAGGCTGGCCACCTATCTGGAGGAGCACCCCGCCGTCGCCAAGGCGATCCTGGATAAGGCGCTCATGGCCTCCCGCGCCCGCGAGGCGGCCCGAAAGGCTAGGGAGAGCATCCGCCGCAAGACCGCTCTGGGCGGGGCCGCCATGCCCGACAAGCTGCGAGACTGCAACGAGGTAAACCCCGAGCTCACCGAGCTCTACATCGTCGAGGGCGACAGCGCCGGCGGTTCGGCCACCCAAGGGCGCGACTCCCGGTTCCAGGCCATCCTCCCCCTCTGGGGCAAGATGCTCAACGTGGAGAAGGCCCGGGTTGACAAGGTGTACGGGAACGAGAAGCTCACCCCTGTCATCGCTGCCCTGGGCGCGGGCATCGGTGAGGAATTTGACCCCAATAAGCTGCGCTACCACAAGGTCATCATCATGGCCGATGCCGACGTGGACGGCTCTCATATCCGCACGCTGCTGCTCACCTTCTTCTTCCGCTTCATGCGCCCCCTCATCGAGCAGGGGTATGTCTACGCCGCCGTCCCCCCCCTCTACAAGCTGACCCGGGGCAAGACCGCCCGGGTGGCCTTCTCCGACGAGGAGCGGGATCAGGTCTCGGCCGAGCTGCGGGGCGGAAACCCCAACGTCAAGGTGGACATCAGCCGGTTCAAGGGTCTGGGCGAGATGAATCCCCACGAGCTGTGGGAGACCACGATGGACCCCGAAAAGCGCACCATCAAGCGCATCGAGCTGGACGACGCCATTTTGGCCGACCAGACCTTTACCGTTCTCATGGGAGAAAAGGTGGAGCCGCGTAAGGAGTTTATCGAGAAAAACGCCCAGTACGCGGTGAATTTGGACTACTGATCAATAAAAATTCCATTTCGCACAGGCCAGTAGTGGCGACCTGCGGTCGCCCGCGCACGGCATGACGCGGAGGTTAAGGAAGGAAACAGAATGAGCAAAAAACCCCAATACGACCCCGAAGAGATACGCTACCCCGACCAGAAGATCATCTCCTCCCCGCTGGTGTCCGAGATGGAGCGGTCTTATATCGAGTATGCCATGAGCGTGATTGTAGGCCGCGCCCTGCCCGACGTGCGGGACGGTCTTAAGCCGGTCCACCGGCGCATTCTCTACGCCATGTATGAGGATAATCTCACCCACGACAAGCCCTACAAGAAGTCGGCCACCTGCGTGGGCGACGTGCTGGGCCGGTACCACCCCCACGGCGACGCTTCGGTCTACGACGCGCTGGTCCGTCTGGCCCAGGACTTTTCCATGCGCTACCCGCTGGTGGACGGGCACGGCAACTTCGGCTCCATCGACGGCGACCCCCCCGCCGCCTACCGTTACACCGAGGCCCGGCTCGACAAAATTTCCGCGGAAATGCTGCGGGACATCGACAAGGACACGGTGGACTGGGACGCAAACTTTGACGAGAGCCGCAAAGAGCCCAGGGTCCTCCCCTCCCGTTTCCCCAATCTGCTGGTCAACGGCTCCTCCGGCATTGCGGTGGGCATGGCCACCAATATCCCGCCCCACAACCTGCGGGAGGTCATCAACGCCACCATCTGCGTGCTGGAGAATCCCGAGGCGACGCTGGACGATCTGATGCTGCACGTCAAGGGGCCCGACTTCCCCACCAAGGGCATCATCATGGGCCGGGCGGGCATCCGGGCGGCATATGCCACCGGGCGGGGCATTCTCCGCCTCCGGGCCCGGGCCGAGTTTGAGGAGTTTGGCCAGAACCGCCAGCGCATCGTCGTTACGGAGATCCCCTATCAGGTCAACAAGCGCATGCTCATCAAGAACATGGCCGAGCAGGTGGAGGATAAGCGCCTGGAGGGCATCTCCGACATCCGGGACGAGTCCGACCGCAACGGGATGCGCGTGGTCATCGAGCTGAAGAAGGACGCCAACGCCCAGGTGGTGCTCAACCGTCTTTTTGCCCAGACCCAGCTTCAGACCTCCTTCGGCATTAATATGCTGGCGCTGGTGAACAACCAGAGTCAGCCCAAGATCCTCTCCCTGCGCCATATGCTGGATGAGTACATCGCCTTCCAGGAGGAGATTATCGTCCGCCGCACCCGGTACGACCTGCGCAAGGCGCAGGAGCGCGCCCACCTGCTGGAGGGCCTGCTCATCGCCCAGGACAATATTGACGAGGTTATCCGCATTATCCGCACCTCCTACGACAACGCCAAGGAGAACCTGATGACCCGCTTCAGCCTGGACGAGGTCCAGGCCCAGGCCATCTGCGATATGCGTCTCATCGCCCTTCAGGGCCTGAACCGGGAAAAACTCCAGGCCGAGTACGACGAGCTGATGAGCCGCATCACCTACTTCAACGAGCTTCTGGCCTCCGAGAGCATGCTCAGGGAGCTGCTTAAAACCGAGCTCACCGAGATCCGGGATAAGTTTGGGGACAACCGGGTCACCGAGATCGGCTTTGCCGAGGACGATCTGGATATTGAGGACCTCATCGAGGAGGAGAACAGCGTCTTTACCCTCACCAGCGCGGGGTACATCAAGCGCCTGCCGGTCTCCACCTACAAGGCCCAGCGGCGGGGCGGCAAGGGAATTACCGCTATGGCGACCAAGGAGGAGGACTATGTGGAGACCGTCTTTACCGCCTCCACCCATGATTTTATCCTCTTCTTCACCAATAAGGGGCGGGTCCACCGCAAGAAGGGCTACCAGATTCCGGAGGCGGGCCGCACCGCCAAGGGGACCAATCTGGTCAACGTCCTCCCCATCGAGTCGGACGAGAAAGTTACCGCCATGATTCACCTGCGGGAATTCCCCGAGGACCGGTACCTCTGCATGGTCACCCGCAACGGCACGGTGAAGCGCATCCAGCTCTCCTCCATCAACACGGCCCGGAAGGCGGGTATCCGCTGCATCACGCTGGACGAGGGGGACGAGCTTATCTCGGTCCGGGAGACGGACGGCGAGCAGACCATTCTCATCGCCACCTACAGGGGCGCGTCCATCTGTTTCCTGGAGAGCGACGTGCGCTGCATGGGCCGGGACGCCACCGGCGTGCGCGGCATCAGGCTGCGGGAGGGCGACTATGTCATCGGCGCGGCCTGTACGCAGGAGGGCTGCCATGTGCTCATGGTAACCGAGAACGGGTACGGCAAACGCACCGAGATGGACGAGTATATCCGGGGGGACGGGCCTCAGAACCGGGGCGGATACGGCCTCAAGGGCTATAATGTCACCGAGAAGACAGGCGGCGTGGTGGGCCTTAAGGTGGTCTGCGACGAGGACGACCTGCTCATTATCAGCGACGCGGGAGTCATCATCCGCATGGCGGTTAAGGGCGTGAACGCCTACAGCCGCACCGCTCAGGGCGTTCGGGTGATGAATCTGGACGACGGCGTGAAGGTCATCTCCATCGCCATGACTGAGCGCGAGGAGCCGGAGGAGGAGCCCGGAGATGCCGCCGCCGAAGCTGGGACCGGGGAATAAGGGGCGGGCATGAAAGAGGTCACTATCTACACGGACGGAGCATGCTCGGGCAACCCCGGCCCTGGAGGCTGGGGGGCCATCCTCAAGTACGGCGGCGTTCAGAAGGAGCTCTCGGGCGGCGAGGCCATGACCACCAACAACCGCATGGAGCTCACCGGGGCGATCACCGCCCTGGAGGCCCTGAAGGAGCCCTGTGCCGTGGATATCTACTCCGACTCCAAGTACGTCATCGACGGCCTGGACAAGGGCTGGGCCAAGGGCTGGAAGGCCCGCGGCTGGATCAAGGCCGACAAGAAGCCCGCCCTTAACCCCGACCTCTGGGACCGGCTGCTCAAGCTTTACGACTACCACAAGGTCACCCTCCACTGGGTGAAGGGCCACGCCGACAATGCCTACAATAACCGCTGCGACGAGCTGGCGGTGGCCGAGAGTAAAAAATATAAATAAGAGAGCGCCCGGAGAAATCCGGGCGCTCTCTTATTTCACGGCGTTGCGGCGCCAGTGGTATTGCAGGTACTGATAGTTGAGGTAGCGGGTCTGGTTTTCGGCGGAGAGGGCGCCGGTAAGTACGCCGTCCTCCAAAAAAAGGCCGCTGTCCGTGTTCACCACGCTCACGTGCTCCATAAGGTCCCGGGTGGCCTGCATATAGGCGGGCCCCTCCCAGCCGCACAGCTGAAAGACCCGGTCCATGAGAAAGCTGGGGCTCAGGTCGGGCCCCTCACCCCGGAACTCGCTGCCCAGGGCGACCTTTGCCGCGTCGTTTGCCCAGATGAGGTAGCGGGTGGAGTAGTAGTTGAAAAAGCCCTGTCTGTTTGACAGGTCCAGGTCTATGCCCAGAAGGGCGTAGACGCTGTTATTGTTCCCCATCCAGGGCTTATGGTCGCCGTAGATCACCAAAACGACCGGGTCTGGCGAGGCGCGGAAATAGTCGAAAAGCTTGGCCAGGTAGTCGGTGGTGTCCTGGATAGAGGCAAAATAGTTGTTCATCAGGTTGCGCTCGCCCTCGCTGTAGGCGCTGCCGCCGGTGAGCAGGTCCTTGCCGCTCCAGTTGGTCTCCTCGCTGTAAGGGCCGTGGCCCTGGTAGGTGACGTGAAAGGAGAAGTAGGGCGCGTCCGAGCTGGCCTTGTGCTCTTTGTAGAGGGTCAGCAGGTCGGGGAGAAACACGTTGTCGAACCCGATGTCCCCGCCCGCCAGCGCGCTGTAGCGGTTTTCCGTAAAGTAGTAGTGCTCAAAGCCCAGGTTTCGATTGATACTCTCCCGATTGTAAAACCAGCTGTAGCAGGGGTGGCCGCCGCCGGTGTAGTAGCCCTGAGAGCGGAGATACCAGACATAGGAGTTGGTGGGCACCCGGAAGTTGGGCAAAAGGGTAAGTCCCGTGAGGAAGCAGCGCTCGGTATCCACCGTGCCGCCGGCAAAGACGTTGGTAACCAGATTGCCCGAATAGCCCTCGGCCTCCAGAGCGTGCAGCTTCTCGTAAACCGCGGGCTTTAGGGCGGGCACGCCCAGACGGGTGAAGTCGGCGTAGGCCTCCAGCTGAATGCCGATTAGGTCTACCTTCTTCCACTCCGGGATATCGCTGCCCCTATAGCCGGCCAGCAGAGTTTTTGCGCCTTTTTCGCTGTAGCCCTGGGGCGGCTTGTCCGAGGCAAATCCGGCCGAGTAGAGGAAGGGGTAAAGGAAACCCTTGGATACATAAATCTCCGTGGCGGAGTAGATGTTGACATGGTCGTAATTGGCTGTGGACGCTATGTAGAGCACCGGGTCGGTATAGAGCGGCCTGAGACAGAGCCCCAGCAGGAGAAACGCGCAGAAGCAGATTAGCCGGGGTTTCCGGGACGTGCGGGCGCGGGCGAAGCGGAGGAGAAAAAACCAGCCCAGCGCCGCCAGCACCAAGGCCACCGCCATGCTGAGATTGAGGAAAATGTGGTACTTCCCCGCCATGTCCCCCGCCTCACGCAAGAGTAGAAGGTCCTCAAAAATCACGGCGTCGTTGCGCAGGGTGAGCTTGAAGTAGTTGGCAAAGGCAAGCCCCAGCGTAAGGCCCGCCGTCAGGAGATAGGACAGGCCCGCCCGCCCCGAGAGAAAATAGAGGAGCAGCGCCAGAAACAGGGGCGGCAGCAGGTTGAGGAGCAAAATAAGGGGGTGCATGAAATAGCTTGCGAAGAGGAGCGACCGCAGACGGTAGACCGGGGCGAACCACAGTGCGAGGATGCCCAGGCAGATTGCCGCCGCGGCCAGCAGAGCCGGTGTGAGCAGGGAGTGATGAGCGAGGCGGTCCAGCCGCTCGTTTTTAAACTTCATGTACACCGCGCCTCCGTTTCGCAGAGAAAATAAAACAGGACTACCGCGCCGGTGTCGATACACCGGCGCGGTAGTTTGATAAAATTTGCGGATGAGAAAGGCGCGCCGATCAAAACGCGATCTTAGCGGCGAGGTAATCCTTCAGTTCGCTAATAGGAATTCTCACCTGCTCCATGCTGTCCCGTTCGCGGACGGTGACGCAGCGGTCGGCGGGAGTGTTCTCGTCGCCCACGGTCTGGAAGTCCACGGTGACGCAGAAGGGGGTGCCGATCTCGTCCTGGCGGCGGTAGCGCTTGCCGATGGACCCGGCCTCGTCAAAGTCCACCATAAAGTCGCGCCGCAGCTCGGTGTAGACCTCCTCGGCGGCGGGGGTGAGCTTCTTGGACAGGGGGAGCACGGCGCACTTGAAGGGGGCGAGGGCCGGATGCAGGCGCAGGACGGTGCGTATGTCGTCCTTGCCGTCCTTGTCCTGCCCCACGACCTCCTCGTCGTAGGCGTCCACCAAAAAGGCCAGGGTCACCCGGTCAGCGCCCAGGGAAGGCTCCACCACGTAGGGGATATAGTGCTCGCCGCGCTCCTGGTCGAAGTAGGTCATGTCCTTGCCCGAGGTGTTCTGGTGCTGGGTCAGGTCGTAGTCGGTACGGTCGGCAATGCCCCACAGCTCGCCCCAGCCGAAGGGGAACATAAACTCAAAGTCGGTGGTGGCCTTGGAGTAGAAGGAGAGCTCCTCGGCGTCGTGATCCCGCAGGCGCAGGTTCCCGTCCTGCAGGCCCAGGTTCAAAAGCCAGTCGTGACAGAACTTGCGCCAGTAGGCAAACCACTCCAAATCGGTTCCGGGCTGGCAGAAGAACTCCAGCTCCATCTGCTCAAACTCCCGAATGCGGAAGATAAAGTTGCCCGGCGTGATCTCGTTGCGGAAGCTCTTGCCGATCTGGCAAACGCCGAAGGGCAGCTTCTTGCGGGTGGTGCGCTGAATGCTGGGGAAGTTGACGAAGATGCCCTGGGCCGTCTCCGGCCGGAGATAGACAGTGTTCTTCGCGTCCTCAGTGACACCCATAAAGGTCTTGAACATCAGGTTGAACTGGCGGATGTCGGTAAAGTTGTGCTTGCCGCAGGTGGGGCAGGGAATGGCCTGCGCCTCGATAAAGGCGCGCATCTCGTCCTGAGTAAAGGCGTCGATGGGCTTTTCCAGGGTAAGGCCCCGGTCGGCGCAGTAATCCTCAATGAGCTTGTCGGCCCGGAACCGCTCCTTGCACTCCTTGCAGTCCATCAGCGGGTCGGAAAACCCGCCCAGGTGCCCGGAGGCCACCCAGGTCTGGGGGTTCATGATGATGGCCGAGTCAAGCCCCACATTGTACGGGTTCTCCTGGACAAATTTCTTCCACCAGGCCCGCTTGACATTGTTCTTCAACTCCACGCCCAGGGGGCCGTAATCCCAGGAGTTGGCAAGTCCACCGTAGACCTCGCTGCCGGGGTATACGAAACCGCGGCTCTTGCATAGGGCGACAATTTTTTCCATGGTCTTCTCTTGATTGGTGAGCATGACGTACCCTCCATCTATAAAAGCGATAACAGTATAATTATATACGATATGGAGGGTATGTCAACCAAAAAGCCTTATAAAAAAGGCAGGAAACAGGAGACCACCACCGCGGCCATGACCAGAACCGCCAACGTGGCGAGCAGATCCAGCGCCTGAGCCGCCCGGCCGGGCCTGCTGCGGACAGGAGCGCACTCCCCCGCGGGAAGGGCGGGGGCCTCCTCCCGGCGCGCCCCCTCGGGCTGCGCGCCCGCACGGGCGTGGCGGTACGCCTCCAGGTCCAGCACCTCGCCGCGGGGACACTCCCGCTTTTTCTCTGCCTTGCGGAGAACGGCGTAGCTCCTGCACTGGGGCGAGGTCTCTCCGCTGGCCATGTCCCGCACGCTCACCCGGCGGGCATCCAGGTTGTAGTAGACAGTCTCCATAGTAAAAAGCCTCCCCATTCCTTCAGATGGCGTCAGTGTAGCAAATAAGCTGTCCCATAAAACGGACTGAGGTGGAAAACCCACCTGAATTTTTACTGCTGGGAACTTATGTTCGATAGAATAATATAACATATGTTCGAAAAAAGCAAGAGGGAATTTCTAAAAATATTTGAAATGTGGAAACTTATCCTAATCTGGAAACGTCTAAAGCCTAGAATATGCGGACGGGGACGTCCGCGAAACGATTAGGAGGAGTTTTTATGAAGAAACTTCTGTCCCTTGCGCTGGCGGCCACCTTACTGTGCACGCTTGCTGTTCCGGCCGCCGCCGCCGAGAGCGCCGACGCCCGCCTCACAGCCGTGACCGGGAAGGTGAAGACCGTGCTGGGTCTGGATACCTCGGCCTATACCGCGTTCGGGGGCGATCTCGAGGACGGCACGGTCACCCCGGTCTGGCAGCTGCGCTGGACGGGCGAGGACAGCGGCCTGACCGTCTCGGCCACCGAGAGCGGCAAGATTCTGAGCTATAATGTGTACGACAACGGCATCGAGCCCTTTTATCCCGGGCGAAGCGCAAACCTCTCCTTCCCCAAGTTGACCAGGGCCGACGCCCGGAAGACGGCCCAGGCCTTTCTCGGCAAGGTTCTTACCCCCGGGGTGGAGACCGCCGTCTTTGATGAGACGGGGGTGGAAAACCTCTCGATCACCAACCACAGCTTTTATGGCGCGGTGTGGGAGAACGGTCTCCCCTCCCCCTTCTCCTTCTACGTCAATGTCCGGGTGAGCGACAATACGGTCACCAATTTCTACTTAAGCGGCGGGCAGGAGAACTATCTGGGGAGCATTCCCTCGGCCACCCCGTCCGCCCCCGCCGGACAGGCGGGCGAGGGCCTGAAATCCACCCTGAAGCTCCGCTTGGAATACGTGCTGGCCGACGACGGCAAGACGGCGGTGCTCCGCTACCTGCCCGAGTATATCCACGACTTCTATGTGGACGCCCAGACCGGCACTCTGGTGGACCTGACCAAGCTGCGGGAGGACCTGTGGTCAGACTCCACCGCGGGTGGGGAAAAGCGCTTTAACTCGGCCTCGCCCACGGCGGGCGCCGCCATGGACGCCGGGCTTACCGAGGCGGAGCTGGCCGGCGTCGCCCAGCTGGAGGGTGTCCTCTCCAAGGAGGACCTGGACGCCGCCGCCCGGAAACTTACGGCCCTGGGCCTCTCCAAGTACACCCTCTCCACCGCCGGCTACCGTGTGAACGGGGAGAGCGGCGGCGTGACCGCCACGCTGCAGTACGCCTATAAGTCGGGCGACAGCATTTACCGCCGCACCGTCACCCTGGACGCAAAGACGGGGGCCCTCGTCTCGGTGTACA
>JBLJBF010000149.1:0-6031 GCA_047637855.1 Pseudoflavonifractor sp. | reverse complement strand
CACATCGGAAAACGCAGGACCTCCCTTGCGGACAAATCCGAAAAGATTATTGATCATCGTGACGAACTCCGCCCTCGTGACCAAGTCATCGGGCCTGAACTCCTCCACACTTCTGCTGTTCAAAAGCTCCAGAGAGATCCATTTGTTGACGGCACCGGCCGCCCAGTGCGTTTCCGCCGCGGCGCTCGCCAAAGCTGCCGACAGCGGGGCCTCGGCGGGCGCCACCGCGGACGCGGCATACGGATTGGCTGCGGGCGGCGCTGTCTCTGTTTCACGCGCCATTGCCGTCAGCGGCAAAA
Organism: Pseudoflavonifractor sp.; assembly: GCA_047637855.1. GTDB lineage: Bacteria > Bacillota > Clostridia > Oscillospirales > Oscillospiraceae > Pseudoflavonifractor. Next base: position 5,732 of record JBLJBF010000149.1, on the reverse strand, counting down.
CTTCCGCCAGCAGACAGATCGTCAGAACCAGGGCCAGGGCCCTTTGCCCTACCTGCCTTTTTGAACTCCTTTTATTCATTCTCTTTTCCCCCTCATACCCTGCATATGAGACAACCGGCGCTTTGTTAGCGCTGTTTTCCGGGTGCTCCGTGCGGATGATTCCGTGCAGACGCTATGCGGCCATTCTATTTTAAATTATATACCGCTGTTTCGGACGCGTAATTATCGGAAAGGCAAAAAGATCCCCGGCTTTCATTGTCTGAATGTACAAAAGCAAACACCTTTTCAAAAACAGCCTGTCTGATTGACGAAAGTTGAAAATTTTGGTAACATGAATTGACTGAATGTGGATCAATAGGGTGGAACTCAAACGAAATACGGCCATCCAGCATTTGAATGTTATAACGGAAAGAGGATAAAATCTGCCCGTGGGAAACCGAAGCGGTAAGGAGGATGCGTATGTTTTTTCTGATCCAGTTCCGGCGTGACTTGTGGCGCAGCAAAACCCGCAGCCTGCTGACTGTCGGGATCGCCCTGTTTTTATTTGGGTTTGCGGGGGTTTACTTTGGAAACATCGCCAAAAGCGAGATCCTGTTACATAATCTTGCCGATTCCATCCCCGTGCCCATGCACGTGACGAACGCCCAGGGGACGCAGGACATCGGGCTGGAGATCGAGCCCAGGAAGATAGACGCCCTGCTGTCGGCCGACATACGCAACCCCGTCTGCACCGTGCAGGCCGCCGGGAACTGGAAGCAGATCAACCGGGTGGAGCACGTGAGAAACTGCGATACCACCGTCCTGGGCGTGAGCGGCGCGGCCGGGCTCTCCCCGGAGCAGGTGCGGCTCGCGGAGGGGCGGGACCTCTTCTTCCTGGCCGGAAGCGCCCCGGAGTGCCTGCTGACCGCCGCTTACGCCCGGGAGAACGCCCTAGGGCCGGGGGACACGATGACCTTCCCGCTTTATGTCTACAAGCACGGGCCGTCAAGAGAGTTCCAGTTTGATTCGCTTGGCGAGGTCTCGCTCCGGGTGGTCGGCATCCTGACGTCGGACGCCGTCATCAACGGCATCTCGGTCAAGGACACGCTGGTGCCCGCGGCCTGGCTGCGCTCCGTGGCGGAGGGGCAGGGGAAGCGCTTTTTTTACGATTCCTTCCGCTGTACCCTGAACAATCCTCTGGAGCTGAACCGGTTCAAGGACGAGATGACCCGGCTGTATTTTTCGGAGACCAGGGCCGGCGCGCGGGAGGGTCTGGGCGGGGACGCGCTGGTGATTCAGGATAAGGTGTTTATCGAGACGGCGGTGAAGATCCGTCAGAACATCGACACCCTGAACCGGTTTCAGGTTCCCGTCCTCGCCGTGACGGTGCTCATCGTCATGCTCGCCGTGTTTTTGCTGTCGCGGGGCCAGCGGCGGCAGCTGGCCATCGCCGGCTCTCTGGGGCAGAGCAGACGGTTCAGCGCGGCGGAGCTCTTCGCCGAGAATCTCTTTCTGGTGCTGGTCGGCTGTCTCCTGGCCGTACCCATTTTGTCACTGGCCGTGGGCGTCGGGATGGACGCAATGCTGCGGACCCTTGCGCTCTTCGGCGGCTGCGCCGCGCTGGGCATCGGCTGCTCGGTCGCGCTGCTCTTCCGGTTTGACGCGCTGCGGCTTCTGACCCAAGCGGATTGACGGAAAGGGGAGAGTGAAATGGAACAGATCGCGGTCGAGCACGTCAGCTATACCTACCAGGGGAAATATCAGCGGGTGCAGGCCCTCAAGAATGTGAGCTGCACCTTTGAGCGCGGCAGGTTTTACGCCGTGATCGGCCACTCCGGCAGCGGGAAGACGACGCTCCTGTCCATGCTGGCCGGTCTGGGCTCCCCCACCGAGGGGGCCGTCCGGGTGGACGGCACGCCGCTGACCAAAATCGGCGCCGAGCGGCACCGGCGGGAGAACGTCTCGGTGATCTACCAGGCCTTCAACCTGTTCCCGCTGCTGACCGTTCTGGAGAATGTGATGTACCCGATGCAGATCGCCGGAAAACCCCGGCGGGAGGCAAGGGAGCGGGCGGCCCGGCTTCTCTCCAGCGTGGGGCTGACCCAGGGGCAGTACCGCAAGCTCCCCGCCATGCTCAGCGGGGGCGAGCAGCAGCGGGTCGCCATCGCGCGGGCCCTGGCCTCCGAGGCCAGGACCATTCTGGCCGACGAGCCCACCGGGAACCTGGACACCCAAAACGGCGAGATCGTCATCGGTATTCTGCGGGACCTGGTGGAGTGTGAGGGGTACTGCGTCATCGTTGTCACCCACGACCTGAATATTGCCGCCCGGGCCGACATCGTCTATCAAATGCGGGACGGGAACCTGGAAAGGCGGGGGTAAGCATGAGCATACGGTACAGCGTAAGGCAGCTTCTCCGCACACCGCTGAAGCTGCTGCTTTTTCTCCTGATCGTAGCGGCCAGCACCGCTTTGCTGATTTTTGGCGCCAATCTGTGGCTGGAGACCGGCAGACAGCTCAGGGCGCTGGAGGAGCGCTTTACCACCATCGGGACGGTGCAGCAGCGGGAGGACAGTCTCCGGGTATACTCTCTGTGGGACGCGGCGAGCAAATCCTACACCAACCTGGATTTCCCGGTCTATAATGCTGTCATTCCGCCTTCGGTACTGAAGGTAGAGGGGCTGACCTATCTTGCCGGGCCGGAGAAGCGGCCCTACTATGGGGCGTTGATGCAAAAGTATGAGACGTCAGCTGACGAGTACATAGATTCCATCGGCGGCTATCGATTTGTCGCGGAGTTCACTCCTGATGAAGACTGTGTCCCGTCTGAACCGGTACACGTAAAAATCGTCAACGTTTTATCCGGCGACCCTCAGGGTGACAAGTTTTGGTTTTGCGACCAATTGAATGATAACCCCAAACCAATGGAAGCCGGGAAAACCTATATCGCATACTTATTCGGTACTGAGAACAGATTCGCGGAAGCGCGAGCAGGAACGACAATTATGTTCTACCCTCTTGGTTATCCGCTTTCATCCCAGCATGAGAAAGATGGAACACGTATGGTGAGTGTCCTGAATGAGGATGAGAATTATTTAGCGGGGAACCAGTGGGAGGAGGTAACCGACGGGTTTTACGAGACCGGGCGGGGCCGGTACTGGCTGAACCTGATTGCGTCGGAGCAAATACGGAAAAAAAACATCCCCGTCCTGCCCACGGAGAGCCTGGCGCTGCTGCCGGCCTTCCATAAAGGAGAAGCCGCCGTCAAGCGGGGGCGGGAGATCTCCGCCGAAGAATTTGGACAGGGGGCGGCGGTCTGCCTTGTGACGGAGGAGTTTGCGCAGCGCAATGAACTCCAGGTGGGAGACAAGCTCACCCTGCCGCTGCTTTTTGCGGATTACTGCTCTTCCCCCGGCTATTCCTACGGATATTGCGGCGGAGTCCATAATTTCTCCCTGCTGAACGCGCAGGGAGAGCTGTACTCACCGTTTTGGGAGCTCGAATACAAAATCGTGGGGACCTACCGATTCACCGGGGATCAGGTCGCCATGGATATGACCTCCGAGATGGGGCAGGATGAGGTCATCATCCCCGCGGGGTCGGTCAAGGCGTCGGATGAACATAACATCGTCGATTACGGGCCTATGCAGACCGGGACCACGTCGTTTCAAATCCCCAACGGCTCCATTGCGCAGTTTGAGACCAAATTCCGCACGCTTCCCGAGGCCAACTTCCTGGAGATCCGCTACGACGACAATGGCTACGAACAAATCAGCGGCAACTTAAAAAACGCCCGGAGCGTGGCCATGCTGCTGAGCGGGGTGGGCCTGCTGGCCGCCCTCTCCTCGCTGGTGTTTTTGCTCTACTTTTTCGTGGTCAGGCAGAAGAAGCGCACGGCCGTAGAGCGCTCTTTGGGCATGACCAAGGCCCAGTGCCGGCTCTCCCTGCTGTCCGGGGTCGTCGCGATGACCCTGCTGGGCGTAATTTTGGGCAGCGCGGGCAGCGGGGCCGTGGGGGGCCTTCTCTCTCAGCGCGCCGTCCAGCCGGAGCTGGAGTACAGTCTGAAGTACAGCAACTGGACGCGGGAGACGCCGGAGCTCGGCCCTGGGGAGGCGGGGACGGACCACGCGCTCCCGCTCCCCGGCATCCTCATCCCGGCCCTCCTCGTCCTCTTCACGTCCGGCCTGGCCCTTGCGCTGGTCGATCAAAACCTGAAGGCCGAGCCCATCGAACTGCTCAGCACAAGGGAGGATTGAGATGGGGTCTTTGGTCTTGAAATCGGATAATTTTAGGCCCCGCCAATTTGGCGGGGCCTTGCTGTCCTTCCTATAGGCGCTTTGCAACAAATCGATACTAGATTGTAGTCCAAGCAGAGCAGTCCAGGCGCTGTTTCACGACCAGCTCCTCCAGTTTGCCGTCGAACGCGGCTTTATCCATCCCGTCCCCATCCACCTCGTAATAGGGGCAGGGCGTTTTCCCGTCATCACGCATCAGCTCATCACGTGCACACAGGAAGGACAGTTTCTCCTGTCCCCCGTCGGGCTGATAGCGGAACAAGGTGTAGCTCCGGGTGCCGCTGTAGTCGTATTGGTGTACCATTGTCCCATCTTGCAGGGGGTAATCCCGGCAGGACAGCTCCACCCTGTCGTTGTTCCAGCAAAATAGCCTGCCATCGGCATAGTGAAACACGGCGTTGTAGCCGGCGGGGGCGTCCACCATTTGAACCAGCAGCTCGCTGATACCGTCGCCGTCCAAATCCATGGTAGTGTATTCCAGTTGTCCGCTGGGCGCGGGGAAGGGGGGATACCCCCATGTCCGGGTATTCTCCAGCAAAGAGAAGTCCCCCAAGAGCAGATTCGCGTAGGCCGCCTGGGCGGACTCCTCTAAGGCGCGGGTGTTGTCGCTGATATAACTGGAGTATCCCTGCTCGCCGCTTACGTTATAAAGCCCGTAAAAAGGGAGCTCCGTGCCGATATAATTCCCATAGCCTCGCATCCAGCCTTGATAGGCCTCCGGCAGCTCCTGAACGGGCGCACCCGGCAGATAAAAGAGGAGCTCTTCGGCGTCGTCTAACCCGTATGGCTCGCTGTAGATTATTTTGATTCCATCCTTAACCGCCTCGGTGCCGGGCGTTCTCTCCAGTTTGATTTGCTCCAGCCGAACAGAATAGGTGTAGTCGTTCACCCTGACCGGCTCCGAAAACTTCCCCGTAAAGTTGCACAACCGCATAACATCGACATCGGAGTCGTGGTACTCCCCTTCGAACGTGCCGTCATTGTGGACGGTCAGCACGGTACACCACGCGCCCGCGCCGCTTCCGAACCAAAACTCAAGCCGGGAGACATCCGCAAAGGAGAATGACCCGAGGCTTTTATAATTTGGGGCCACCCCGCGGATGATGGTAAAACGGGCTTCTTTCAAGGCTTCTTCCAGCTTATCATAATTCAGTCCCCGATACTCCGCATATAAATCCACGTCATACGCATAAGTCGTCTTTAGCAAGCACAGGGCATCGTTACACGCTCCGTTCGTGATTGCCGTACCGGCTTTCGACGCGGCATAACTGTCCTCTGAGTGGAAAAACCGATACTCGGCTCTGGACCGCAGGGTATCTCCCTCAAATTCGAAGACGGTGTACGCCTCGCAATGGTCGGTTGACCAGTTATTATAAGAGACCAGAATACCGGTATCCCGATCGCTCACGCCAATCGCGTCCAGCACGTCCTGCTTTGTGACAGACGCTCCCTCAATAT
>JBLJBF010000148.1:0-17148 GCA_047637855.1 Pseudoflavonifractor sp. | reverse complement strand
GCAAGGTCATCCAGAAGATCACCGCCGAGTCGGGCGCCAAGATCGACATTGAGGATGACGGCACCATCTATATCGCCGGCGTGAACCGGGACTCCTGCGAGGCTGCCAAGAAGATGATCGAGACCATTGTCTTCGTGCCCGAGGTGGGTCAGCTCTACTATGGCAAGGTGGTGCGCATTCTCACCTTCGGCGCCTTCGTGGAGCTGGCCCCCGGCAAGGACGGCATGGTGCACATCTCCAAGCTGTCCGACCGCCGGGTGGAGAAGGTGGAGGACGTGGTCAATATCGGCGATATGATCTGGGTCAAGGTCAACGAGATCGACGAGAAGGGCCGGGTCAACCTCTCCTATAAGGACGCCATCAAGGAGATCGAGGCAAAAAAGGCCGCCGGTGAGAGCGTAAAGTAAGTTTTTAGGGCAAAATAGACCGGGCGGGCAAAAGCCCGCCCGGTTTTTATATCCGCGAGGGGAGGGCTGTGGCTGTCCGCGGTTTTCCCCCGTCCATAGTTCATAATAGCAGCCCCATGTAAGGAGGCATTTTGATGTACGAAAAAATAACCCTGCCCAACGGGGTGCGCATCCTCACCGAGTACGTACCCGCTATCCGCTCGGCGGCCGTCGGCATCTGGGTGGGGACCGGGTCCCGGCATGAGGGGGCGGGAGAGAGCGGCGCGGCCCATTTTATCGAGCACATGGTCTTTAAAGGCACCGCGCGGCGCACCGCCGCCGCCCTGGCCGAGGAGATGGACGCGGTGGGCGGGCAGATCAACGCCTTCACCACCAAGGAGAACACCTGCTTTTACGCCCGGGTGCTGGACACCCATCTGGCCAAGGCCACCGACCTGCTGTGTGATATGTTCTTTTCCTCCAAATTTGATGAGGCCGACGTACAGACGGAGCGGGGCGTCATTTTGGAGGAGATCGGGATGTACGAGGACAACCCCGAGGACATCTGCTCCGAGCGGCTGGCCGCCGCCGTCTACAAGGGCAGCGCCCTGGGCCGGCCCATTCTGGGCAGGAAAGCCACGCTGGAGAAGATGACGGGGGCCACCCTCAAGGCCTATATGGCATCCCACTATCTGGCTGAAAACGTTGTAGTGTCTCTGGCGGGCAGCTTTACCGCCACCGATGTGACCGAGCTGAAAACCCGGTTTTCCGCCGTCCCCTCCGGCGTGTGCTCTTTGGGAAAGCCGGCGGCCTATCAGAGTGCCGTCACCGTGCGGAAAAAGGCCACCGAGCAAAACCACCTGACCGTAGCCTTCCCCGGTCTGCCCTACGGACATGAGGACCGTTTTGCGCTGCAGCTCCTCTCCTCTATTTTGGGCGGGGGGATGTCCTCTCGGCTGTGGCAGGAGGTGCGGGAGAAAAAAGGGCTGTGCTACTCGGTCTACTCTTACGGCGCGGGTCACGCTGAGACCGGCCTGTTCGCCATCTACACCGCCCTGGGGCGGGAGATGGAGCGAGAGGCGCTGGACACCATCGCGGCGGTGGTGAAGGACTTTGCCGACGGGGGAGTCACCCAGGCCGAGCTGAACCGGGCCAGGGAGCAGTCCAAGGCCAATGTGCTCATGGGGCTGGAGTCAACCCAGGCCCGGATGTCCAACCTGGGCCGGAGCGAGCTGCTTACCGGGTCGGTTCTGGAGCCCGACGGCATCATTGCCGCCTATGACACCGTCACCGTGGCGGATATCCGCCGCCTGGCGGGGTCCATCTTCGACTTTTCCCGCGCCTCCCTCTCTGCCGTGGGCCGGGTAGGGACGGCCGAGGTCTACCGTGACTATCTCCTTCAGCATGTTTCAAATCCTCTCGACACGTAAGCCTTGTAGGGGCGGTCTCCGACCGCCTGCGGGCGACCAAAGGTCGTCCCTGCGTGATACGCAGGCCCATTTAAATGTTCTCAGGTGATAACAGAGGGCCGGTATCGTCTCCCGATACCGGCCCTCTGCTCTTGTCTAAAAAATCTCCAACCCCACAGGGCAGTGGTCGCTACCCTGGATCTCGGGGTAAATGCTGCTCTCCTTGATCTGGTCCTGGGCCGACCGGGAGACCACAAAGTAGTCGATTCTCCAGCCCACATTCTTCTCCCGGGCGCTGCCCATATAGCTCCACCAGGAGTAGGCCCCGGTTTTTTCGGGGTAAAGGTGGCGGAAAGAGTCCACAAAGCCGGCGGAGAGCAGCTCGGTCATCTTGGCGCGCTCCTCATCGGTGAACCCGGCGTTGCCCCGGTTGGATTTTGCGTTCTTCAAGTCGATCTCCTGGTGGGCTACGTTCAGGTCGCCGCAGAGGACGACCGGCTTTTTCCCGTCCAGCCCCTTGAGATAGGCCCTCAGCTCGTCCTCCCACTCCATGCGGAAGCCCAGCCTGGTCAGCTCCCGCTGGGCGTTGGGGGTGTAGCAGGTCACGAGGAAGAAATCCTCGAATTCTAAAGTGATGGCCCGCCCCTCGCTGTCGTGAGGCGAAGAGCCGATGCCGTAGGTGACACTCAGGGGCGGGACGCGGGTGAAAACCGCCGTGCCCGAGTATCCCTTCTTCTCGGCGCTGTTCCAGAATTGCTGATAGCCCGGCAGGTCCACCTCGGCCTGACCGGGCTGCATTTTGGTCTCCTGCAGGCAGAAGACGTCGGCGTCCAGCGCCGCGAAGGCGTCCAGAAAGCCTTTGTTCAGGCAGGCCCGCAGGCCGTTCACGTTCCAGGAAATCAGCTTCAAAAAAACGTCTCCTCCATCGTCTCCGGGTCCCAGATCATCGGCTTGCCGTCCGAGCCCAGGAGCGGGGTAAGACCGGCGGCGGCACCCATGTTGGCATACAAATAGGGTACGCCGGTGGCGGTGTCCAGCAAAATAGTGGTATTAAAGCCGAGGAAGCTGCGCTCCTCATGCACGATCTGAAACCGCTTCTCCTCGCCCATGTGCTACGCCTCCTGTTTCAGGATGGTCGATAGGAACTTGGCCACAAGAGGGATGAAGGTGCCCACAAAGGCAAAGCCCGCTAGCAGGCTCATGCTCTTTTTATGCCGCCCGGAGCCGCCCAGACCGATCAGGGTGCCCAGCGCGATCAGACAGATCTTCAGCAGAGCCAGGTCGCTTAAGTCCATTTCCTTGAGATAGCGGCTGCCCGCGGCAATCAGTTTTTTCATAGCGGCTCCTCTCCAATCATGCGGTGCTTAACCGTGCTCCCGCTCCAGCGCGAGCAACAGCTTTTTCAGCTCTACTCCGCCGCCGTACCCGGTAAGGGACCCGTCGGCCCCTACCACCCGGTGGCAGGGGATAAGGATGGGGAGCGGGTTGTGGTGGTTCGCCTGCCCCACGGCCCGCACCGCCTTTGGGTTGCCCACTCCGACGGCGAGCTGCCCATAGGTGATGGTAGCGCCGTAGGGGATATCAGTCAGTACCTGCCAGGTCTTTTGGCGGAAGGCCGTGCCCTCGGGACGCAGGGGCAGGTCGAAGGTCTTGCGTGTTCCGGCGAAATATTCCGCGAGCTGACGCTTTCCTTCGGCGAGAAGGGGCGTCTCATGCTCGGCGATGCGGGGCACGCCCTCGCCGGGAAGATAAAGGCGGACGAGGGCACCGCTCTCCTGGGCCAGGCCCATTGTGCCATAGGGGGTATCAAATGTAATCAGGTCCATCAGTATTTTCTCACAACCGCGACTACCTTGCCCAGGAGCTCTGCGTGGTCGCCGTCAATGGGCTCGTACTCCGGGTTCTCGGGCATAAGCCAGGTGTGTCCGTCCTTGCGGCGCAGGGTCTTTACCGTGGCCTCGTCCTCGAAAAGGGCGACCACGATCTCCCCGCTGCGGGCGTCCCCCTGGCGGTGGACCACCACCAGGTCGCCGGGCAGGATACCGGCGTTGAGCATGGACTCGCCCCGGACCCGCAGGGCAAAGTGCTCGCCCTCCAGCCCCTGGGTGTCAAAGGTCAGATAGTCCTCAATGCACTCCTCGGCCAAAATGGGCGAACCGGCGGCCACGCTGCCCACCACGGGGACAAGGTTCACGCGGGCGTCCTCCTCCTCGGCGATGGGGCGGCCCTGAGGCTGACTCACCGTGATGGCCCGGGTCTTGCCCTCGGCCTTGGTAATGAGGCCCTTCTCCTCCAGCCCCTTCAGGTGGAAATGGACGGTGGAGGGGGACTTGAGACCTACCGCCTCCCCAATCTCCCGGACCGAGGGGGGGTATCCGTGAACCGCCTGGAACGAGACGATGTAATCATAGATCTGCTGCTGTTTGGGAGACAGTATTTTCATGGCAGACCCTCCTTATAAGCGCGCATATATGTGCTTGCGGCTCCAGTATAACATAGATTTGGGCAAATTGCAAACATTTGTTCTAAGAATCGAAATTAATTTTACACGGCAAAGAAATGCCCCGGCGCGTTCTACGCGCCGGGGCAGGGTTTTTGCGAGATTACCAGCCAAAGGGCCAGCCGTAGCCGCCGCTCTGTTGCTGCTGTTGCTGCTGCTGCCTCTGCTGCTCCTGGTTGAGCTGATTCTGGAGGCCCTGAGAGGCGGTCTCGCGCTCGGCGGTGCGCTCGTCAAAGGTGATGGAGAGGGTGACGGTCTGACCCGAGCGGTTAACCACAAGAGTTGCGGTGTCTCCCGCCTTATAGCCCTTGTTGGCGGCCTGGAGATCGTCCATGGAGTTGACGGCGGTGTCGCCGATCTTGGTGATGATATCCCCGGTTTTGAGGCCGGCCTTTTCGGCGCAGGAGCCCGGGACCACGCCCTTGACATAGGCACCCGCGGGGGTGCCGTACCGCTGTGCCTCGCCGCTGACGCTGCTGCCCACAATGCCCATATAGGGCTTGCCGGTGACATAGCCGTGCTCCATGATGTCGGTGATCATGCCGCGCACATCGTTCATCGGGATGGCGAAGCCCAGGCCCTCCACCGAGGCGGCGGAGGAGTTGCCGCCGCTGGAGAGTTTGGCCGAGACGATGCCCACCACCTGGCCGTAAATGTTGAAGAGGGGGCCGCCCGAGTTGCCCGAGTTAATGGCCGTGTCGGTCTGGATATAGTTCATACGGCGGCCGTCAGACATGGTGACGCTGCGGTTGAGGGCCGAGACGTAGCCGCCGGTGAGGGAATAGGTCAGCTCGCCCAGAGGGTTGCCAATGGCAAAGACCTGGTCGCCCACCACCAGATCGTCCGAGCTGCCGATGACTACGGGGGTGAGGCCGGTGGCGTCAATTTTCAGGACGGCCACATCGTTCTCCTCATCGCCGCCCACCAGAGTGCCCACATAGCTCTTGCCGTTTTCGAAGTTGACCTCGATGCTGCTTGCGGAGTCAATGACGTGGTAGTTGGTGACGATGTAACCGTCCTGGGTGATGACGAAACCGGAGCCCGAGGCGGCGTTCTGCACCTGCTGGCCAAAGATGTTGGTGGTGATCTGGGTGGTGATGCCCACGGAAGAGCCCACATAGGTGGCGTAGATCTGGGAGGGGGTAAGGGGGTCTTTCTGGTTGACGTTAAAGACCGTGACCGCCGTGGGGGTGTGGGTACCGCCGTAGATGGTGGTGCTGCCGGCCGCGCCGCCCCACAGATATACGGCCCCACCGCCGGCCGCGCCGCCCAGCAAAGCGGCGACCAGAATGAGAGCGGTCACCTTCGGCCAGAGCCTGCGCTTTTTCTTGGGGGGCTGATGCTCCCCAACGGGCGGGAAGTCGTCTGCCTCAGAGAGCCGCGGGTGCTGCGGATCGCTGTTAAAGTCGTTGTAATTGCTGTAATACATAAAAACCGCTCCTTCGTTTCAAAACGGGTGGTGTGTAGATCGGGGCTTTGCCCCTTGTTGATGTGACTATCATAACCGAGATTTATGACTAAAGCATGAAGAAAAATAAGAATTTTTTTAAACGATTCTAAAACGGCGGCAGGGGCCTAAAGCAGTTCCCCCGGCCCCTGTTAAGAGCCGGGGGAACTGGATTACGGTTCTTCGTTTGGTTCCTCCTCGGCCCCCGGCCGGTTTTGAAGGAGGGCGGACAGGTCGGTGGCGGCAAGGCGAAGGTCGGAAATGGAGCCCGCAAAGACGCCCATCCGGTAGATGTTGAGGACGATCAGGCACAGCACCGGGCCCAAAATCATGCCGCCCACCCCGGCCACCTGCATCCCCACATAGATGCTCACCAGAGACAGGATGGGGGAAAGGCCGGTCTGGTCGCCCACGATCTTGGGCTCGGCCATGCGGCGGAAGAGCGCGATGATCCCCCAGATAACCATCAAATTGATCGCGTGGCGGTAATCCGCCGTGAGCAGATCAACCGCCGCCCAGGGGATCATGACAGTGCCCGAGCCGATGAGGGGGACAAAATCCAGCACCGCGAAAAAGAAGGCCAGCAGCACCACATAGGGCTGACGGATGATCCAGAAGCCCAGCAGCAAAATAACGAATACCCCCGCCGACAGGATGAGCTGGGCCTTGACATAGCCGCCGAAGGCGGCCACAGCGGTGCCCTTAATGTCGCTGAGGAGGCTGCGCAGGTTTCCTGACAGCCTGTCCAGCAGGAGAAAACGCAGCCGGGGATAGTCCGAGGTGATGAAAAAGGAGGCCATGAGGAAGATGACGGCCGACACCACAAAGGCGGGAATACTGACGGCGAAGGTTCCGGCCGCGCCGCCCATGCGGGACGCCAGCGCGGGAAGGACCGAGTTGAGCCAGTCCACCAATTGGTACAGCGCTTGGTTTGCCGACGCGCCTATCTGCTCGGGCAGGGCCCCGAAAAGGTCGGAGAAAAACCGCTCGGTCTCGAAAAGGGCGGGCTGGAAGGTTCCGTGCCAGATGGTGGGCCAGTTGGAGAGCAGAGAGGCCACCTCGGCCACGATGCTGTAGACGAGGGCGGTCAGCGCCCCCCCGGCCACGGCGAAGAGGAGCAGGAGGAAGAGCAGAGACAGGAGCTTGCGGGAGACGCCGAACCGCCGCTGGATCGCCCGGATGGCCGGGTTTAAAATCCATGCCATGACCAGTGCCAGCACAAAAGGCATGAGGAGGGAGAGAATGGGGGGCAGCACCCGGGTCAGCAAAAAGACGGCCAGCGCCAACAGCGCCAGACGGATTCCCAGCCGCAGCCACAGCCTGCCCCGCTCTCTCCACGTGAGCTCATGTAATTTCAAATTCACCGCTCCTTTTTCTGCCATATGATAAAGATAATCATAAGTATAGCACAATTTTCCGCAGAAAAAATCAAGAAAGTATGAAGATTTAGGAAAGCCGGGCGAAGATGTCTTCGTCCGGCTTCGCAGGGTCATTTTACGATTTCTTCGGCTCGGGCACTTCGCCCACGGGGAGGAGCGCGCCGGAGCGGTCGTATTTGAGGAGGTAGACTTCGCTTTTGGTGTTCCTGGCGATGTCCTCCATGCGCATCCCCTCGGTGATGTTGGCAACCAGAGAGTAGGCCACGCCGTGGCGCTTGGCCCGGCCGGTGCGGCCGATGCGGTGGATATAGTACTCGATCTCGTCGGGCACGTCGTAGTTGAAGACCACATCCACGTCGTCGATGTCCAAGCCCCGGGCGGCCACGTCGGTGGCCACCAGCACCCGGAGCCTGCCCTCCCGGAAGTCGGTGAGGGTCTTCTCCCGGATGCGCTGCTGAATGTCGCCGTGGATGGCCTCGGCCGAGACGCCGTGCATCTTCAGCAGGCCGGAGAGCCGGTCGGTCATGTTCTTGGTGTTGCAGAAGGCGATTGCCCGCTCGTACTCCCCGTGCTCCAGCAGGGCCGTCATCACGTCCAGCTTCTGGCTACGGTCGTCCAGGTCGATGCGGTACTGCTGGATGTCGGGCCGGTTGTTCTCGTCGGACTGGACCGTGATCTCGACGGGGTCGCGCTGATAGACCCAGGAGATATCCAGCACCTCGCGGGAGATGGTGGCCGAGAAAAGCCCCAGGTTCTTCCGGCTTTTGATGCCGTCCAGAATGTGGGTCACGTCCCGGACAAAGCCCATGTCCAGCATCCGGTCGGCCTCGTCCAGTACCACGGTAAGCACCTTGTCCAGGCGCAGGGTGCGGCGCTTCAAGTGGTCCATCAGGCGGCCTGGGGTGGCCACCACGATCTGGGGGCATTTCTTCAGCGCGGTGATCTGCTTGTCGATGGGGGCGCCGCCGTAGAGACATACGGTGCGCACCCCTTCCTTATAGGCGCACAGGTCCCGCAGCTCCTCCTGGATCTGGATGGCCAGCTCCCGGGTGGGGGCCAGCACCAGCGCCTGCACGTCGCTGGAGGCCGCGTCGGTATGCTCCACCATGGGAATGCCGAAAGCGAAGGTCTTCCCCGTGCCGGTGGGGGCTTTGGCAATAACGTCCTTCCAGTCCATAAAATAAGGGATGGCCCCCGTCTGAATGGGAGTGGCCTGGATATAATTCTTTTCGTTGATGGCGCGCATCACCTCCGGGGAGAGGCTCATGTCGGCAAATTTTGCAATTTCATTGACCTGCTGGCCATTGATCTCCATAAATAAAACGTCCTTTTATTACGATTTTTCATTTTAGTATACCACAGAAAGGGCGGCCGTGCAACGAATATTGACATTCTTCCCCCGGAAGCATATGATAGATACCTATGAATAAAAGGAAGCGAAGCTAGAGAGGTATTTCCATGAAGCTATCCCTGGTTATCCCCGCCTATAATGAACAGGCGATCATTGTGGACACGGTCCGGACCGCGATGGCCGCCCTATCCCGGATCGACCCGGACTACGAGCTCATCGTGGTGGACGACGGCAGCACCGACGGCATGATCGAGCAGCTTCGCCCCCTGGCGGGCGAGCACCTGCGGCTGGAGGGGTACGCCCCCAACCGGGGCAAGGGCTGCGCCGTCCGGGTGGGGATGCTGTCGGCCCGGGGGGAGTATGTATTCGCCACCGACGCGGACCTGGCCTACGGGCTGGACAACATCGCCCCCATGCTGGACAAGCTGGAGCGGACCGGGTGCGACCTGGTGATCGGGTCCCGCCGCCTGAACGGGGAAGGGTACAAGGATTATCCCCTTCTGCGGCTTATCACATCCAAGGGGTTCGGCCTCATCGTGCGCCTGCTCTCCGGCCTGCCTTACGATACCCAGTGCGGCATTAAGGGATACCGCCGCGCCGCCGCCCAGGCCCTCTTCTCCAAATGCACCACCGACGGCTTTGCCTTTGACTTTGAGGTGCTTCTCCGGGCCAGGAAGGCCGGCATGTCCATCGGGCAGGAGGCCGTGTCCATCGTGAACCACCGGGATTCCAAGGTTGATATTCTGCGGGACAGCGCCCGGATGTTCCGGGACCTGCTGCGTATCCGGGGCCAGGTGAACCGCACATGAAAAAAAAGGACGCGCCTGGGCGGGAGCGGGGGCTTTTTGTCTTTTTGCTCCTCTTCGCGCTGATAGTTTTACGGTACTGCTACTTCGGCCTTCAGTACTTTCCCCAGCTGGACGACTATATTCAGATGCATAACCAGTCGGCCTACTATACGGCCAAGCAGGTCATTCTGGACATGGGGCTCCTCTCCTCCCGGCCCCTGGCCTCGGTGGGGGACTACTTTGTGTGGAGCCGGTTCTGGGGCTGGATGATGGCCGCGGTGGCGGTTCTCTCGGCCCTGTACGCGGGGAGCGCCATCCTCTTTCGGGCGGTGTGGCGCAAGTACTTCGGCACCGGGTATCTCTTTTTGACGGTGTACGCCCTCCTCCCCTTGGGCATGGAGGGGACCTACTGGGTGTCGGCCTCCAGCCGGGTGCTCCCCAGTCTCTTCCTCACCACCCTCGCCATGTGGCTCTTCCAGCGCTGGTGTCAGGCGGGGCGGTGGCCCGTGCTCGCCCTCTACTTTGTGACCCAGCTGCTCTCCTACTGTTTTTATGAGCAGGGGCTGGTGCTCAGCGTCACGGGAGTGCTGCTGGTGGGCATTTTGGAGCTTCGGGAGGCGCGGGGGCGCAGTCTCTTCGCACTGCTCACCTTTGTGAACGCGGCCATCTACTTCGCCTTTACGGGCTTTTTCTCCACCGCGGCCGGGCAGCTCGGCAGCCGCATGAAGCTTGCCCTCCCCTGGCAGGCGGGGTGGGATGCGGTGTTCGAAAGCGCCTTTGCCCAAACCGGGGGAGCCTACGCCATCGGCGGATGGAAGACCGCCGTCCGCGGCTTTCGCCGGGGTGCGGGGCTGATTTTTTCCGTCCCTAACCCCGTGTGGGTGCTCCTTCTGCTGGGGCTGTGCGCCCTGTTGTTTTTTGCCGCCCGGCGGCACACCGCTTCGAGCACCCGGACCCCGACCGCCCTCTTGGTGGGAGCGCTGATGGCGCTGGCCCCCGTCACCCTCTTTTTCATTCTGGCCCAGCCCGCCGTCGCCCTGCGCAACACGGTGTTCTCCTTCTGCGGACTGGCTTTAATGGCCGACGCGCTCTTCGGGCTCGTGCTGCGCCGCGCTTCCTTCCGGGGGGCGATCACCGGCGGCGTGTGCGCGGCCCTCGCCCTCGTCTTCTGCGTGGCGGCGGTGAGCGAGCTGGCCGACTACCGCCAGACCTACCGCAACGACCAGGCCGCCGGGGCCGCCGTCCGGACCGTGCTGAACGAGGGGAAGGCCGTCCCCCCTGGCGGAAAGGTGGCGGTTCTGGGCTTGGAGGGGAACTATCTCCCGGAGCAGAACTTTGCGTTTCACGAGCATATCCACGGCGCCACCGAGAGCGTCTGGGCCTTCACCGGCCTGCTGGCCTGCGAGAGCGGCAACCGGGACTTCCCCTATACCACGCCCATCCCCAGTGCCGAGGGGGCCGACCTGAGCGGGTATGCCGCCGTGCTGGTTTACGACCGCGCGCGGGGCACTGCCAGCTACTACAAGCCATAGGAGTTGCGAGATGAAAGAAAAGATCAGACACATTATCGCGGTGTTCGACGTGCGTAAATTCATCAAGTTCGGCATGATCGGCGTGCTCAATACCCTGGTGGACGTGGCCGTCTTCGCCGTGGCGCTGCGCGCCCTCTGCTCCGCCGCGGGGTACGACTCCAACGCCGCCGACCTGCCCCTCTGGCTCACCGCGGTGGCCCAGGCCATCTCCTTTGTGACGGCCTCTCTCAACAGCTTCTTCTGGAACAAGCGCTGGACCTTTGAGAAGAAGAACCGGGTCACAAGGCAGGAGACCGTGCGCTTTATCGTCACCAACGTGGGCTATTACCTGGTGTCCCTCTTCCTCATCCGGGCGGTGGCCACCCTCTTCCATGTGCCCGACAAGATTGCCAAGATCCCCGCCACCTTCTGCATGATTCTGTACAACTATCTGATGAACAAGTTCTGGGTCTTTCAGTGACCTCCGGGGGGCATCCAATCCCCCGCGCATACAAAAGGTCCTGTCAGTTTATAAACTGACAGGACCTTTTGACACCCCCGGCCCCGCGCACGGCGGCGCGGGCAGAGGTATTTTCAGGGAAATAACTTCTCCAAAAGATAAATTTTAATGCTCCCTGCGGAATACGTGCACCCGGAACTGGGCCTGCACGGTCAGGGTCTCCAGCGCGGCCAGGCGGTCCACCCCCGCCTTGGGCGTCTTCCAGGCGTAGGGGGTCATGCCGAAGAGGTCCGAGATGGCCTCCCCCTCCAGGCGAAGGGTGCGCTCGGCCGGGACGATGCGCTCATAGGCAAAGCCCTCGTAGGCCGCAGCCTCGTCGGGGTTTTCATAGGGGTGCTCGTAGAGGACCTCCTTCATCTCCCACAGGTGCCGGGGACCCGGCACCACGTAAAGAAGCGCTCCGCCCGGCCGCAGTACCCGCCTGAACTCGTCCAAAGCCAGAGGGGAGAAACAGTTGAGCAGCAGGTCCACGCTCCCGTCCGCCACAGGCAGATGATAGACCGACGCCACGGCGAACTCGGCTTCCCGCTCCCGCTTCGCCGCCTGCCTGAGCGAGGGCTTGGAAAGGTCCACCCCCGCGGTGTGGGGGTCTTTCCCCGCCTCCCGCAGGGCGGCGTGGACGGCGGCGGTGTAGTACCCCTCGCCGCAGCCCGAGTCCAGCACCGCCGGGCGGTGGGGGGCGCACGCCAGCACCAGCGCCGTCACAGCGTCCCTCAGGTGGGCATAGTGCCCCGCCGAGAGAAAGCGCCCCCGGGCGGCGGCCATGGCCCTGTCATCCCCCGGGGCTTTGGAGTGGAGCCGGTTGGCCGGCAGAAGGTGGACATACCCCTCCCGGGCCACGTCGAAGCTGTGCCGGTTGGGGCAGGTGTAGGCCCCTGCCGCCCGCTCCAGCGGGGCGGCGCAGAGAGGGCAGCGGAACAGACTGGTCATCTGTGCCTGCCCGAGAGGTGGACGCCGCCGTCCATACTCTGCTCTTCGTTCCTGATCTCCCAGTGGATGAGGAAGGTGAGTGCGGCCCGGAGCAAAATGATGGCCCCCACCACGGCGATCTCTCCCAGCTCGCGCACCAAAACGGTGCGCAAAATCTCGCCGCCCAGCTTGAACTCAAGGCTCATGGCGAGGCCCTGGGCCAGCCGGAGCCTCGTCTCCGGGTCCCGGCGCAGGTAGCTGATGACGCCCGTAATGCCCGCCGCCACGATGACAATGATGCCGATCCACTCGAACATCAAAATAGCCGCCTCCGCGAAGACCTTCATCGGCTCTTCCACAAAGAGCTTCAATCCTTCGCTCAACGCCTGCATATCCATAAGTCTCCCTCTCTTTTCCGTAATGCGGCCTCCATTATATCCGAAGGGCGGAAAATATACAAGGAGAATCGGGCGGGAAAAGGCGGGCCGGAAGATTGTCATTTCCCCTCTGTTCTTTTTTGCGCGTTTGTGGTATGATACCCTCTATATGAAGATTTCTATATTCTAAGGAGTACAACATGATCACAGTTTCCGATCTCGGGCTGCAGTATAGCGGCCAGCCCCTTTTCTCCCACGTGGACCTGCAGTTTATCAAGGGCAACTGCTACGGCATCATCGGCGCCAACGGCGCGGGGAAATCCACCTTCCTGAAGATCCTCTCCGGCGAGCTGGAGCCGTCCAGCGGCGAGGTTTCGGTTCTGCCCAAGACCCGTATGTCCGTCCTCAAGCAAAACCAGAACGCCTATGACGCCTATACCGTCATGGATACCGTCATTATGGGCAACCAGCGGCTCTACGACATCGGCAAGGAAAAGGACGCCCTCTACGCCAAGGAGGAGATGACCGAGGAAGACGGCATCCGCGCCTGCGAGCTGGAGGAGGAATTCGCGGAGCTTGGCGGCTGGGAGGCCGAGAGCGGCGCCAGCCGCATCCTCCAGGGCCTGGGCGTGCCCGTCGCCGTCCACGGGGACAGCATGGACAGCCTGGACGGCCGCCTGAAGGTGAAGGTGCTGCTGGCACAGGCCCTCTTCGGCAACCCCGACATCCTCATGATGGACGAGCCCACCAACAACCTGGACATCAACGCCATCAACTGGCTGGAGGACTTCCTGCTGGATTTTGAGGGCACCGTCATCGTTGTGAGCCATGACCGGCACTTCCTCAACACCATCTGCACCCATATTGTGGACATTGACTACAATAAAATCAAGATGTACGTGGGCAACTACGACTTCTGGTACGACGCCAGCCAGCTCATGCAGCAGCTCATGAAGAACCAGAGCAAAAAGAACGAGGAGAAGGCCCAGGAGCTCAAGGAGTTCATCTCCCGGTTCTCGGCCAACAAGTCCAAGAGCAAGCAGGCCACCTCCCGCCGCAAGCTGCTGGAGAAGATCACGCTGGACGAATTCCCCGCCTCCTCCCGCCGCTACCCCTGGGTGGGCTTCTCGCCCGAGCGGGAGGTGGGCAAGGACATCCTGTTCGTCACCGACGTGTCCAAGACCATCGACGGCGTGAAGGTGCTGGACAAGGTGAGCTTTTCCGTGGGCCATGGGGATAAAATTGCCTTTGTGGGTGACAATGAAACTGCCCACACCGCCCTCTTCCGGCTCCTCACCGGCGAGCTGGAGCCCGACGAGGGCACGGTGAAGTGGGGCCAGACGGCCACCTTCTCCTACTTCCCCAAGGACAACACCCCCTTCTTCCAGGACAATAACGACAACCTGGTGGAGTGGCTGCGCCAGTGGTCCAGCGACCCGATGGAGGCCTATCTCCGGGGGTTCCTCGGCCGTATGCTCTTCTCCGGGGACGACGTGTATAAGCCCGTCAAGGTCCTGTCAGGCGGCGAAAAGGTGCGCTGTATGCTCTCGCGCATGATGCTGTCGGGGGCCAACGTGCTCCTTCTCGACCAGCCCACCAACCATCTGGACCTGGAGAGCATTGCCGCTGTCAACAACGGCCTGGAGGCGGTAAAGTGCAACGTGCTCTTCTCCAGCCATGACCACCAGATGGTCCAGACCGTAGCCAACCGCATTTTTGACATCACCGCCGACGGCCGGCTGATTGACCGCAGGATGACCTACGACGAGTATTTGGAGAGCCTGCAAAAGGTGTGAGCCCAGGCGCTTTTTCATACGCCCGACGGCCGCACAGGCGGGCGGGAGTTAAATCCGCCCGCCTGTCTCCCGTTCCATTCTAATCCGAGAGAGGACTTGTTGCCATGCGCAAAGCGTTTCTGTATCCCGCCGCCGCCATCGCCTGCGGAGAGGTAGGGTTTTTCCTGCGCCGCTGGGAGCGCGGTTCCGCGTTTGAGGCGGAGACCGGCCTGCCCATCCCGTGGGCTCCCGCCTTTTTGACGCTGCTGGCCTTCTCTTTGGCTGTTGCCGCTGTGTTTTTTTTCCTCAGCCGGGGGAGGACGCTGCCCTTCGAGGGCGGATATGACCGGGCCTTTGCCGCCAAGGGGAATACTCTGTACCTGGCTGGGATGGCCGCGTCGGCGCTGCTGCTGCTGGTGGGGGGCGCGCTCCTCTTCTGGGGACTGCCGGAGGAGTATGCGCTTGCCCGCGCTCAGGCCGGGCTGAGCGGCGTGAACCCGCTGCTCAGCCTTTTGCCCAAGATGCTGCTGGCCGCACTGGCGACCGGCTCCTCGTTCTGCGTGCTGGCTTTGGGGCGCAGCGGCTATCGGGGCGCGGGCAGGGGGAAGTACAACCTGTCTTTGCTGCTGCCGGGGTATCTGGCGGCCTTCTGGCTCATCAGCACCTACCAGGCACGGGCCGGTGACCCCATCCGGAGGGACTATATCTATGAGATCTTTTCCATTATCGCCGTGCTGCTGGCCACCTATTTCATCTCGAACTTTTCCTTTGAGAAGGGGAGGCCGGGGCGCACCCTGTTCTTCTCTCTGCTGGCCGTGTACCTGTGCCTGACCACTTTGGCCGACGGGCACAGCCTGGCCGCCATGCTGCTCTACGGCGCGTTCGTCCTCTATCTCACGGCGGCGGCCGCCCTTCTCCTCTCCAACGGGGACGGGCGAATGCGGTGCTCCTCCCGCAGGGAGGAGACCGGTGAGGCTAAAATTGATACGGAGGAGACCACCGATGAAGAATAAATATTATATCACGACGCCCATCTACTACCCCTCGGACAAGCTGCACATCGGCCACGCCTACTGCACTGTGGCCACCGATGCCATGGCCCGCTACAAGCGCCTGCGGGGTTACGACGTCATGTTTCTCACCGGCACCGACGAGCATGGACAGAAAATCGAGGACAAGGCCAGGGCGGCCGGAGTCACCCCCCAGGCCTTCGTAGACCATATCGTGGCCGGGCCCGGCGGCATTCTGGACCTGTGGAAGCTGATGAATATCTCCAACGACCGCTTTATCCGCACCACCGACGACTACCACGAGAAGGCGATCCAGAAGATTTTCAGGACCCTCTACGAGAAGGGCGACATTTACAAGGGCAAGTATCAGGGCAAGTACTGCAAGCCCTGCGAGAGCTTTTGGACCGAGAGTCAGCTCAAGGACGGCAAGTGCCCCGACTGCGGCCGCGATGTAATCGACGCCGAGGAGGAGGCCTACTTTTTCCGGCTCTCCAAGTACGCCGCGCGGATCCAGGACCTGCTGGAGAACACCGATTTCTTAGAGCCGCGCAGCCGTGTCAACGAGATGATCAACAACTTTATCAAGCCCGGGCTGGAGGACCTGTGCGTCTCCCGCACCAGCTTCACCTGGGGCGTGCCCGTGGATTTCGACCCCAGCCACGTGGTCTACGTGTGGATCGACGCGCTCTCTAACTATATCACGGCCCTGGGCTACGGGAACGACCGCTACCACGACTTCGAGGACTTCTGGCCCGCCGACGCCCACTTCGTGGGCAAGGAGATCGTCCGGTTCCATGCCATCATCTGGCCCGCCCTCCTCATGGCCCTGGAGCTGCCCCTTCCCAAGAAGGTCTACGGCCACGGCTGGCTGCTGCTGGGCGGCGGCAAGATGGGCAAGTCAACGGGCAATGTGGTGGACCCCTACGTCCTGGCCGGGCGCTACGGGGTGGACGCCCTGCGGTTCTTCCTCCTGCGGGAGTTCCCCTTCGGCTCCGACGGCAACTTTTCCAACGAGGTTCTCATCAAGTGCATCAACACGGACCTGGCCAACGACCTGGGCAATCTCCTCTCCCGCACCACCGCCATGGTGGGCAAGTATTTTGACGGGAAGCTGCCCGAGGCGCGCCGCGCCGAGGCCCTGGACGACGAGCTCATCTGCGTGGTCTCGGCCCTGCCCGGCAAGTATGAGGGGCATATGGAGCGCTTTGCCTTCCAGAGCGCGCTGGCCGAGGTCTTTGCCGCCATCCAGCGGGCCAACAAGTATATCGACGAGACCGCCCCCTGGGCGCTTGCCAAGGACATGGAGGCCAACGGGCCCCGCCTTGCCAGCATCATGTATAATCTGCTGGAGACCCTTCGGGTCGCCGCCGTGCTCCTCACCCCCTTCATGCCCACGTGCATGGACAAGCTCTTCGACCAGATCGGTGCCTGCGCGCACTGCCGCACCTGGGACAGCACGCAGACCTGGGGCGGCCTGAACGCCGCCGCCGCTGTGGAGAAGGGGGAAAACCTCTTCCCCCGCATTGACATGGAGAAGGAGCTGGCCGAGCTGGAGCAGGCCGCCGAGGCGGCCAAAAAGGCCGCGCTGCCCGCCCTGGAGCTGGAGCCCTGCGCCGAAGAGCAGGTGGACTTCGACACCTTCGCCAAGAGCGACTTCCGGGTGGTGAAGGTGAAGGCCTGTGAAAACGTGAAGAAGAGCGATAAGCTCCTCCGGTTTACCCTGGACGACGGCACGGGCACCGACCGGCAGATCGACCTCTATGGCGGCAACGACAGCTTCATTGGC
>JBLJBF010000147.1:0-2050 GCA_047637855.1 Pseudoflavonifractor sp. | reverse complement strand
GGCCGTCACCGAGTACCGGGCGCCCGAGGGGGAGACCTTCGGCGTCTTCGTCTTTGCCGGGTACGAGCCCGCCACCGAGCTGGTGCGGGGCTTGGCCGACCTGAATGAGCAGGGCTATATCGTCACCGACCGCAGCCAGAAGACCAATGTGGACGGCCTGTACGCCGCAGGGGACGTGTGCATCAAGCCCCTGCGCCAGGTGGTAACCGCCGTAGGTGACGGCGCGCTGGCCGCCACGGAGCTCGAGCGCCACGCCGTCGCCCTCCAGCGCAAGACCGGGCTGCATCCCGCCCGGCCCGCCGCCAGGGAGGAGGCTCCAGCTACAGCTCCGGATGGGGCAAGCAGCAGCCTTTTCACTCCCGACATGTTGGCCCAGTTAAATACCGTCTTCTCCAAGATGGCATCCCCTCTCCGCCTGAAGCTGGCGCTGGACGAAAGCGCGGTCTCCATCGAGTTGAAGGGCTATATGGAGGAGCTGGTGGCGCTTACCGATAAGCTTACCGTGGAGATAGATGGCGAGGCGCCCCCCGAGGGGGAGTATCCCCGGGTTCGGGTCTGCCGCCGGGACGGGAGCTGGACGGGCCTTGCTTTCCATGGCGTGCCCGGCGGCCACGAGTTCACCTCCTTCGTTCTGGGGCTCTATAACGCCGCCGGGCCGGGCCAGGCGCTGGATGCCGAGACACTGAGCGCCGTCAAGGCTATCGGCCGCCCGGTGCGGATGCAGGTGCTGGTGTCCCTCTCCTGCACCATGTGCCCCGAGCTGGTGACCGCCGCCCAACGCATCGCCGCCGAGCACCCGGACGTGACCGCCGAGGTCTACGACCTAAACCACTTCCCCGCCCTGCGGGAGAGGTACAAGGTCATGAGCGTGCCCTGCCTGGTGGTGGATGAGAACAGGGTCTCCTTCGGGAAGAAGAACCTGCGCCAGCTCCTGGAGCTGATCGCCGCGCCATGATAGATGAGAATCCCCGCCCGGGAAATTCCCGGGCGGGGATTCTTTATGACCAAGGCAAACAGCGGGTGGGTTTGGAACCCGCCCGCAAAAAGCAGCCTCCCTACAAAAAGGATCACCCCCGGGAAAATTCCCGGAGGTGATCTATATTACCACACAGGTTCGATCTGCCAGATATCCTCCGCGTATTCCCGGATGGCCCGGTCGGAGGAGAACTTGCCGCAGCTGGCCACATTGCGCCATCCCTTGCGGGCAAAGACCAGTTTGTCCCGGTACTCGCGGTTTACCTGGAGCTTCTTGTCGAGATAGCGGCCAAAATCCAGCAGGAGATAATACTGGTCCGGTTTATGCCAGGAGGCCCCCTTGAGAAGGGAGTCAAAGAGCTCCCGGAAAGCCCCCGTACCGCCGTCGTCCAGTGTGCCATCCACCAGCGCGTCCAGCACCCGGCGGATGCGTGCGTCGGACCGGTAGAGCGCGCCGGGGTCGTAGCCTCCGGCCCGGTCGCGGATCTCCTCCACATGGGCGCCGAAGATATACTCGCTCCCCTCCCCGGCCTCCTCCACGATCTCCACGTTGGCCCCGTCCAAGGTGCCCAGCGTAACGGCCCCGTTGGCCATCAGCTTCATGTTGCCCGTGCCCGAGGCCTCTGTCCCGGCGGTGGATATCTGCTCGGACACGTCGGCGGCCGCCATGAGGTACTCGGCCTGGGAGACATTGTAGTTGGGCAGAAAGACCACCTTGAGATAGGGGGATACCGCCTCGTCAGCGGCGATAAGCTCGCCCACCGCGTTGATGAGCTTGATGATGCCCTTGGCCCGGCGGTAGCCGGGGGCCGACTTGCCCGCAAAGAGGAAGGTTGTTGGCGTAAAGTCCCGCAGCGCACCCTCTTTGATTTCAAAATACAGCTCCAAAATGGCCAGGATGTTGAGGAACTGCCGCTTATACTCGTGCAGGCGCTTGCACTGCACATCGAAAATGGTGGCAGGGTCTAAGTCAATGCCGTATTTCCGCGTGGCAAAGCCCGCCAGCGCCGCCTTGCGTTCGGCCTTGATAGCCCGGAACCGCTCCAGCACGGCGCTATTGTCGGCGTATTTTTCC
>JBLJBF010000146.1:0-6144 GCA_047637855.1 Pseudoflavonifractor sp. | reverse complement strand
TGCGGGTCTGGGGGTACTGCTCCTTGGTGCCCTTCCAGTAGCAGGTGGTGGCGGCGCTGGTGATGGTGATGCCGCGCTCCTGCTCCTGGGCCATCCAGTCCATGGTGGCGGTACCGTCGTGAGTCTCGCCGATCTTGTAGTTGACGCCGGTGTAATAGAGAATACGCTCGGTCGTCGTCGTCTTGCCCGCATCGATGTGGGCCATGATGCCGATATTGCGGGTATTCTCCAGGGTTACTTTTCTAGGCATACTTTAACTCCTTAAATTACCAGCGGTAATGCGCGAAGGCCTTGTTGGAATCGGCCATCTTGTGGGTATCCTCGCGCTTCTTTACCGCGGAGCCGAGGTTGTTGGCGGCGTCCATCAGCTCGCCGGCCAGGCGCTCGCGCATGGTCTTCTCGCTGCGCTTGCGGGAGTAGCTGGTCAGCCAGCGCAGGCCGAGGGTCTGACGGCGCTCGGGCCGCACCTCGATAGGCACCTGATAGGTGGCGCCGCCCACACGGCGGGCTTTAACCTCCAGCGAAGGCATAATGTTTTCCACGGCTGTGGTGAAGACATCAAGGGGCTCCTTGCCGGTCTTCTCCTTAATAATGTCGAACGCGCCGTAGACGACGCTCTGGGCCACGCCCTTCTTGCCGTCGAGCATGATGCTGTTAACGAGCTTGGTAACCAGTACGGAGTTATACAGCGGGTCGGGCAAAACCTCCCGCTTGGGTACGTTTCCTCTTCTGGGCACTTTGCTTCCCTCCTTCATATAGGAATGATTTCATAGGTACTCGAAACCTGTTTCAAGAACAAGCTCCGTGTAAAGACAAGTGCCTGCTTGTCCCAGTGCCCCGTGGGGAAACGTCTTCCTATATACGGAAAACGTCACTTCACAAGGACGACTGCCTTGCGTCACTGACGCAAAATTTGTTTTGGGTAGAGCCTTGAAGCAAGTAATACTCGGTAAGCTTACTTCTTCGCGGCGGTCTTGCCGGCCTTGGGACGCTTCGCGCCGTACTTGGAACGGCTCTGCTTCCGGTTGGCGACACCCTGGGAGTCGAGCGTACCGCGGACGATGTGGTAGCGCACGCCGGGCAGGTCCTTCACGCGGCCGCCACGGATCATGACGACGGAGTGCTCCTGCAGATTGTGCCCCACACCGGGGATATAGGCGGTAACCTCGTAGCCGTTGGTGAGCTTCACACGGGCGATCTTACGGAGGGCCGAGTTGGGCTTCTTCGGGGTGGAGGTACGAACTGCGGTGCAGACGCCGCGCTTCTGGGGGGAGGGCAGGTCGGTCTCGCGGTTCTTCAGGGTGTTCAGGCCGTGCTGCATGGCGGGAGAGGTGGACTTGTAGGTCACCTGCTCGCGGCCCTTGCGAACGAGCTGATTAAACGTAGGCATGGTTTTCCTCCTTTCACAAAATAATAAAGTATATTTTAACGAAATAATGCGCGCATTATTCGTCAAAACCTAATTAAGCAGCGCGGCGACCGCGCTTCCCACGGCGATCCCGCAGGCGCAGCCCAGCTCCTTCATAGAGGGGACACGCCGGGCGGGCACATTCTGTTCCCTGCACAGGGCCTCCACCGGCTCGGTGACCCTGGGGTCCGCGTCCTCTGCCAGAAAAACCAGGCGGGCACGCCCGTCGGAAATGGCCCGTTGGGTCTGTTTGACGCCGACAACCTTGGCGCCGCCCTTCAGCTCGGATAACACCTGGCATGCCTCCTTCTCTTGGACTGCAACGAAAAGCGGGATTTTCTCCCCTCTTTTCCTCTTCGGCAGGCATACCTGCACAATCTGAGATTATAGCATAATGGCAGTTGTTAGTCAAGTACAAAAAGTATGCCCAAGCCCGGTGTTGACGCGGGCCCGGACATACTTTCCGCTATATTATACGGGGAAGGCACTTAGAACGAAGAGCGCATGAGCTCCTGCGTGACGTGAGCGCTGGCATCGGACTCCACCGCGCTCTCCTCCACGTCGTCGTACTGCCGGTACTGGGCCAGGCCCGACCCGGCGGGAATGAGCTTGCCGATGATGACGTTTTCCTTCAGGCCCAGCAGATGGTCTACCTTGCCCTTGATGGCGGCCTCGGTGAGGACCTTGGTGGTCTCCTGGAAGGAGGCCGCCGAGAGGAAGCTCTCGGTGGCGAGGCTCGCCTTGGTGATACCCATGAGCAGACGGGTGCAGGTGGGCAGGCGCAGCTCCAGGCCGTCGTTGGTCTCGCCCGCGTCGATCCGCGCCTGAATGGCCTTGGCCGCGTCCTTAAAATCGATCATATCCACAGTGGAGCCCGAGAGGAGACCCGAGTCCCCCGCATCCTCCACGCGGACCTTGCGCATCATCTGCCGGCAGATGACCTCAATGTGCTTGTCGTTGATGTCAACGCCCTGCTGGCGGTAGGGCTTCTGAACCTCCTGGATGAGGTAGTTGTGGACGGCGGACACGCCGCGGATCCGCAGCACATCCTGGGGATAGAGGGCGCCGTCGGTGATCTCCACGCCCTTCTCCACAGTGTCCCCGTCCTTCACGCGGATGCCCGCGCTGTAGGGCAGCGCGTAGGTGACCACCTCGCCGTCGGGCGCGGTGATATTGACGCTGCACATGCCGCCCCGCTTGGCTTCCTCCACCGTGACCTTGCCGCCGATCTCCGCCAGCTGGGCCATCTTCTTGGGCTTGCGGGCCTCGAAGAGCTCCTCGACGCGGGGAAGACCCTGGGTGATGTCGCCGCCGGCCACGCCGCCGGTGTGGAAGGTACGCATGGTAAGCTGGGTGCCCGGCTCGCCGATGGACTGGGCGGCGATGATACCCACCGCCTCGCCCGCGCCCACGGTCTCGCCGATGGCAAGGTTGACGCCGTAGCACCGGGAGCACACACCGCTGCGGGCCTCACAGGTGAGGACGCTGCGGAGCATGACCTCATGGATGCCGTGCTGCTCAAGCACCCCGGCGTCCTCCGCCGTGAGCATGTTCTCATGGCGGAAGAGCACCGCCCCGGTGGCGGGGTCCAGAATGTCCTTCACGGGGTAACGGCCCTTCAGCCGCTCGCCAAAGGTCTCGATGACCTGGCCGTTCTCCACGATTTCGGAGACCCAGATGCCGTCGTGGGTGCCGCAGTCATGATCGCGGATAATGACCTCCTGGGATACGTCCACCAGGCGGCGGGTCAGGTAGCCCGAGTCGGCGGTACGCAGGGCGGTATCGGCCATGCCCTTCCGGGCACCTCGGGAGGAGGTGAAATACTCCAGAACGGTCAGGCCCTCACGGAAGTTTGATTTGATGGGGATCTCAATGGTACGGCCCGAGGTGTCGGCCATCAGGCCGCGCATTCCGGCCAGCTGGCGGATCTGGGCGGAGGAGCCGCGGGCGCCCGAGTCGGCCATCATCCAGATGGGGTTGTAGCGGTCCAGGCCCTTCATCAGGGCGTCGGTCACTTCCTTGGTGGTCTTCTCCCAGGTGGCGACGGCCAGGCGGTACCGCTCGTCGTTGGTGAGGAAACCGCGCTTGTACTGCCGCTCGATCTTGACGATCTCCTTCTCGCTGGCCGCGATGAGGGCGTTCTTCTCCTCCGGCACCGTCATGTCGCTGATGGAGACGGTGAGCGCGCCGCGGGTGGAGAACTTATAGCCCCGGGCCTTGATAATGTCCAGCACGTCGGCCGAGCGGTTAAAGCCGTACTTGACGATGCACTTGTCGATGATCTTGCCCAGCTGCTTCTTGCCGGTGACGAAGTTGATCTCAGGGTCGAACATGGTCTCGGGGCTCTCCCGGTCCACGAAGCCCAGGTCCTGGGGGATGCCCTCGTTGAAAATCAGGCGTCCCACGGTGGTGCGGACCAGCCTGCTCTTCCTCTCGCCGTTCACCTCGCGGCTGCGGCGGACCAGAATGGGCACGTGAAGGTCCAGCTCGCCCTCGTCATAGGCCAGGCGGGCCTCGTTGTCGCTGGAGAAGGCGTGGAGGGTCTCATGGGGCAGCTCACCCTCGGGGGTCTGGGCGGCCAGGCCCGCGTAAGTGGGAATGTCATCCAGGCTGTCGGGGTTTTTGATCCAGATATAGTCGTCCTCGGTGATGCTGCCGTCAGCCAGCGCCGCGCGGACGGCGGCGCAGTCGTCGAACGTGACGTCCTCGCCGTGGGCGGGGTAGCGCTCGTAGGTGAGGTAGTAGGAGCCGAGCACCATGTCCTGGGTAGGCACGGTGACGGGGCCGCCGTCCTGGGGCCTCAGGAGGTTGTTGGCCGAGAGCATGAGCACACGGGCCTCGGTCTGGGCCTCGGCGGACAGGGGCACGTGAACGGCCATCTGGTCGCCGTCGAAGTCGGCGTTAAAGGCGGTACACACCAGGGGGTGGAGCTTGATGGCGCGGCCCTCGACCAGCACGGGCTCGAAGGCCTGGATGCCCAGCCGGTGCAAAGTAGGGGCGCGGTTGAGCATGACAGGGTGCTCCTTGATGACGAACTCCAGAGCGTCCCACACCTCGGCCTTGCCCTTGTCCACCATCTTCTTGGCCGACTTGATGTTGTTGGCCACACCGTTCTCCACCAGCTTCTTCATAACGAAGGGGCGGAAGAGCTCAATGGCCATCTCCTTGGGCAGGCCGCACTGGTAGATCTTCATCTCAGGCCCGACCACGATGACGCTGCGGCCCGAGTAGTCCACGCGCTTGCCCAGCAGGTTCTGGCGGAAGCGGCCCTGCTTGCCCTTGAGCATGTCGCTCAGGCTCTTGAGGGCGCGGTTGTTGGCCCCGGTGACGGCACGGCCCCGACGGCCGTTGTCGATGAGGGCGTCCACGGCCTCCTGAAGCATCCGCTTCTCGTTGCGCACGATGATGTCGGGCGCGTTGAGCTGGATGAGGCGCTTGAGGCGGTTGTTGCGGTTGATGACCCGGCGATAGAGGTCGTTAAGGTCAGACGTGGCAAACCGGCCGCCGTCCAGCTGCACCATGGGGCGCAGCTCGGGGGGGATGACGGGCAGCACGTCGATGATCATCCAGGAGGGCTTGTTGCCCGAGATGCGGAACGCGTCCACCACCTCCAGGCGCTTGACGATGCGGGCCTTCTTCTGCCCGGCGGCGTCCTTCAGCTCGGTGCGGAGCTGCTCGGAGAGTTCATCCAGGTTGATGTCGTCCAGCAGCTTTTTCACGGCCTCGGCGCCCATGCCGGCCTCGAAGTCGTCCTCGTACTTCTCCCGCATATCGCGGTACTCCTTCTCGGAGAGAATCTGGTTTTTGGCCAGAGGGGAGAACCCGGGGTCGGTGACGATATAGCTGGCGAAATAGAGCACCTTCTCCAGAATACGGGGGCTGATATCGAGGAGCAGGCCCATGCGGGAGGGGATGCCCTTAAAGTACCAGATATGGCTCACGGGGGCGGCCAGCTCGATGTGGCCCATGCGCTCGCGGCGCACCTTGGCCCGGGTGACCTCCACGCCGCAGCGGTCGCAGACCTTGCCCTTATAGCGGATCTTCTTATACTTGCCGCAGTGGCACTCCCAGTCCTTGGTGGGCCCAAAGATCTTCTCGCAGAAGAGGCCGTCCCGCTCGGGCTTGAGGGTGCGGTAGTTAATGGTCTCAGGCTTTTTGACCTCGCCGTGGGACCACTCGCGTATCTGCTCCGGGGAGGCGATACCGATGCGGATGGCGTCAAACTCAGCGTAACTCATATATTCTCGTCCTCCCTTTCCTTAATCCAAATCCAGGTCCAGCTCGTCTACGTCGCCCTCGTCCTCAAACTCGTCCTCGCCGTCCTCGGCCAGCAGGTCGTCGTCGTCGCTGCCCTCCTTGAGGGTGAAGCCCGCGGCGGCAAACTCGCTCTCGCCGGCGGTGTCCGCGCCAAAGCCGTCGTCCCGGATGCGGTCGGGCTGGAAGTTGTCTTCGTCCTCGTCCTTCAGCTCGATCTCGTCACCTGCGGCGTCGAGCACCTTGATGTCGAGGCACAGGGACTGAAGCTCCTTCACCAGCACCTTGAAGGACTCGGGCACGCCGGGCTTGGGCACGTTGTGGCCCTTTACGATGGCCTCGTAGGTGCGCACACGGCCCGTCACGTCGTCCGACTTGACGGTGAGGATCTCCTGGAGGGTGTAGGCCGCGCCGTAAGCCTCCAGGGCCCAGACCTCCATCTCGCCGAAGCGCTGGCCGCCGAACTGGGCCTTGCCGCCCAG
>JBLJBF010000145.1:0-11964 GCA_047637855.1 Pseudoflavonifractor sp. | reverse complement strand
ACGGTGTTTCAAAAAGTGCCTCAGCCTGTCGAAAAGACTTTTTCGACAGGCTGAACCGGGGTGTGAACACCCCGGTTTTTTCTGTTTATAGACATTACCCGCACTTGGAGTAGCCGCAGTTGCGGCAGGTGACGCAGCCCCCCTCATGCTCCAGAGGGCTGCCGCACTCGGGGCAGAACTTGGCAAGCTTTGCCTCGGCGGGGGTCAGGTCCCGGTCGATTCGGCCCAGCCGGGGGGCGATGGGGGCCACCGGCTCCCGGGGCGCGCTGTCCTGGGCTTTTTTGACCACCTTCTCGATGGCCTTGGCAATGGCGTCGGGGCAGGAGGTGACGGGCACATCCTTCTGCCGCAGGCAGGAGGGGCAGCGGATGCCCTTGAGCTGGGCGATGAGCGCGTCGCTGTCCACCCCGGAGCGCAGAGCGATGGAGACCAGCCGTGCGGTGGCCTCGGACTGGGAGGCGCAGCCCCCTGCCCGGCCCGTGTTCGTAAAGACCTCGCACACGCCGTTCTCGTCGTAGTTCAC
The DNA here is from genome assembly GCA_047637855.1 of Pseudoflavonifractor sp. Taxonomy (GTDB): domain Bacteria; phylum Bacillota; class Clostridia; order Oscillospirales; family Oscillospiraceae; genus Pseudoflavonifractor. The sequence goes on along the minus strand of JBLJBF010000145.1, from coordinate 11,441 downwards.
CGTGATGTAAAGATTTCCGCAGCCGATGTGGACCTTCTCGGTGTATCCCATGGTGACGTCGGGGCGGGGCCGGGGCTTGATGGCGCCGCCACGCAGGAGACAGGCCTGGCTGTCGCAGTCGGCGGCAAGGACGGCCTCCACGTAGTCCACGGGTTTCTCCTCGGGCTTCTCTTTGCCGTTGACCTTGCCAATGTTGAGCACCTGCTCATCCCGGCTGCCGTCCCGGTAGATGGTGGTACCCTTGCAGCCCAGGGCGTAGGCCAGCGTGTAGACCTGGGCCACCTCCTCCTTCGTGGCGGAGTTGGGGAAGTTCACCGTCTTGCTCACGGCGTTGTCGGTAAAGGCCTGGAAGGCCGCCTGCATCTTTACGTGCCAGATGGGCGCCACGTCGTGGGCGCAGACGAAGACCTGTTTCATGTCCCCGGGGATGGCGTCGATGTGGGCCAAGGTGCCCTGCTCCACGATCTGGTGCATGAGGGCCTCGCTGTAGATCCCGGCGGCGGCCAAAGCGTCCTTTAAAATCTGATTGGTCTCAATGAGGTGCGCGCCGTCCATGACGTTGCGGATGTACGCGTAGGCGAAGACCGGCTCCACCCCGGAGGAGACCCCGGCGATGATGGACAGTGTGCCGGTGGGAGCCACGGTGGTGACGGTGGCGTTGCGCAGGGGCGCGCCGTTTTTGTAGGTGCTCTCCTCAAAGAGAGGAAAGGCCCCCCTGGCCCGGGCCAGGGTTTCGCTGGCCCTGTGGCCCTCGGTCTGAATCAGCTCCATGACCGCGCGCCCCATGGCCACGCCCTCGTCGCTGTCGTAGGGGATGCCCATCAGCAGCAGCATATCGGCAAAGCCCATGACGCCCAGGCCGATCTTTCGGGTGGCCCGGGTCTCTGCGTCGATTTCGGGCAGGGGGTACTTGTTGACCTCGATGACATTGTCGAGGAAGTGGACGGCCTTATGGACGGTGGCGGCCAGCTTGTCCCGGTCCAGGACATGGGCTTTCCCCTCCGGCTTCAGATGGTTCACCAGGTTGATAGAGCCCAGGTTGCAGGCCTCGTAGGGCATGAGGGGCTGCTCGCCGCAGGGGTTGGTGCTCTCGATCTCGCCGTGGAGGGGGGTGGGGTTGTCCCGGTTCAGCCGGTCCAGGAAGACGATGCCCGGCTCCCCCGTCCGCCAGGCGGAGGAGACGATGGCGTCGAAAACCGTCCGCGCGTCCAGCCGCCCGGTGACCTTGGCAGTGGCGGGGTCCACCAGGTCATACTCGGCCCCCGCGTCCACCGCGCCCATAAAGGCCTCGGTAAGTCCCACCGAGATGTTGAAGTTGGTGAGGTCGCTGGTGTTGTTTTTGCAGGAGATGAACTCCAGGATGTCGGGGTGGTCCACCCGGAGTATGCCCATGTTGGCCCCCCGGCGGGTGCCGCCCTGCTTCACCGCCTCGGTGGCGGCATTAAAGACCTTCATAAAGGAAATAGGCCCCGAGGCCACGCCGCCGGTGGAGTTGACGGTACTGCCCTTGGGCCGCAGGCGAGAGAAGGAAAACCCGGTGCCGCCGCCCGACTTGTGGATAAGGGCGGCGTTCTTAATGGTGTCGAAGATCTCCTCCATGGAGTCGCCCACAGGCAGGACAAAGCAGGCCGAGAGCTGGCCCAAGGGCCGCCCCGCATTCATGAGGGTGGGGGAGTTGGGCAGAAAGTCCAGGTCGGTCATCATATCGTAAAAGCTCTGGGACAGGGCCTCCACGTCGGCCCCGGGGTCAAAAAGGGCGTCGGCTGCCGCGATGGCGTCGGCCACCCGGTGAAAAAGCCCCTCCACCGTCTCGGTGGGCCTGCCCTGCTCGTCCCGGATCAGGTAGCGCTTCTCCAGCACCTGGCGGGCATTGTCTGAAATTGGCATATCTCTCGTCCCCTCTCAGTCAAACCGGGCGGCAGCTCTTGGCTGCTCGCCCAGTTAGTTGCACTATATATTGTATCACTCCGAATCCGCGTGTCAATATCTGGTTTCCCGCCGCGCAAATAAAATTTAAATGCCCGATGGCCGCTGCCTTACGGGCAGGCGCCGGCCTTCCGTCTTCTGCGGGTAGTTTGCGCAGGCAGGGCACATCGTCGTCATGTAATTTTTGTTAGAGCGTCGATTCCTCTCTGGGGTCCCGATCCCCCTCCAGGGCAAGGAAGCAGCGGTAGAAGGGCATGAGCGCTTTGTACCCCTCGGCCAGCTTGTCCGCGAAAGCGGGAGAAAAGGTCTCGCCGGGCTGGCCCCGGCCGATAAGCGTCAGGTTTTTTTTGTTGTACCAGGGCCGCAGCAGCTCCGTGCTCTCCCCCTTGGCCTTCTTGTAGTCCTCCCCCTCCAAGGAGAAGACGCCCTGCCGGTTAAAGGCCCGGACCAACTGCTCAAAGGGCTTGGGGTCGCTGCTTAGCCGCGCGCGGAACTTGGCCATGGTAACGGCCCTGGCCATATAGTAGCCCATGCCCCAGGTGTAGCCCTCGGGCTCCAGCTCGAACCAGAAGGTCGGGCGGGAGGTCCACTCGTCGGAGGGCTGCTCCATAGAGCACCAGAGATGATCTTTATACGGCCCGCGGCCGTGGAGCCGCCGGGCGTCCCGATAGATGCGGGACACCTTGGGTACGAGGTCCAGGTCCTTGTGTTCCTCCATCACATTCTCGTACACCTGGCGGGAGAGGGCCTTCATCGGCTCGTACAGCGTGCGCAGGTAGACCTCCTTGTGGGCCTCGAACCAGGTTTTTTCGTTGTTGAACCGGATGCCCCACATAAAATCGACGGTCTCCTCGCTAAAGCCCTGAAACATATCGCCGCCATCCTTTCGCGTCTTTGCGTTATCTTACCACAAACCAAGACAAAAAAACAGCCCCCGGCTTAAAGCCGGGGGCTGTGCTGTGATTCGTGGGCCGGCGGGGGGTGCTTATCCTAGTCGGTGGGAATCCCCATGGGCGGGTTATCCGCCGGGTCGGTGCTGGGCGTGGGGTCGGTGCTGGGCTCCGGGTCGGTACTGGGCTCCGGGTCGGTACTGGGCGTGGGCGCAGGGCTCGGATTGGTCACAGGGATCTCGGGAGTCTGGCTGGGGCTGGGGCTGGGGGTCACCGGCGTCAGGGTCTTAAGGCCGGTGGTGGGGTCGATGCCCCAGAGGGCCGCGTCGGCCGGATTATAGAAGAACACCCCGTCCCGGGCGCGGTATCTGTCCTTATGGAGGAACTTGGTCTCCACGGTGTTGCCGCTCTCGTCCACCAGGCGGAGATAGACCTCTACGGTCTGGCCGGTATAGGGGGTGCGCTCCGGGTCCCGCACGGGGGCCGCGCCCTGGGGCACCTTTTCAGCGTTGGCCTCGTAGAGCTCCTGGGCAACCTCGGTGGAGATCAGCTTATTGAAAGGCTCGCCGTGGATGCCGTTGCTGGTGCCCTTGATGGTGACGTGGAAGTAATGGCTGCTGTCCAGATAGCACTCAATCTGAATCGGGTACACGGTATCATTTTTAAACTTAAAATCGGGGGAGTCGCCGTACACCGTGGCATCGGTGCCCACGATGGGCAGATAGCCCGTGTTGTAGCGGTGCTGAGAGCGCTCCACCGTCTCCAGATTGGCCACCAGCGTAGCCCAGTAGAGGGTAGACGAAACCTGGCAGATGCCGCCCGCGGTGGTGTCCACCGTCTTGCCGTTGACATAGGCCCCCGCCTTGCCGTATTTCTCGGCAGTATAGGGGCCGGCGAGGGCGGTATAGGAGAACACCTCGCCGGGCAGAAGGATGGTGCCGTTGACGGAATTGGCCGCCGTGCGGATATTCTCCCAGCGGCTGGATGGGCCGGCCGCCTTCGTGGTGGTTTTGGCCAGCACGTCCTTAAAGAGGTTGTCCGTCAGCCTCTCGGTGGTCATTGCGGGCTCTTCCTTGATCAGCGGCACCGAGCACACCGCGCCCTCGTTCGTCCGCTCCAGCAGGGCTTTGGCAGCGGCGACGTCGAACCGCACGCCGGTGACCGAGGGGACCACCTGCTTGGCGGTCTTGTCGAAGTAGGCGTCGGCCCGTTCGGTATAGATTTGTCGGTAGATGGCGTCGAAATCGGGTGCGTCGGGGGCCGTGATCTTGGGCTCCACCGTGACGGGCCTCCCCTTCTGGCTCCAGGTGTAAAAGCTCTCCAGCAGACTTGCCTTGATGGTCCCGGCGTCCACGCTCATGCCGGACACGCCCTTGATCAAAACCAGGGTGTTCTCCTCCACCTTATAGGTGGTCTGCTCTACCTTTTGGGTCAGGTGGTCCTCTATGTTGGCCAGCAGCTCGTCCACGTCCCGCTCTCCGCCCTCGGAAAAGCGGATGGCAGCGGGGATCTCCACGCCCCGGAAAAAGGCGTTCAGATAGGCCGCGCCGCCGCCCAGAAAGCCGCTGCCGCGGCCGTGGCGAAAGGCGGCGCGGGCCACCGCGTCGGCGTCAATTTCCACGCCGGAGCCTACCACGTTGGCGGTGCCGCCGGGGTAGGCGATGGAGACGCTCTGCCCCGCCAGAAGCGAGGCGGTCTCTTTGTCCAACTTTTCCTCAGCCTGGGCCTCGGTCAGGCCGCCCAGCGCGATCCCCGCGGCGGTGGTGTTTGGCAATATCGTCCCGCCTCCACTGACGTAAGCGCACAGACCTACATATCCGCCCACCGCCAGCGCCAGCACGGCCGCGACGGCGATGATCCCGATCTTTACCCCCAGCGGCAGCCCCTTGGCGGGCTGGACGCGCTTACCCTCTCTATGTTCCATGTCGCCCATGTTATCAACTCCAGATATATGGAAAATTACGTGATTTGAGATACATTATATGGGGTTTCCCTGGAAAAAGCAATTACAGAATGGTTACATAAAGGGAAAGCCGCTATACCCCTTTACACCCGGGCGCTTTCGTTGTATCATAATTCTATCCACCCAGCGGCGGCCAAACCCTCCCCTTTGGTATTTCGTCAGTAAATTTTAATTTTTTTAAAGGAAAAATCAATCTCTTTTTTCATATCCTGTGGTAATATAGTCTGAGTGAATCGAAACCGGACGCGGCGCACCGCGGCCCGCTTTTCTTTAGGAGGATGCGCGCATGGCGTATGATTATAAATACGATTCCGGCCGCGGTCAGGGCAGCGGCGGCAACGACGAACTGATTTCCTGGCTCATCGTGGTGGCTGCCCTGGTCTTTTTCTGGCCGGTGGGCGCCTTTCTCCTGCTGCGCAAATTGGGCAAGGGCAGCCTTTTCTCCCACCCGGGCAGGCATGGCCGCCGGTCCCAGCACCCCTACGACATCCGGCAGGACCAGACCTATCAGGCCCCCGGACAGGCTGAGGCTCCCCGCGGGCAGAGCGCGGCTTCCGGGTCAAAGAGCTCGGCCTCCGGCCAGGAAGGCGGGACCCGCTACAACTACCAGTACGAGTACCGCTACCAGTCCCAGGCCAGGACCCAGGCGGGCTGGCGCAGCGGAAGCCAGACCGCGCCCGGTATGCAGGGCGTACCCACCCAAGGCCGGCCCCGCAAGGGGATAGACCCGAGGAACGGCAAGGCCATGACGGTCTGGGGCGGCATACTCACCGGTATTTTCGGTTTCGCGGCGATCAGCAGCATCCCGATGGTACTGGTGGAGGATGGTTTTTTAGCGGCCCTCGCCATGAGCACCCCCATCCTGGGTTTTCTGTCTCTGGGTCTGGTGCTGCTCTTCACGGGCGCCCAGCGCAATAAGAAAGCCAAGCGATTTCGCAAGTATCTGGCCCTTATTGGAAAGCGCAGCAGCATCGCCATCACCAGTCTGGCCCAGGCTATGCCCGTAAGCTACCAGACCGCCTGCGACGACCTGCAGGACATGCTGGACGAGGGGTACATCCCCACCGGCTATCTCGACATGGCCACCGGGCGGCTCATCCTCACCGACGAGGGCCTGCAGGAGGATCTTCCCCCGGAGGAGGAGGAGACACCCGTGGACGCCGCCGTGGACAACGGCACCTTCCTCCTGGAGATCCAGCAGATCAATGACGACATCGCCGACGAGGAGATGAGCCGCAAGATCGACCGCATCCGGGAGATTACCGCCAAGATCCTGGACTATCAGCGCAAAAACCCCGGCCGCGCGTCCCAGCTCCACAGCTTTTTGAGCTACTATCTGCCCACCACCCTGAAGATCCTCCGGGCCTACGCCCAGATGGAGGCGCAGGGCATCGAGGGCGAGAACATCCGCTCGGCCAAGCAGCGCATCGAGGGCATGATGGATAAGGTGGTAGAGGGCTTTGAAAAGCAGCTCGACAAGCTCTTTCAGGACGACGCCATGGACATCACCACCGACGTGGAGGTGCTGGAGCGGATGCTGGACAAGGACGGCCTCGCCGGCGGCAGCGGCAATATGTTCCAGATGGGCGGATAGCGGTATCCCCCCAGCTCACAAAAAAAGGAACCAACTGTGTTGGTTCCTTTTTTGCGCTTTCCTGCACCGCAAATGCGGCTGCGGCCGCCATGGCCAGCGGGAAAACTCAGTTCTCCTCCGCCGCTTCCGGCAGCGCCGGTTCGGCCGCCGGTTCAGTCGCCGGGCCGCCCTCCTGCAGGTCGGCCCGGGTGATGGCCATCAGGTCCTCCTTCCCGGGGGCCTCCATGTCAGCCACCCGGTCGGACTGGCGGGAGACCGCCCGCTCAAAGATATTGCGCACATCCCGGGCGTTGCCGAAGTTCTCATCCCGCTCGTCGTAGAGGGTCTGAAGGCCCTCGGCGGCATACCGCCGGGTCTCCTCGTCCAGGGTATAGCCGTTCTTCTGGCACATGGATTTGAATATCTCCATGAGCTGCGCGCCGTTGTAGTCCTCAAAGTAGAAGTATTTGTTGAACCGGCTCTCCAGGCCCGGGTTTGAGTTGATAAAATTGCCCATCAGCGCGGTATACCCCGCCACGATGACAATGAGGTCGGCCCGGTTGTCCTCCATGCCCTTGAGGAGGGCCTCGACAGCCTCCTTGCCGAAGTCGTTGGGGGAGTCCTGGTTGGCAAGGGCATAGGCCTCGTCGATGAAGAGGACTCCGCCCAGGGCCTTCTGGATGACCTCGTTGGTCTTAATCGCGGTCTGGCCCACGAAACCGGCCACCAGACCCGACCGGTCCACCTCCACCAGCTGCCCCTTGCTCAGCACGCCGATGGCGTGGTAAATCTTTGCCAGCAGCCGGGCCACGGTGGTCTTGCCCGTGCCGGGATTGCCCATAAAGACCAGGTGCAGGCTCATGGGGGGCACAGGCAGCCCCGCCTCCTGCCGAAGGCCCCGGACCTTCACCAGGTTGATAAGGCTCTTCACGTCCTTCTTCACCTTCTCGAGGCCGCACAGCCCGTCCAGCTCGGCCAGCAGCTCCTCCAGGCTGGGGGCGGGCGCCGTCTCCTCCTTGGCCTTGGTCTCTTCGGCGGTCTTCCCCTCGCCCTGGGCCGCCACGGCGGGCTTGTCGGTATGCTCCGCCGGTTTTTGGGGGCGCTTGGTGACGAAGTCCTCCACATCCAGGGGGGCCTTCTCCCCCTTGAGTCCGTCCCTGGCGCAGAGGGCGCCCATGGCGTCGGCCGCATGGTTCACAAACCCGGCCTCCTCCTCGCTCACCACATCGTCCACGGCGGCGAAGAGAAGGAGCATCAACGTCATCAGGTCTGCAAAGCGGCGGGAGAGATAGCCGCCCGATACCTTGTCGCAGGCCCTCATCCGGGCAAAGAACGCCGGGGGCTGAAAGCCGGGGTATTCGGCCACGGCGTTGCTCAGCTCCCAGAAGAGGATGGCGGGTACGGCGTTCCCATTGGTGTAGATGGCGTTATAGTACTCCACGTGACGGGGGGAGACCGGCTCCCCGTCGCGCCCCCACACGCCCAGGGCGCAGGAGCGCATAAAGCCGTCCACCTCCTGGCCGAAGCGGGCCTTCAGCTGCACGTCCCCGATCTGCCGCCGGAAGGCGGTCACGCCGTCGTTATACTGCTTATGGACCGCGGCTGCGGTCATGGAACCCCTCAAATCCGTCAACTCCCTCTTTATGTCCCCGTTTTTTTCATTATACCCAAAGCCTCGGGCAGAAGCAAGACGGGTATCCTTAAAATTCCATGAAACTCCGACGCGAGGCGGCCTCTTTCTTAATAATAATTTATAAATCGCGCGGGATGGTTGACGAGTTTCGCTGGGACGTGTAAAATTCAGGGTGAGCTAAAATATGATCAAAGGGGGAGTTTCTATGCCAGCCAAGCGGCCCACCGGCGCACGGAGCGAGACCGTCCAATGTGAGTCCTGCGGCGAGCACTACGCCGTGACCTATAAGCGCTGTCCCTTTTGCGACGGGAAACCCTCCCGCCGCAGGGCGGAGGAGTATGACGACGAGCCCACCCGCATCTTTCGCCGCCCCCGGGCCGAGGAGGAGTATGACGAGGTCCCCGTCCGCCGCGCCCGTCAGACCGGGGAGGAGGAGCCCGCGCCCGTCTCCTCCCGCCGCCGCGCCCGCGACGAGTACGAGCCCGACGACGAGTATGACGATGACGTTTACGATGACGACGACGATGACAGCCCGCCCCCCCGGGGAGACGGGGGCAGGCGCCTTGTCACCAACGAGCGCGGCGGCGGTTACCGGCGGCGCGGCCCCTCGGTCGGGCAGATCATTGTCGGCATTCTCTCGGTGGCCTTGGTCGCGTCGGCCATCTACATCGTAGTCCTCCTGGTAAGCTCCATTCTGGACAAGAACCCGCCCATTCCCCCGTCCTCCAGCACCCCGCCCACCCACTCCCTCAGCCCCGCGCCCAGCGGCACATCCACCGCGGAGCCCTCCCCTTCCCCCGCCGAGACCAGCGCGCCGCCTGCCGTCAGCCCGTCTGCGGAGCCTACCGGCTCGGCCATCCCTTCGGGCCAGACGGCCACTGCCTTTACCCTCACCGACCGCGCGGGTGCGCGCAAGCAGGACTTCACCCTAAGCGACCAATACCCCGACTTCAAGTTCGTGGTGGCTTTCTCCCCCAACGGGAGCAAAGGGACCGTCACCTGGAGCAGCAGTAAGCCCCAGGTGGTCTCGGTAGACGCGTCGGGCAAGGTGGTCGGCCTGTCCAAGGGGGTCGCCACCATCACCGCGACCATGGCCGGGGGCTACGAGCAGCAGTGCATGGTGCGCAGCACCGTCAGCTCGGGCTCCGCCCAGCCCGCCCCCTCTCCTTCAGCCGCCCCTTCGGCCTCGGCCTCTCCCAGCCCCTCGTCCGGCGGTGCGCTGTCCTTCAACGTGGCCAGCAAGGATGAGTTTACGCTCACCGGCAAGGGGGACAGCTGGACCCTGAAGGTGAAGAACGCCGTGGGCACCCCCACCTGGAGCATCAAGGACGCCTCCATCGCCACCATAGATGCCGCCGGCAAGGTCACTGCCGTCTCCAAGGGGAGCACCACGATCACCGCCGCCGTGGACGGCCAGACCCTCACCTGCCGTGTCCACGTAAACATCCCATAAGACAGCCGCAGATGCGTGTCATTTTTGTCCATTTCCATGATTGACAAAAGGTTCACAATCCACTATCATACATACTGTTGATTTGCGTCATACGTGTTTCACGCGCCATGCCCTGCATGGCGCGTGAAACACGTATGACCATGGACACGCGAATGCCCATCGAAATAAGGAGGTCTTTTCGTGATTTACTCGACTGAAGTACAGCACATGTGCCCCATCGCCAAGGGGCCCGGTCACGGCCCCGCCCCCATCCCCGAGGAGGGCCGCTGGGTCCAGGCCCGCGAGGTAACGGACATCAGCGGTCTCACCCACGGCGTGGGTTGGTGCGCCCCCCAGCAGGGCGCGTGCAAGCTGACCCTCAATGTGAAGGACGGCGTCATCGAGGAGGCGCTGGTGGAGACCTTGGGCTGCTCGGGTATGACCCACTCGGCCGCTATGGCCGCCGAGATCCTCCCCGGCAAGACCATTCTGGAGGCCCTGAACACCGACCTGGTGTGCGACGCCATTAACGTCGCCATGCGGGAGCTCTTCCTCCAGATCGTCTACGGCCGCACCCAGACCGCCTTTTCCGAAGGCGGGCTTCCCATCGGTGCCTCTCTGGAGGACCTGGGCAAGGGCCTGCGCAGCCAGGTGGGCACCATGTTCGGCACCAGGGCCAAGGGGCCCCGTTACCTGGAGATGGCGGAGGGCTATGTCACCCGCATTGCCCTGGATGGCGACAACGAGATTGTGGGCTACGAGTTCCTGAACCTGGGCAAGTTTACCGACGCCCTGAAGAAGGGCACGGACGCCAACGAGGCCGTGAAGAAAGCCATGGGCAGCTACGGCCGGTTTAACGAAGAGGGCGTCAAGCACATTGACCCCCGCCACGAATAAGAGAGGGAGGACGAAGAACATGGCTCTGTTTGAAAGCTACGAGAGAAGAATTGAAAAGATCAGCGCCGTCCTCGCTCAGTACGGCATCAAGAGCGTGGAGGAGTGCCGCGAGATCTGCATCGAGAGGGGCTTTGACCCCTACGAGACCGTGAAGGGCATCCAGCCCATCGCCTTTGAGAACGCCGCCTGGGCCTACTGCGTGGGTGCGGCCATCGCCGTCAAGAAAAATGTGAAGACCGCCGCCGAGGCGGCCGAGGCCATCGGCATCGGCCTCCAGTGTTTCTGCATTGACGGCTCGGTGGCCGAGGACCGCAAGGTCGGCATCGGCCACGGCAATCTGGGCGCGATGCTTCTGCGGGACGAGACCCGCTGCTTTGCCTTCCTGGCCGGGCACGAGAGCTTTGCCGCCGCCGAGGGCGCCATCGGCATTGTCCGCAACGCCAACAAGGCCCGCAAGACCCCCCTCCAGGTCATTCTCAACGGCCTGGGTAAGGACGCCGCCCTCATCATCTCCCGCATCAACGGCTTTACTTATGTCCAAACCCAGTTTGACTACGGCACGGGCGAGGTCGCGGTCGTCCGCGAGAAGGCCTACTCCTCCGGCGAGCGGGCGAACGTGCGCTGCTACGGCTGCGACGATGTGCGCGAAGGCGTGGCCATCATGCACCTGGAGCACGTGGATGTGTCCATCACCGGCAACTCCACCAACCCCACCCGGTTCCAGCACCCGGTGGCGGGCACCTATAAGAAGGAGTGCGTGGAGCAGGGCAAGCGCTACTTCTCCGTGGCCTCGGGCGGCGGCACGGGCCGCACCCTCCACCCCGACAACATGGCCGCCGGTCCCGCCAGCTACGGCATGACCGACACCATGGGCCGGATGCACTCCGACGCCCAGTTCGCGGGCAGCTCCTCCGTGCCCGCCCATGTGGAGATGATGGGTTTCCTGGGCATGGGCAACAATCCCATGGTCGGCGCGACTGTAGCTGTCGCGGTTGCTGTGGCCGAGAGCCTGAAGTAAGGCTTTCAGCATACACAGAGGCCCCGCGCGCCGGCCATGGCCGCGCCGGATGGCGCGTCACAAGCGTTTTGCCGCAGGCAAAACCTTGATGCCGGGCGAATTCACTTCG
>JBLJBF010000144.1:0-2926 GCA_047637855.1 Pseudoflavonifractor sp. | reverse complement strand
AGCTGATCCTCAACGGCATGTACGCCACCGTGGACCTGAAGACCATCGGCAAACCCGCCACCGTGGACTTTGACGGCCCCGCGGGCATCAGCTCCTATATGACCGCCCTGAGCAGTACCGCCTACCCCTCCGAGGTGGTCATCGCCTCCACTTATAACACCGACCTGGTCTACCGGATGGGCGTGATGGTGGGCAACGAGGGCATTGCCAACAAGGTCACCGGCTGGTATGCCCCCGCCATGAACATCCACCGCTCTCCCTTCGCAGGCAGAAACTTCGAGTATTACTCCGAGGACCCGCTCCTCTCCGGCATCATGGGCGCGGCCTGCGTCTCCGGCGCGTCCAGCAAGGGGATGTACTGCACCATCAAGCACTTCGCCGTCAACGATCAGGAGACGAACCGGGTCAACAACGGCGTCAGCTCCTGGCTCAACGAGCAGGCTCTGCGTGAGATCTACCTCAAGCCCTTTGAGTACACCGTGAAGAACGCCACCCAGACCATCAAGGCCATCACGGACGATAAGGGCACCATGAGCGAGATCGCCATGAAGGGCTGCACTGCGGTTATGAGTTCCTTCAACCGCATCGGCGCCACCTGGGCCGGCGGCTCCGCCCCTCTGATGACCAACGTCCTGCGCGGCGAGTGGGGATTTGAGGGCCTTGCCATCACCGACTTCGACCTCTACGAGCATATGTACCCGGATCAGAGCATCGCCGCGGGGACCGACCTCATCCTCTCCACCGATGCGATGAAGAAGCTGGAGGACACCTCCAGCGCCACGGCGGTGAGCAATCTCCGCAAGGCATCTCACGACATTCTCTACACCGTCGCCCACTCCAACGCCATGAACGGCATTGTCCCGGGCGCCATCATCACCTATACCGCCGCTCCCTGGGAGAAGGGCCTGATGGCTGCCAACGTGGTGGTCGGCGTCCTCCTGCTGGCAGGTGTCGCCTGGGTTATCGTCCGGGTGCGCAAAAACAGGGAATCTTAAGCATAGAGAAAGAGCAGGGGACGGAGCATCCGTCCCCCGCTCTTTTTTGCGCCCGGCGGTGAGGACCGCCAACAGGATACCCGGCAGAGCGGCTGTATTGGTCGGGGGGCGTCATAATGGCTAGGCCCCGGCGGGGGAAGCGGGCGTCAGACCGAGATGGGCTGGGGGAAGGGCCGCCAGCGCAGGGGGGCGGGCGGTGCCGCGGCAGCGGGGACTCCGGCCGCGGCGGCCAGGCGCTTGAAGTTGGGCCGGGCGGCATAGTTCTCCATGAAATAGGCCGACTGGGTCGCGCCCTCGATCCGGTTGGCGTTGAGCATGCGGATGATCCGGTCGGCGGTGGTGATGCCCACGCCATGCCCGTAGTACAGCCCGTTGGGCAGGACGATGACGTTCTCCCCCTGGAGCTCGGGGACCATGGGGTCCACCTCCGGGTTTCTGAAGTAGCAGCGGTCTCCCAAAAGGATATCGGTGACCGTGGCGGGTGTGCCGACCTCTCTGAGCAGGGGGTCCAGCCTGTGCCAGTTCATGAGGTAGATGGAGGGGAACAGGGCGTTAAAGGTCTCCTCCGGGAGGAGGGCCTCCAAGGCCCCGTAGTATACGATCACCATGGCGGTGGCACACTCGGTGGCGTACATCCGGCCGTTGGTGAAGATGTCCCGGATGGCGGCGCTGGGCTTTACGCCGCTTTTGAGCTGGAAGCCTCCGTTGTCCGTCCGCTCCCAGTAGTCGGGGTTGCACTCCGCCTTATGGAAGACGGCGAAGCGAAGGCCGCTGGCGCTGAGACGCTTTGCCGCGCTGACGATCTCCCCGCGCAGTTCAAGCTCAAACTTGAGCTGCTGGAGGGTATCATAGCGATAGGTCCCCTCACTCTCGTTCATCCGCTCCAGGACCTGCCGCTCCACGCTGTGCTCGGGGTAGGCGGCACTGAGCTCGGCGACTGGAAGGGGTGCGCCCGATATGAGGATCATGGCTCTCCCTCCCTACCGGCCTTCGGAGGGACAGGAGCCGCGCCGTTTGAGGAGCCGCCCTTTTGCAGGTGCTTCCGCGCCAAATCCACGGCGCAGAACACCGGCTTGCTGGCGTACTGAAAGCTCTCCTCCGTGAAGTACAGATAGGGCTGATTCTCCTCCAACCAGCGGAGGTAGTCCTCGCTGCCGCATGCGGGCGGCAGGTCGGTCTGGTCGAGGTTCAGCAGCTCGGCGGCCAGCTCCGCGTCCTTGGGGTTGGGGGAGGGGAGGCGCTGGGCGATCAGCCTGAGCACCTGGGGGTCGTGGAACCGGAACAGGGCCCAGACCAGGTCGTGGATATGGCTGTCGCGCCGGTTGCGCTGGAAGAGCAGCTCCACTGCCAGGGGCAGGACCTCGCCGTCCCCATACCGGTTGAGCAGCAGCGACACCGCCACGTCTAAAATTTCCTCATAGTCATCCTCGGCGATCTCCTCGGCGGCGCCGGTCTCCAGCATCCACCTGAGGGCGGGCCGCGCCGTTTTCCGGTCGGGGGCCGGGCTGTCGGCCGGAGCGGGCCTGGGGCCGAGGATCTGCTCGGTCAGCCGCAGGGCGGTCTGGTTTCGCGGGTTCAAATATCGCTGGACGCGGTGCCGCGTGATCGGCTCGCGCAGGAGGTATAGGCAGGGGAATGTAAGCCGTCGGTCATTGAGCAGAGTGACCGCCCGCCCGGTATCTCTTTTGAGGGTGGCGTTCAGGGCGCGCCTGCACGGTTCGGCCCCCTCGGTCATCCGAATCTGGTCCAAATAGCTCAAATTATTTGGACGACTCGCGTTCATAGCATCAACTCCGTTTCCTCGTACCCGCCCGGGACAGGAACCGGCGGGAATCTACCGGGGCCCAAGGCCCCAATCCATCCTATTAAGGAGGGGCGCTCTTGTGCCTATGGGGGGAACGGGGAAAGTAAAGACGGCGCCCCGCCATATT
>JBLJBF010000143.1:0-17221 GCA_047637855.1 Pseudoflavonifractor sp. | reverse complement strand
CCAAAGACAGGGCCAGTTTGGAAGTCGGCAGAGGCATCGCGTGGGGCATGCAGACCCCGCCGGCAATAACGGCGTACTGGTTGTATGCGTTCCTCATGTGGAAGATGTCGTCAATATACACCTGAGTGAAGCAGTTGTTCTCCAATAGCGGCTGGGCAGCCTTAATTACCGCGTCCTCCCAGTCGGAGGCCTCAATGCCAGCCAGCAGGTACTTTTTCTGTAGTAGCTCGGGCAGGGACGGGAAGCTCGTGGCCGGCAGTACGGGCTCTAGATGGAGGCTCATGGCCTTACTCAGGTCGGCCACCAGCTTGTCTGAATCCTGAACGATACAGCTCTCCTGAATAATGCCTAACAGCTCACTCACACGGAAATCGGGGACGGTGCTCTTTGCGGTAACGCCGCTTCTCAGGAAGGCATCAATCCGCCGCAGATCCAGCTTGGTCATGATAGGCTTCACTTTGATGACGGGTTTGGGGAGCGGTATCGGGATACAGATGGTAGAGATCACAGCGTCAATTTTGGAAAAATTATAGTTGCTGATGGCAAAAATCGAAAGCCGGTCAACGATGATGATATTGGGAAATTGCTTTTCAAGGGAGCGCATGAGAAAGGCCACCGTACCCACGCCGTAGCCACAGACCAATGCTACCCTAAGGGTGGCACCTTGCTCCACCTTTTCCCGACGCCGCTCGATGGAGGCTGCCAGGTGGAGGGTCAGGAAGCCTACCTCATGAACATCCAAGCGAATATGAAAGTTCCGATCGATGTCGGCAGCGATTTGGCTGCAGAGGTCGAAGAGTTGGGGGAATTTCTCGGTAATCTCGTCCAGCATGGCGTTTTTCGCCGGCATCTCCAGTTGAGCCCGGGTGATGGAGAGTTGTAGATGCATCCGCAGACTTTCTCCCAGCTCCTTGTCGCGGCTGAAATCGTAACCTGCACGCCGGTCAGCCTCACCGATAAGGTAATGGGCCACCTGGTCGGCCAGGGTGCCTGTCTCCCGGCGGACCCGAACCACGGCGGTCTTGGATGAAGCGAAGAGCTTGGCGGTGAGGAAAGCCGCTTCGTTGCAAAGACATTGTGCCGGTATTTGTTCCTCGGCACACCGGCCGATACAGTCAGCCAGAATGCCGCACTCCTCAGTGGCGGCGAAGCGCTGGTATCTTTCGGGAAGGGCATCTAAGTAGTGCCCGTCCCCCACCCTGGTCTTTAGGACGGCCAAGTAGTAAAACACCCACAAAAGGGCGCTGTCCTCCAGCTCCATTCCGAGCCGGGACAGAACCTCGTTAATAGTATCCAGAAGCTGTGCCGCGTCCACCGAGCGGAATATCCGTGTGACATAGTCCAAACCGCTATGCTCATAGACGGAGATGTTATCATACTCGCCGTGCTGGAAAAGATAACTCAAAAATGAACTTTCATTGGAGTTTTCGAGAATAAAATCTACAGTGAGGCTTCTGCGTTTTAGCTCGTCAGCTTCCAAACGGACGCCCCGCTTCTGTCTGCGCCGAAGCGTCGCCTTGTGAGTGTCAAACCACTCTGCCGCCTTATCCAGGTCCCGCAGGATGGTGGTTCGGCTGACCCCCTGCGCCTCAGAAGCGTCATCGATGGTGGTGTCTGTGTCTCTCTCGAGCAGCCGCACGACAATGGACTGCACCCGCTCCTCAGAGCTTTGAATTAGGTCGCCAGAAGCGCTCTCCTGCCGGACCTCCTCGACGAGGGCCTGGGCGAGGCGCCTATCCGCCTCGCCTAGGGAGATCCCCTTTCTTGGAACGCCGAGGAGGGTAATCTCTCGCTCGCCCAGCCAATCCTTGAGCGTGCTCAGGTCGTATCGAGCGGTCCGCTCGCTGATTTTCAGTTCCTCGGCAATCTGCCGGACCGTAACCGGGCCTGCTGCCCGACAGATGATCATCAATATTCGGATACATCTCTGTGTAATAATCAGCATATCGGCCCCTGCCTTTTTGTTACCGCACTGCTTCACCTAACTGTGCGATGAATGCCTCGCCCTTCCCCTCCAGGATAGCTGACACGATGGCGCTGCCGACGATAACGCCATCGGCCCCCATGTCCAGCACCTCGCGGACTTGCTGCGGATTGGAGATCCCAAATCCCGCTACGACGGGGGTCTCGATGCCCAGGTCCTTGAGCAGCTTCACGTTGACCCCCACCTGCTTTGATGTGGTGACCTGGGCACCCGTAGCGCCGTCTACCGCTTGGAGGAAGATGTAGCCTTTGGCGTTTTGCTCCAGGTCGGCCATCACCGCCTCGGTCAGGTGATAGGGGGCAAAGCGCAGGTGGAAAATACCATATTCGCCAAGGGCCTCGTCCAGCTCGGCTATACGCTCAGCCGGGATATTGGGAGACAGCACAGCATCGGCTCCGCTTTCGCTGCACCGCTTGGCGAAGGCCTTCGAGCCCATCTTGTCCACAATTTCAAAGTAGCACATAATCTGTAGAATGTTATCCGGGCAGGCCTCCCGGAGCCTGGCAATGACAGCAAAGGCATCGTCCATGGTATGCTCCTTCAGGGCCCGCTCCATAGAGGCGCGGACTACGGCTCCGTCCAGGCAGGGGTCCTCGCAGGGCAGGCCCATCTCCAGCACGGTAGTCCCGTTGCGGAAATACTTCTTGGCCCATGCCACCTGATCACCCATGGCAGTGTCACAGAGGGGGAAGTAAGAGACCAGAATCTTTTCGCCCTTAGTGCGCTTTGCGCGGAAGGTTGCCTCCATTCTATTCATTCTTATTCACCTCAACATTAATTTTGTACAGGCAGCGCCGGAAAATAGCCGCCAGTTCCTCCGGGCTGGTACAAGCCAGAATGGCGGCGCAGTTCTCCTCTACCGTGAACATGTCCACTAGGTTGTTCAGGACAGCCAAATGCCCCTCGGGATCCCGGACGGCCAACAGAACCACCAGGTCCACGCCGATGCTCTGCCCGGGGTCCTCCATAGAGTTGAACAAGGGTTTGTTCACGCACCGGCCAATTGCGATGGCCGACTCCTTCACGGCAGACGGGTCTCCATGGGGCAGCGCGATAGCGATGTGGGGAAAGAGTAACCCCGTGGGGTAGCTCCGTTCCCGCTCCAAAATTTTTTCGGCGTAGTCCTTGTGGACGAAGCCCTGCCGCTCTAATAGGCTGGTAAGGCGGGTAAGAACCTGCTCCCGATCCAGCTCGGTCACAGCGACATCAATACACGCTGCGCTGATTTTAATTTGCTCTTTCATAAAGTTCCTTCTAACTTGCTGCAGATTTCATTTCCGACAGGAACCGATAAATCTGATCTCCACTGTCGCCGTTGATCACTCTGGTAAAGAGGGCACTGCCGAACATGACGTGCAGGCCCAATTCCTTGACAAGAATTCGTACCTGCTCGGGCGTGGAGATGCCGCAGACGGCCACGATGGGACAGCGCCTGCCCACCTTCGCCTGCACGGCCACAATACGCTCCTTTGCACGGCCCAGAGCATCGTAGTCAAAACTGCTCTTCTCCCCTGTTTTGCCGCCCGCCGCCGCCAGGAGGAAGGACAAGCCGCCCGAAAGAGCCACCGTCTGTTCCAGCAGCGCATAGCCGGGGCTGCCCCCAGGCTGCAGGGCCAGCTCGTCGTTGATTAGCGTGACGTAATCAATCCCCGCCCCACGCAGCTGGGCCACCAGACCCCGGGGGTCCTTGTCGTGGACCAGGGGGTAGTCGGGCACGTCGGACAGCCGCACTCCCAGCCGGGCCAGTTCGCGGATGTAGTTCTCCTGCCCCATGCGCTGGAGGCCGCCATAGAAGCCCACAGGCATCAGCTCTTGATCGGGGTATCGCTGCCGCAAGGCCTCGAAGACCTGGAAGGACTGCCGATACCAGGTGCCGTTTTCCATGGCTCCCTTCTGAATCTCCAGGATTCGCCTGCCGTACATCCAGGGGAAACGGACGGGAATGGGAATTTGAATTACGTCTATACCGGCGCGGACCAGCAACTCCGCCGTCTCCAGTTGGGTGGCAGGAATGGGAGATATCAACGGTATCTCTACGATGACCGCCCCCTGGCCCGCCGCCTCGTAGGCGAAAAAGTTCTCCTCAACGGTAGCCATATGCATCACCTCGCCTCATAGCAGCACATGGCGCGAACGCTCCGGATGTAGGCGGCCACATCCTCCACGGGCTTTCCGTCCTGTAAATCCTTGATGTAGGCACTGCCAATCATAAAGCTCTCGGCACCCGAACGCTTGACCCGCTCCACGTCCTCCTGCCCGGAAATGCCGCAGACAATAGCCACGTAGCAGGGGTTTCCCTCCCGGGCCATCACGGCCTTCACTCTCTGCACGGCGGCGCGCAGCTCCTCGTCACTCAGCTTGACCGCCGAGCCCGATTGCCCGCCCGGAGCGTTCATGACGAAGACAAAGCCCCGGGCCATGCGGACCATTTGGCAGAGTCTCGCGTACTCCTCGGTAGCCTCAGGAGCCATAGCCAGCTCGTAGGAGATGGCGAGAATCAAGTGCATGCCGCTGGCCAGGCATAGGGTGTAGAAATTCTGTCCATGCTCCGCCCGGAGCAGAGAACAATTGGGAAGATCAAACCCGTCCACGTCGGCCTCCTCGCTCAATGCGAAGAAGCGTTTCTCGCCCATAGTTACAGCCGTGTCGTAGAGGGTCATGTCCACCAAGGGTATCTCGGGGTAGGCCGACCGCAGCTCCTTTATGAAGGCGAATATTTCCTCCCGGGTGATTCCGGCATGCCAGACAAACCGAGCGGCGGTTTGCAGCACGGCCCCCTCCATCCAGGGGAAGCGGTTTGGGATGTGGATCATAACGATATCCACCCCTGAAGCAATTAGCATATCAGCTGTTTTTCGAGTGGTCGCCATGTCCTGTGGGTCGATGGGAACGAGACCGATGAAGGCCACTCGCCCCTCCTCTTGGGCTTGCTTGATAGCCCTTTCAATGCGCCCCCTCACAGCACGGTACCCCAGCGGATTCCACGCAAAACGCACAGGGTCTCCACATTGTCTTCTTTAGCCGCACAGTAATCCAGCGCGGCTAGGCTCTGAAGGGAGAGCGGCCCCATTGCCCCTTCAGGCTGGGGCCCGGACATGCTGCATGTTTGCGGCATGTCCACCCTGGTCACCCGGCCCAGGTCGGCCAAATGGCAGAGAGCTGGGGCCAGCACCCGGTCCGAGCAGCGGTTGCGCATGACCTTCGTAAAGGTCCCGCAATAGCTGTCCAGTTCCTCCGCAAGGTCTCGCTCGGTGTCACACTCCACACAGACAAGTTCGGCGCTTAACTCCTCGGCTGCCGTAAATACCGACAGGGCCAAAGACCCGCTGACACCGGGAACCACAATGCGACCATATCCCTTTCCTGCCGCCGCCAGCAGCTTTTCGCCGTATTCCAGGGAGAAATCGCCGGCGATATTGGTCTGGGGCCAGGCCCCTACATTGCTGCGGCAGTTGATGAGCTGCTGCCCCTCAGCCGCGGCAATCCAGGCCTGGAAGGCATACATTTCCGGGAGATTAAACAGTTCCCGGCAGGTCTGGGTATCCACCTCGGCCCCCAACGCCGTCAGGCGGGTGACTAAAGTGGAGATTTGCGCGATATCGGCCGACAGGAAGAGTTTCAGCGAAACGCCCAGATGCTTGCAGATCCGGGCGCACAGAAGGGCTTCATCGGCATAGCGTGCGCCGCACAGGGCCTTTTTCTTCCCCAGATGCTTCGCCAGAAGTGCAGTTCCCAGGATGGAATAGACATTCTCCCCGGCATAGCAGAGGGTCAGGCCCTCAACGCCCGATTTGACTACCCGGAATAAATCGCTGGCAAACGCAGTCTTGAGGGCCGCGTACTCCTCCGCAAAGGCCTCAGTTATAGTGGCTGCGCAGTATTGCTCGTAGTACTGGTCACAAGCAAGTGAAAAGGCATCGGCAATGAAGCAGCCGCCATAGGACCCATACCATAGCCGCTTATCACGTTTAGGATGCAAAGAGGCCACCTCCTTATCTCGTTAAAATCGCATAAATTTCATTCAGGACCTTGTCCACGCCAATACCCGTCAAGAGAGCGGTAGCCGTCACCTTTGGGACATCCACATCAGGCAGTTGGGTACTGGAGGCAATGAGGTCCGGCTTGAGGGAGGCCGCCTTGGAGCGCACCTCCACTACTTTACAGGTGTCAATGGTGCAGGCTAGGCCCTTTGTCTTAAGGAACTTTTCAATCTTCATGGCGATATTCTTAGAGGTAACACCGCCCGTGCCGCAGGCCACAAGGATTTTCTTCTTTTCCATTTTGATTTCCCCCTAATTTATTTCGCGAACAGACCGAAGACCTTGGCGATGATCCAGCTCACAGGGGTGGAGGCGATGCCGACGGAGGTGGAGACTCCCTCAAAGGGCGTACCGTTAAGGGCCGCGGCCGCGGTATAGAGCTCGGCTGTGTTGGTGCAGATATAGAGCGTGATGGTAAAGACAATGATACCGCAAATAAAGCCCCTGAAGATATTCTTTTTGCAGAAAGGCATGCAGCAGGAGATGAGGAAAGGAGCAGCGATGGCAAGATCGGCCATGGGGAGGACGCGGTTTCCGGGGAGGATGAAGGCCAGAAGTAAAATCACAGGAACTAGCAGGATGCCGGTGGCCATTACGTCAGGCATACCGACGAGAACGGCGGCGTCCAGGCCGATGTAGAGCTTGCGGTTGAGCTTCTTTTCGGCAAATTCCTTCATGCCGTCGGCCACGGGGGTAATGCCCTCAATGAGGACATTGAGCACCTTGGGAAAGAGAATCATGAATGCGGAGATGGTCAGGCCAATCAGAATGCACTCGCCTACGCCCTTCTTGCCCACAGCACCCAGGACAACGCCCATGACAAAGCCAAGGGTAGAGGGCTGAACCAGGCCGCCGAAGCGTGCTTCAATCACTTCAGGGCTCCAGTCAATCTTGGCTAGGACAGGGATTTTCTCAATGAGCCAGTTGACCAGCATACCCACCGGGGCAAAAACCACGGCGTTCCCGTGGGGAACGGAAATGCCGTCCAGGCCATACTCCCTGGCAATGGCGGGGGCGGTAATATCGGCCAGCTTCAGGACGACGATCTCGGTGATGACAAAGGCAAGAATCGCCAGAGGCACACTTTTGGTGATGGTATAGACATAAGCCGAGGAGAGAGCCCAGACATAGTAATTAAAGATGTCCACGTCAAAGGTGTCGGTTACCTTGAGGAAAATCATGATGAGGTTTACGGCTAGACCAACCGCCAACAGAATTGCGTAGAAATGTAGGGGGAAGATGACGAAAGATTGTGCCGAGCCGACGCCCATGTCCACAACGTTCAGCTTCAGGCCGGTGGACTGAATGACCTGTATCAGAACAGGGATCACCGTTCCGGCGAACATGCCTACCATGGTATTTAGACCGATGATGCCGGCCGCCACATAGATGGAGGACTTGAAGGCCTCCATAACCTTGAGTCTTGCGAGAATGAGACCTACCAGGAAAATGCCGATCATAATCATGACCGCCGCGGGTAACGCCGAATACCAGTTAAGTGCCTTACTGAGAAGTTCCATACCACACCTCCATAAATTTTGGCCTATGCTAATAGGCTTTCTAATGGTACTATAGCATCTAACGCATTGTCGTCATAGTGCTATGTTCTTCACGAAATTATCCTGCAAATTTTATCGTTTTTGTCAGAATGGCAAGTTGCCTTATAGCAGGTGGTCAATGGGCACATCGCTCTTGTGTCGGGTCGAGTGTCAACCCGCATGGCAGGTCTCCCCTTTGCAAAGGAAAAATCTGGATATCCCTGCATACCCTTTACCCCGTACGTAAAGGGCGAGAATGCACAAATAGCCGGGCAGAAAGAGTTGACCCCTCTGCCCGGTTTCTTCCTCTAGCATTTCCTCTCCCTGGGGTCTTGGGGTAAACAAGTCTAGGTTGGAGACAGGGTTTCCCATGGTGTGGCTGTACCCTCTCGACTGATGGGCAATGGAGATGTGGCAAAACCGTTGTTTTTGCAATAGCCCCTTATTCTTTTCTGCTGTTTGCTTGACAGTTTCTTTTTTCGCGCTAATATGTTAATATATTACTAATTTGTACAAATTTTTATATTATATATTTCAAAAAGGAGGTTTTTATGACCATCGCCTATTACGCTCGTTCCCCAAACGCTGCCGGTGACTATGAGACTGTATGCCACCATCTCACGCTGACCTCTGCCCTCTGTGCCGAATTTCTCTCACCTGTCGGCGCGCAGGACGCTGGAGCGGCGCTGGGCACCCTCCACGATCTGGGCAAGTACTCTGACCTCTTCGCCGCCGTACTGCGCCATCAGCGTGAACATGTAAACCATGCCGCTCCCGGCGCAGCCGTGGCATTGGCGCGCTACGGAGACCGAGATGTCGGTCGTCTGTTGGCTGTTGTGATCGCGGCGCACCACAGTCAACTCAGCAATGCTATTTTGCAAGAGCTGCGGCGGCTGTCCGAGGGAAGCGGCGATCCCTGGGATGAAAATCGGAACGAATTTTCCATCTTTGGCCCCAATGCCCTAAGTACCGCGTTTACCCTGCTTCGCGGGGAGGTTCAGCTGTCCCAGGCACGCCCCACGCTTCCTCCTTGGCAGGGTGGGCAAGACGTTGATCTCTCTTACATGCTCTGTGCTCGCTTTCTCTTTTCCGCCCTGGTGGATGCCGATTACAGCGCCTCCGCTTCCCACTTTGAGCCGGACTATATCAACGTACATACCGGTCCCCCGCTCGACCCCGCAGACGCGCTGAAACGGCTGCTTGCCCTACGTGAAGAGAAACGGCGCACTTCCCGTGCGGCCACTCCCCTGAATGCCCTGCGAGATCAGCTTTTCGAGGACTGCCTTTGCGCCGCAGACCTGCCCCCCGGCCTTTTTACTCTGACGGCCCCTACAGGTCTCGGCAAGACGTTAAGTCTGTTCGCCTTTGCCGCCAAACATGCCCAGCACTTCCATAAGCGGCGCATTATTCTCATTCTTCCCTTCCTGGCCCTAGCCGAGCAAAATACCTGGGATTACCGACAGGCTGTGCCAGAGCTTCTGGAGAGTCACAGTGCCGCAGTCCTGAACGAACAAGCGCGCCTGCTGGCAGAGCGATGGTCTGCCCCCTGCATTGTCACCACCACAGTGGGATTTTTCGAGCCGCTCTTTTCCTCACGTCCCACCGATTGCCGCCGGCTCCACCAGATCGCAGACAGTGTCATTGTGCTGGACGAAGCACAATCGCTGCCCGCCCATTTATTGGACGCCACCTTGCAAACTGTGGACGAGCTCTGCCGCTGCTATGGATGTACGGTGGTTTTTTCCACCGCCACTCAGCCCTCTTTTCAATATCGTCCAAGACTTAGCTGGACACCGAGGGAAATCGTCCCCCACCCTCAGTCCCTGTTTGACGCCACCCGGCGCTATACTGTCGAATGGCGGGTGGATTTGCCCACCTCTATGGAGACCATCGCCAATGAGCTTGCCCTCCGCTCATCCTGCTGCGCGATCGTCAACCTTCGCCGCCACGCGCGTATGCTCTATGACCTTCTGAAACAGCTCTGTAATCAGCAGGAAATTTTCTTTTTAAGCACCGATCTCTGCCCTGCCCACCGCCAAACTGTGCTTGACGAGGTTCGCCGTCGTCTGGACGCTGGCCTCCCCTGCCGCTTGGTGTCCACGCAGTGTATTGAAGCCGGGGTAGATTTAGACTTTCCCGCGGTATACCGTGCGCTGGCCCCTCTGGAGTCCATTATCCAGGCGGCGGGTCGCTGCAACCGTAACGGCGATTCTCCCGACGGGCAGGTGGTTGTTTTTATTCCCGATTTGCCTGCAAAGCTTTACCCGAGTGACCACTATCAGGCTGCCGCAAACTGCGTTTTAACGCTGCTCTCCCGTCACCCCATCGACTGTTCCAACCTGGCTCATGTCGAGGAGTACTACGCTCTACTCTACCCCTATGGGGGCGGTGATAGCCCGGCGCTCCAAGCCGCACTGCGCAACCGCGACTTTCCCGCCGCCGAGGATGCCTATCATCTGATCGACAGGGGCAGCATTAACGTCGTCGTGCCCTATTCTCCAGAATCGAAAACCCTGCATCACCTGCTGGGGCAATATCAGAAAACCGGCCTGACCCACGCCTTGATGAAAGAACTCCGGCCTTTTACCGTGTCAGTTTATTCTTCTCCGGCGCTGCTGGACGTCTGTGAACCCTTATGTGCGTCTCCTCCCTCTCGCGGGCACGCCCAAGCTCCCACCGGCTGGTACATGCTGGGCGTTTCTTCGTACTACACCTCCGATACAGGTCTTCATATCGATTCCTCCGTATTTGACGGTATCCTGTCATAGATGAAATGAGGTGAAACACACCATGAATCCACAAGTTACCATTGAGGTCTGGGGCGACTTTGCACTCTGGAGCCGCCCCGAGGCCAAGGTTGAACGTCTTACTTACCCAATCCCCACCCCCAGTGGAATACGGGGCATCCTCGCCTCTATCTATGCAAAACCACCGGAATTTTACTGGCAGGTACGGTGTATCGAAGTGCTCAATCCCATTCGATACATTACGTTTAAGCGCAATGAGGTAAAGGCAAAAATGTCCCGTCTACCAAAAGCCGAACCATGGAAAACCTGTATCAGTGTAGAGGACGAACGTACTCAACGCCAGTCCGTGGTTCTTCAGGACGTGCACTACCGTATCACGGCAGAGATTGTTCCCCGCCCCGGTTTCTCCTCGCCCGTCAGCCAACTTCTTAACCAGTTTGAACGGCGGGTCAACCGCGGGCAGTGTTTCCTGCAGCCCAGCTTAGGCGCAAGGGAATTCCCCGCCTACTTTGAGCTGGGCCCCAGCAGCAAGGCCCCTATAAATTTGGATTTGGACCTGGGCTACATCCTATATGACGTATTTGATCTGGAGCAATGGCAGGTGGAAAAAGAGGCCCGCCCCTCAGTCTCTTTGTTCCACGCCTCTCTCAAGCACGGTGTGCTTGAGGTCCCACCTTGGGACAGCCCCCTGGTTCTCAAAGCGGAGAGGGGGCTGGCAACGTGCTGACCGCCCTATACCAATACGCCCTGTCCCACAACCTGTCCGCCCGCCCCGGTTTTAAGCCGAAGAACATCAAATGCTATTTTATGTTTTCTCGAACCGGTGATTTTTTGGGTTTTATGCCTCCCGGTATCTCCCCGGTCTCCTGCCCGGATATTGGTTCATCAGCTAATGGCACCAGCAAGTGCAATATCTTGGTGGAGAAAGCAAGTATCCCACTCTGCATGATCCGGGACGCGAAAAAGGATCGCAACATTCCCACCAAGCATGCCTTTTTCCTCTCTGCATTGGAGAGCGGACAGACGGCGGAACCCCTATTTGGCGTGGCTCTAAGTGCGCTAAGCAATCCTTCTACTCTAAATTCCATACGCACAGCCTTTGAGGCTGAGAAATATAAGCCGTCGGACCCCGTGGGACTGATGATAGATGGCATTCCTTTGGAACAAAGCCCGAACTACCTGGGCTGGTGGAGCCAATTTCGTCTGCAGTTTAACTCTGGCTCTGATGGACAGGCACGCTCCCGCTGTCTCATCACCGGGGAGCTTGCTCCACCCCTTGCCACGGTACCCAAGGTCACCGGTCTTTATAGCGTGGGCGGTCACACCTCCGGCGATGCCTTTCTCTGCTTTGACAAGGAGGCCTTCCAGTCCTTCGGACTAAAGCAGAGCGCCAACGCCTCCGTATCGGAGGAGGCTATGACAGCAGTCAACGCCGCTCTTACCCACCTGATTCAGGAGGCCACCACCCTGGGCGGTGCCAAGCTGGTACACTGGTACAACGCTCCTGTACAGCCCAAGGAGGACTTGATTTCGATCCTCACCTTTGGGGATGACCTTCTTCCGGAGGCGTGTAACGGAGAAGAGTACGCATCCACTGCTGACAAGGACGCTGAGCGGGACGCCCTCGCCGCCGCCCGGCTCTTAAGTGAAAGTCTGACTCGAGGGGCCCTCCCGCAGGAACTCCCGGCCCGGTACTATATTCTTCCCCTCTCAGGTGCCAGCGGACGTATGATGGTACGCGGATGGTACGAGGGCAGCTACGAAGAGTTGTACCGCAGTGTGTCCCTGTGGTTTGACGATCTTTGCCTTGTCTCTCCCTACGGGAAAAGCCGTACCCGTCCCCCCAAGTTCAAGGCTCTCTGCCTTCGGATGCTGAAGCCGGGCGGCGATCCCAAAAAAGTATGGGAACGCATGGACACGGAACTCTCCTCCCTGATTAACCGCCTGCTCCATGCCGCAGTTACCGGAGCTCCTCTACCTGATGCCGTGGCCAGCAGAAGCCTTTACTGGCTGCGCTCTCAGCTTCTCTCCAACGTGAATGAGGGCGAACAAAGTCAATCCCCCAAGGCTGAATCCCTGGCCTACCAGCTGCTCAAGACCTGGCTTTGCCGCATACAGCGCATGACGAAAGGAAGTGCCATGATGAACCCGGAGTTGAATCCTGCTTACCCCTCCACCGCGTACCACTGCGGCCGACTGATGGCAGTCTATGCCGCCATTCAGGCTGACGCCATGGGAGGCGATCTGGGCTCCGGCGTGTTGCAGCGCTACTACGCCTCGGCCAGTACCGCGCCCAAACTCGTCATTGGAAAACTCTCTGCCCTCTCCCAACACCATTTAGCTAAACTTGACAATCCCGGCCGGGTGATCAGATACGAGCAGATGCTCTCTGAAATCGCCTGTAAAATTGGCTCCCAGCCCATTCCTGGAGCCCTGACCTTGGAACAGCAGACCGAATTTGCTCTCGGCTATTATCAGCAGCGCGCAGCAATCTTTGCCCCTCGCCGCAGCGGGGAAGACACTGAAACAAATACAGAACGGGAGGAATAAATCATGTCGCTGGAACACCGCTACGAATTTCTCTTTTACATCGAGTGCCGGGATGGCAACCCCAACGGCGACCCCGATATGGGCAACTCACCCCGCACCGACCCCCAGGATCTGCATGGCTACATTACCGATGTCGCCATTAAGCGCCGCATCCGCAACTATATCCAGACCGCTTACGCTGGAAAGGATGGCATGGAGATGCTGGTGCGCAGCGCCAGTAACATCAATACCGGCATTGCAAGAGCGAAAGAGCTCTCCGGGGTAGCCCTCTCCGCCAAAGGAAAAAACGAGGTCTATCAGGGACGCAAACAGGCCTGCCAGCTCTTTTACGATGTACGCACCTTCGGCGCCGTCATGTCCACAGGGCCCAACGCCGGTCAGGTTCGAGGCCCGGTCCAGCTCTCCTTCGCCCGCTCTCTGGATCCCATCCAAGCCCTGGACATCTCTATTACCCGTATGGCCAACGCCGTAGACGTCAAGGCAGAAACTGCCGCGGAGTATGTACAGTGGGAGGCCGAACAGCCGGAGGACAAGCTCCGCACCATGGGCCGCAAACAATTTATTCCCTACGGTCTCTATGAGGCTAGGGGGTTCATTAGTGCGAATCTCGCACAGGAGACCGGCTTTGACGAATCCGACCTCTACGCCCTATTTGAGGCCATTCTCAATATGTATGAGCACGATCGCTCCGCCAGCAAGGGACAGATGTCGGTCATTACGCCACTGGTAATTTTTCGCCATACGGGTACCGACAGCAACCTGGAGCAACGCGCGCGCCAGTCCCGCTTGGGCTGTGCACCCGCACACCGCCTCTTCAACCTGGTGCGGGTACATAAAAAGAACGGAGTGGACTACCCGCGCCGCTGGCAGGATTACGAAACCGCCATCAACCTGGATGCCCGCCCCGCCGGTGTGGACGTTGGTTTCCTGTGCGCTCCCTATGATGAGATCGTTTGGAACCAGGTGCCCGACCATGCTGAGTTCTTCCGCTGAGCTTGACACTGAGCCCCTGCCCCTGTCTTATCTATCCCAGTACAGCTATTGCCCCCGCCGGTGCGGCCTGCTGCTTTTAGACCGGGTATGGCTGGAAAATGAATATACCGCTGCAGGGCGCGCGCAGCACGAGCGTGTCCATACGGCCCGGGTTGAGCGCCGCGGCCCCCTTTTATCCCTCTATGAAACACCTGTATTTTCTCGTCGTCTGGGAATTTCAGGCCTATGTGACTGTGTTGAAGCTCGTGAGTCACCCGATGGCATTCCCCTGCCCTTCGGCCCGGGATCCTATCAGCTTTATCCGGTGGAGTATAAACACGGAACGGTCAGGGACGAAGAGGAGTACCACATCCAGCTCTGCGCTCAGGCCCTCTGCATGGAAGAGATGTATCGCTGCGCGATCTCATCCGGCGCAATTTTCTTCATTGATGCGCACCGTCGGGACGAGGTCCTGTTTACCCCCGCGCTCCGCACGGAAACAGAACGGGTTGCCTGTGCCCTGCGCGCTCTGTCGGACTCCACTATCCTCCCCGAAGCCACCTATGGACCTAAATACAAAAAATGCTCCCTCGCTGACCATTGCCAACCTAAGCTAAAGTCATCTGCCGCCACGTACCGCAGTATGCTTTGGAGCTTTGTCCTAGAAGGAGAACTCCCGACATGAAACGACTGCTGAACAACCTGTATGTCCTCACACCGGACAGCTATCTTTCTGTTCAAAATGAGACCATCGTTGTAAAGGCGGGCGGCACGGAAAAAATTCGCCTCCCAGCCCACGGGGTAGAGTCTATTTTCTGTTTTGGGAATACCACCGTCTCTACGCCGCTGATCGCCTTCTGTGGCCAGCGCGGCATCTCCTTGTCCTTCTTCTCCGAATATGGCCGTTTTTATGGCCGTATCTCTGGCCCGGTACACGGCAACATCCTTCTGCGGCGCAGACAGTTCGCGGCGCTGGATGACCCAGTCTTCTCTCAACGGCTGGTGCGCTCTTTTTTGCTGGGCAAGCTTACCAGCAGCAAAGAAATGCTACTCCGTGCCCGGCGGGAACAGCCTCCCTCCACCGCACAGGATGCGCTCCTCACCGCGACACAAAAGATAACAAATATCGCCCTGCAAATGTCTGACTGTGCCTCCGTTAATAGTCTGCGAGGGCTTGAAGGTGCCGCCGCTGCAGCGTATTTTGAAGTCTTTCCTCATATGATTAAGTCTACCTTTCCTGAGCTCACGTTTTCCAATCGAAACCGGCGTCCCCCTGAGGATCCGGTCAACGCATTACTCTCTTTTCTCTATACTCTGTTAAAAAATGATGTTCAATCTGCGCTGGAGAGTGTTGGCCTGGATCCGGCAGCCGGATTTCTCCACGCACTCCGTCCAGGCCGCCCCGCGCTGGCACTCGATTTGATGGAGGAACTGCGTGCCCCCATGTGTGATCGCATGGCGCTTGCCTTAATTAATCGGGGGCAAATCACTCCGGATAGTTTCGAACAACTAACTGCGCCGGTCCTCCTCCGGGAAACAGCTCGAAAAACCGTACTCGGCGCATGGCAAAAGCGCAAACAGGAGATCATTATTCACCCTTTTCTGCAGGAGAAGATTCCAATCGGTCTTATTCCATTCAGTCAAGCTATGCTTTTAGCGAGGGTATTTCGCGGCGAATTGGATGACTACCCACCGTTCCACTGGAGGTGATTTACCTTGATGATGGTTGTCTCCTATGATGTAGATACCACCACTCCAGCCGGGGTAAGGCGTCTGCGGCGTGTAGCCAAAATATGTGAAACTTATGGCTGCCGCGTACAAAACTCTGTTTTTGAGCTACTAATCGATCCCGCCCAACTGGTAGCTTTGAAGACCAAGCTCTCAAGTGTCATTGATGCCGAGTGTGATTCCGTCCGCCTATACCGCTTGGGGAGCAACTGGCGCACCAAAATGGAGACACTGGGCTGCCCGCTCCGATTTGAGCAGGATGGTCTGTTACTTTTCTAAGCCGCTCCCCTTAGATCATACCTTTCCTACCAAATGGCTCTTTCTGCGCGAACCTACTCCACCCATAAAATTGGCATAGGTTCGCGCAGAAAATGTCCTCCTTTTTCCTTCTCTAATTTTCTATACCTTGTTATCTTTTGCTTTTTAAACCTTTATTTTTTACTTTCTTGGTAAAGCTGTATAATTATTTATTGCTTTTTGTACACCTTTGCCGTTGCCCCCTCACGGGGGCACGACTTGAAACAATGATCTCGCAGCCGATAAACGCGGCCGCGGCGGTTGCCCCCTCACGGGGGCACGACTTGAAACAAAGTCAACAGTTACAATATTGTTAGAGTATGCCGTTGCCCCCTCACGGGGGCACGACTTGAAACTTGGTATTGTTCCAAGGTCTGGTCAGGCCGTTCAAGTTGCCCCCTCACGGGGGCACGACTTGAAACGTCAATAGCGTTTGTAAGGTGGTACATTGACAGTTCGTTGCCCCCTCACGGGGGCACGACTTGAAACCAATTCCATCTCCCGCAACCAGCCGCAAGGCAACGTTGCCCCCTCACGGGGGCACGACTTGAAACTTAGTTCTTCTTTGTGTTTTGTCTCTCGCTGTTGTTGCCCCCTCACGGGGGCACGACTTGAAATCCATAGGGAATCGTTGCACGCTGATAACTTGTACGTTGCCCCCCACGGGGGAGTGTCCCAAAATATCGCTGAGGCAACTAGCGACTATTCTCTTCCTCCTTTAAACTATAAATTAAATTACTATTACATTTTTATCGCTTTCCTGTACTACACAAGCAGCTTGAACCCGTTGCGGACGGGGACAGTCTGGATTGGAAGGGCCTCCCCGCCGGTGAGATTACTCAGCGGGTGACCACCAAGGTGCAGGCGGGGTCCATCGTGCTCTTCCACAACGCGGCCCTCCACACCCCCGAGGCCCTGCCCGGCATCATCGAAAAGCTCCTGCAGGACGGCTATACCTTCGTCCCCATCTCCGAGATCATCCTCCCCCAGCCCTACACCATCGACCACACAGGACGGCAGCTGCCCGGATAAAAGGGCTTCCGTAAAAATGCATTCAAACAAGGGACCGATCCGCATCATTGCGAATCGGTCCCATCTTCTTGAGTTAGTGTGTGTTTCCCATTTGTCAAAAGAGCTTTTCATAATAAACCCGCAGGATACGGCCCAGCTCGGCCGTATTCGCAGCGTTGCACAGGTCGTCCACAAAATTAGGAAACTCGTCCAGCAGGGTAAACATTTCGTCCATGGCAATGGTGTGGGAGATCGAATCTACCAGCGAGAGTACCATGAATATCCTGAGGGAGATATTCTGCCCATCAATACAGACCTCCACCGGTTGCTTCAGCGTCACCAAAGACATGGCCA
>JBLJBF010000142.1:0-3100 GCA_047637855.1 Pseudoflavonifractor sp. | reverse complement strand
AAGGCCATGCCCAAGGAGTACGCCTACATCATCGACGAGCTGCTCAACACCAACTACGAGTTTCACAACAAGCGGGAGTACTACGAGAACATCATTTCCACCATCATCGATATCGACCGGGCGGGCGACTTTGTGGTGGCCATGTGCGAGCTCATCAAGCGCATGGTGACCGACCATCTCCATGTGGTGGGCGACGTGTTCGACCGGGGCCCCCGGGCCGATATCATCATGGACTCCCTCCTGGACCACCACTCGGTGGACATCCAGTGGGGCAACCACGACGTGCTCTGGATGGGCGCGGCTACGGGCAGCCGCACACTGGTGGCCACGGTGCTCTCCAACTCCATCCACTACAACAACCTGGAGATTATCGAGACCGGGTACGGCATCTCCCTGCGGCCTCTGGCCCTCTTCGCCAGCGAGGTGTACCGGGACACCGACTGCTCCCGTTTTGCCGCCAAACTGGGTGAGGACGGCGCGGTGGAGTACAACGAAAAGGACATCCGCCTGGCCGCCCAGATGCACAAGGCCATCACGGTCATTCTCTTCAAGCTGGAGGGCCAGAAGATTTTGCGCAACCCCGGCTTTGGCATGGAGGAGCGGCTGCTGCTGGACAAGATCGACTACGAGCACAAGACCGTCTCCATCGGCGGCAAGACCTACGGGCTGGAGGACGTGGACTTCCCCACGGTGGACCGGGCCCACCCCTACGACCTCTCCCCGGAGGAGGACGCGGTGATCGCCCAGCTCACCAAGAGCTTCCGCCACAGCGAGAAGCTCCAGCGCCACGTACGGTTCCTCTACTCCAAGGGCGGCATCTACAAGGTGTACAACGGCAACCTCCTGCTCCACGGCTGTATCCCCATGACGGAGGACGGCCATCTGATGGAGTTTGCCATCGGCAGCGGCAGACCCCTCGCGGGCCGGGCCTTCCTGGACCATGTAGACACGGTGGCCCGCCAGGGGTACTACGCCAAGCCCGACTCCCCGGAGCGGCAGTTTGGTATGGACTTCCTCTGGTTCCTCTGGGCGGGGAAGGACTCGCCCCTCTTTGGCCGCGCCCGCATGACCACCTTCGAGCGGCGGCTCATTAAGGATGAGAGCGCCTGGACCGAGGAGAAGAACGCGTACTATAAGCACTATAACGACCCCAAGGTCTGTGAGGCGCTCCTGGCCGAGTTCGGCCTTTCGGGTGAGCACTGCCATATCATCAACGGCCACATGCCGGTTAAGAGCAAGAAGGGGGAGAGCCCCATCAAGGGCGGCGGGAAGCTCGTCGTCATCGACGGCGGGTTCTGTCGCGCCTATCAGCCCACCACCGGCATCGCGGGCTATACCCTCATCTCCAACTCCGAATGCCTGCGCATCGTCTCCCACAAGCCGTTTGACGGGAAGGAGAAGGCGGTGCGGAAGAACAAGGACATCTCCTCCAGCTCGGTGACCTTCGAGCGCATTGACAAGCGCATCAAGATAGCCGAGACCGACATCGGCCTGGAGCTGCAGCGTCAGGCCGAAGATTTAAAGGCGCTCCTCCGTGCCTATAAGTCGGGCGCGGTGAAGGAAGACCATAAAAAGTAAACAGTACCGCCTATGAGTTAAGGAGCAAACTTGAAGGTTTGCTCCTTAACAAGTTCTGCCCGCCGCCGAACTCCCGCCGAACAGGGGCATAATCACTCCGGCACACTACTCCGCCGCAGGAGCCGGGCGGCCAGCCAGCCCAGACCGAAGAGCACGGGGGGCGCGGCGGAGAGGACAAGCGTCAGCCAGGGCGCGGGGGCGGGCATGGCGAACTGGTAGTCCCCCAGGCAGACCGCCGCCGGGAAGTTGAGTCTCCCATAGAGCGGCCACCAGAGCCGGCTCTGTGCGCCGTCGGGCCCTACCGCCAGCAGGCCCAGCCCGACCAGGAGGACGACCCAGACGAGGACGCCCCAGGCAGAGATGGGGCTGTCTTGCGCCAGCCAACGGCCCAGGAGCAGCCCCAGCAGCAGATAGGCCGCCGCCAGAATGAGCAGATAGGCGGGCAGGGGGAGCCCCGGCTGACCGGGGGAGGCCGAAAAACTCACCATGGTGCCCAGCAGGAGAACCACCGGGGAAAGGAGCAGCGTCCCCAACCCATAGCCCAGAAAACCACGCAGCGCGCCCCAAAGCCGACTGGCGGGAGGGGCCCAAGGGCCGAGGGAGGCCCGTCTCACACCGGCAGCGAGCACTCCGGCCAGGGAGAAGGAGAACAGAATCGCTCCCGTGATCAGTGCACCCAGTTCGGCCCATCCGTTGGAGCGGTCACCCACCGCGGCGTACCAGATCGCCCCGGTGTCCAGCGTGGCATAGCACAGGGACATGGCGAAGATGAGCCATCCCCGGGTCCAGCCATACTTGCGGGAGAGCCATCGGATCAGTAAGCCCGCCAATATACCTATCGCGGCGGGGATAAGAAAGAGAACCAATATCGTACGCATAGCAAAACCTCCATTCTACCCCTATTATGGCGTAGAAATGGAGGTTTTGCAAGAGGGGACAGCTGGAGAGCACGGGGAAGGTGTGCCGGTCAGCCGCGCCCTGCGGTGGCCGTTAATCAGAGATGTTACCGCCGGGTAATCTCGTGCCGCTTGGGACCTGTGGATACCGTCTTAACGGGAACGCCCAGCTCCTGCTCGATAAAGCTGACATAGTCCTTTGCCGTCTGGGGAAGCGCGCCGTAGTCGGTCATGCCCCGCAGATCGCAGCGCCAGCCGGGCAGAGTGGTATATACCGGCTTTGCCCGGTCCAGCAGGGGAGAGGCGGGGAAGTCGGCAGTCACCGCGCCGTCGATCTCATACCCGGTGCAGATTTTGATCTCGTCCAGATAGCCCAGCACGTCAATGGCGGTGAGGACCACCTCGGTGGCCCCCTGGACCATGCAGCCGTACCGCGTAGCCACCGCGTCGAACCAGCCCACGCGCCGCGGCCGCCCCGTGGTCGCGCCGAACTCGCCCGCATCGCCTCCCAGGCGGCGCAGGGTGTCGGCCTCCTCGCCAAAGAGCTCGGAGACAAAGGCGCCCGCACCCACGGCGGAGGAGTAGGCCTTGGTGACGCAGACCACGTCGGTGATGGCGGTGGGGGG
>JBLJBF010000141.1:0-4784 GCA_047637855.1 Pseudoflavonifractor sp. | reverse complement strand
TTCCCCGATGACGATATGTACGGCATCGACGTGGTCATCCCCGACTTCTCCTATCTCATCAAGAACAAGGAGCGCATCCGGGGCATCTTCCTCACCCACGGGCATGAGGACCACATTGGCTCCATCCCCTACCTGCTGCGGGAGGTCCAGGCCCCCATCTACGCCACGCGGATGACGGCGGGCCTGGTCAAGCTCAAGCTGGAGGAGCACCGGCTCCTCGATAAGACCAAGATAATCACCTGCGAGGCGGGAGAGACCGTCAAGGCGGGCAAGTTCAGCGTGGAGTTCATCCACACCAACCACTCCATCGCCGACGCGGTGAGCTTTGCCATCAAGTGTCCCGTGGGCGTGTGCGTCCACACCGGGGACTTTAAGATTGACCCCACCCCCGTGTCGGGCGGGATGATCGATCTGGCCCGGTTCGGACAGCTGGGCAAGGAGGGGGTGCTCTGCCTCCTGGCCGACTCCACCAACGTGGAGCGCCCCGGCTTTACCAAGAGCGAGAAGAGCGTGGGGGCCAGCTTCGACGCCCTCTTTCGGGGCTGCGAGGAGCGCATCATTGTCACCACCTTCGCCTCCAATGTGGACCGGATGCAGCAGATCGTCTCGGTGGCCGCCAAATACGGCCGCAAGGTGGCCGTGGTGGGCCGCAGCATGGAGAACGCCATCAAGGTCTCCACCGAGCTGGGGTATATGAGCATCCCCGCCGGGGTGCTGGTGGATGTAAACCATATTAAGAGCCTGCCCAAGAACAAGGTGTGCATCATCACCACCGGCAGCCAGGGCGAGACCATGTCCGCCCTCACCCGAATGGCCTTCTCCACCCACCGCCAGGTGGACATCCAGGCCGGGGACCGCATCATTATCTCGGCCTCGGCCATCCCCGGCAACGAGAACGCCATCGGCAACGTCATCAACGAGCTCTACCGCAAGGGGGCCGACGTGGTCAACGAGCGGGAGGCTGCCCTCCATGTGTCGGGCCACGCCTGTCAGGACGAACTGAAGATCATCCACGCCTTGGTGAAAGCCAAGTTCTTCGTCCCCGTCCACGGCGAGCAGCGCCATCTCAAGACCCACGCCAAGCTGGCCCGCGAGATGGGCATGGACCCCAACAACATCCTCATCAGCGATGTGGGCAAGGTGATGGAGTTTACCCCCACCAGCGCCAAGATCAACGGCACCGTGCCCTCCGGCCGCGTCTTCGTGGACGGGTACGGCGTGGGCGACGTGGGCGCTGTGGTCCTGCGGGACCGCAAGCACCTGGCCGAGGACGGCATGATCGTGGTTGTCGCGTCCATGTCCGGGGAGGACGGCACCCTGGTGTCGGGCCCCGACATCATCACCCGGGGCTTTGTCTACGTCAAGGAGTCCGAAGGCCTGATGGAGGAGCTGCGCACCGTGGTTTTGGGGGCCATCGAGGCCTGCTGCGCCAGCAAGGGCGGCAAGGACTGGGCCGCTGTGAAGAGCCAGATCAAGAACGACCTGTCCGGCTATCTCTACAAAAAGACCAAGCGCAACCCCATGATTCTGCCCGTCGTCATGGTGGTATAAGCGCCCGAAAAAGCGCAGAGCCCCGCCCGCGCAAGACCTCTTGCGCGGGCGGGGCTCTGCCCGTCGGGCGCACAAGCGCAGGGGGGCAAATTCTTATGATACGGAGGCACATGGATGCAAAGGGACGAAATTCTTCTTTTTCTCACAGACCGCTGGTGTGACTGGGAGGCGAGCTATGCCATCGCCGTGGCAAACTCATTTTCCGAGTACCGCGTCAAGACCATCGGGATAGACGGGGGCAGCCAGATATCCATGGGCGGGATCAGGGCGGCGGTTGACTTTACCATTGACGCCTACGACCGGTTCGACCGCCTCGCAATGGTCATTCTCCCCGGCGGACTCTCCTGGGCGGAAAACGAGTATAGCCAAATCGCGCGCTTTATCGAGCGGGTCAGGGCCCTGGAGATCCCTGTCGCGGCCATCTGCGGAGCGACCTATTTTCTGTGCAGGCATGGGTTCCTCAACCGGGTCAGGCACACGGGCGACTCCTTGGAACAGTTTCAGGGGGTAGAGGGCTATGAGGGCGAAACACGATACGTGCCCGCCCAGGTCGTCTCGGACCGGGGGATTATCACGGCCAATGAGACGGCGGCGGTCGCGTTTGCCTATGAGATATTCAAGGTTTTGAAGGTAGACAGCGAGGAAGAAATGGACCGGTGGTTCGATAACTTTCAAAACGGAGCCGTCTGATAGGGCGGCGCGGCGATGCGAAATAAAAGAGACGCCTGGAGAACTCTCCGGGCGTCTCTTTTTCCTTATTTCAGGCCTCCGGATCGTCCTTGGGCTGGTATTTGGTGTTGTACAGATAGGGTACCGACACGGTGGCCACGTTGCGGTGGGTCTTGAGCCGCTGGCTGAGGAAGTAGGCGGTCTGATTGTGGAGGAAGTTGTCGTACCAGTGATCCTCCACGAACCGGGAGAGCACCACCGTGAGGACGGTGCCGGGGGCAAGCTCGGCCTCACGGGCGCTGACATACTCCTCCACGGGACCGACCAAATCCCGGTAGGGGGAGTGGAGCACCACCAGGGGAATGTCGATCCCCGAGGACGCCCACTTCTGCCGGAGAGTCTCGCCCCGGTCGTCCTCGGTGGAGACGTGGAGGGCCACCACGTTGGAGGAGAGAAGGTTTGCATAGTTGACGGCCTTGAGGACCGAGCGGTTCATAGCCCCGGCCATTACGATGAAAAGGCCGGAGTCCCGGCTGATGCTGGGGTGATAGTGGGACATGAAGTTGTCGAGTTTGAGCTGACGGTTGACGAAAGCGTAGTGCCGTTGCACCCGCATCATGAACAGAGAGATCACGGGGATAATGATGGCGAGCGCCCAGGCGCCCTGGGCGAACTTGGTGGTGAAGACCACCACGGTGCCGACGGCCGTCATGGCCGCGCCGATGGCGTTGATGACCATCTTGGGCCGATAGCCTTTGCCCTTTTGCTTTCTCCACCGCAGCACCATGCCGCTCTGCCCCAGTGTGAAGGAAAGGAAGGCACCCACGGCGTACATGGGGATCAGGTGGTGGGTATCGGCCTGGAAGAGGATGAGCAGCAGCCCCGCCGAGAAGAAGATGAACAGAATTCCGTTGGAGAAACTCAGCCTGGTGCCCCGCTGCATGAACTGCCGGGGCATATAGCTGTCCCCGGCCAGAATGGCCAGCAGGGTGGGCAGGCCGTTATAGGCGGTGTTGGCGGCCAGCAGAAGAATGACGGAGGTGGCGAACTGCAGGATATAGAACAGGGGCCCGGGGCCGAAGATGGCCATGCCCATCTGGGAAATGACGGTGGCCCCCTCGGTGGGAACGATGCCCAGATGAGTTACCAGCAGGGCGGAGCCGCCGAAGATGGAGACGATAATACCCACCAAGATGAAGAGGACAACTCTCGCGTTATGCTGGGATGGCTCCCGGAAGGAGGGGACCGCGTTGCTCACCACCTCCACGCCGGTGAGGGCCGAGCAGCCCGAGGCGAACGCCCGCAGGAACAGGAAGAGGGTAATGCTCCCCCCCAGCCCCACGCCCGGCAGGGCCTGCCCGGCGTAGCTCACGGGAGGTAGATTTCCCAGCAGCAGCCTGACAAAGCCGGTGATCAGCAGGAGCGCCATAATGAAAATGAACGCGTAGGTGGGGATGCCGAAGACCTTGGAGGACTCCCGCATCCCTCTGAGGTTGAGCAGCGTGATGACACATAAAAAGCCCAGCGCGACAGGGAGACGGTAGTGCTGCATGGCCGGGAAGGCGGCGACCAAGGCGGCGATGGCGGCCGAGATGCTCACCGCCACCGTCATCACATAATCCACGATCAAAGCCGAGGCGGCCACGAGGGACGCCTTGTGGCCCAGGTTTTCGGCTGAGACCACGTAGGCCCCGCCGCCGTTGGGGTAGCCCGCTATGATCTGAGAGTAAGAAAAGGCCAGCACAAGGAAGAGCAAGGTGATGGGCAGCACCACATACCCCAGGTAGCTGGGGGCGGCGAGACCCAGAGCGGGGACCAGAACCAGGAGCATTTCTTCGATTGCGTAGGCAACGGAGGAGACCGCGTCGCTGGACATAATGGGCACACCCCAGAAGCGGCCCAATTTCTCGCCCTCCAAGGCGGTGGTCTCCAGGGTGTTTCCCAACAGGAAACGCTTTAATGCTTTCCACTGCATAGTAGACGATCTTCCCTCATCATTTATAATTTAGGCCCACCCGGCGTTGGGGCATAGTACGCCTCCACGGGATAGGCGAAAGCAATCATAGTCTCAACCGCGGATAAAGTCAAGAGGCGATTTTGCTGTTTCGGGGAACGCGTTTGACAAGATCTGTGGGGATCAGACACATTTTACCGGCTGTTAAGCTCTCTAATGCCTAGTATAACCCAAAAAGCGGGCAAAAACTAGAGATGGCATTCTGGCGGGGCGTTGGCCTCTGCGGGTGTCATGCCGGATGAGAAGCGGGCGGGATAGGGCGGCGTATTGGTGCTGGAAGCAAGGCGCAGCCCGGGAAAACTTCCCCGGGCCGCGCCTGCGAAAAGATAGGGTGCTTTGGTGACGCGCCGTACCCAAACGCGCAGGCGCGTTAGGGGCCCCGATTTTTATCTGTCCAGGCGAAATGAATTCGCCCGGCATCAAGGTTTTGCCTGAGGCAAAACGCTTGCGGCGCGCCATCCGGCGCGGCCATGGCCGGCGCGCGATAGCCGGCCAAACGTCGAAAATTTTACTTCAGGCTCTCGGCCACAGCAACCGCGACAGCTACAGT
>JBLJBF010000140.1:0-2348 GCA_047637855.1 Pseudoflavonifractor sp. | reverse complement strand
ATGAGGAAGGGGTCGGTGACCGGGATGGCCCCCGAGACGATAATGACCAGTCGGTCGATGTTGGCCACGGCAGGGCGCTGGAACTGGTTGGTCCGGGGCAAAATCTCGTCCACCCTGCCGCTGCCGTCGCTGAGGAGGGTGAACTCCACCCGGTCCCCCACCAGAGGGCTGACCTTCTCGTGGCGGAGCCGGCCCCGGCCCCGGCAGGCCACCGCGGGCCCGCCCTCGCCGCCGTCCACGTAGTAGAACCCACTGAGGGCCTTTAAAATCGTCCCCCGGCTCATACGAAATCGAGGTACTGGGTGCTTGTCAGGACGCCGTCGATATAGACGCAGACCTCCTGATTCAGCCCGCTGCCCCGGATCGGCGGCTTGATGCGGCGCATGGCGGTGGGCACGTCCTTCTCGCTGTACGCCGTCACGCCGCCCACCGTGATGGCCACGTTCACCAGGTCCCGGTCAGTGGGCAGGTCCACGGTGACGGTCTTGGTCACCACCTTATGCCCCGGATCGGAGGGGGACGGGCTGGCGCTGGGGGACTCGCTCACCTCGGGCGGCGGGCTGACGCTGGGGTCCGGCCCGTTGCTGATCTTGATGTCCACCAGAGTCCCCTCCGTGACCTCCACGCCCGCCGCCACGCTCTGCCAGACCACGGTGCCTACTGGGGCCTGGGCGTCGAAGGTGGGGAAAATCTGGCCCCGAAGCAGCCCCAGCCCCTTGAGTTTCTGCTCCGCATCCGCCTGGGTATCCCCGGTGAGGGAGACCATCGTGACCGGTTTTTTCTCGGGGCCAAGGCTCACCGTCAGGGTGACGGAGTCTCCGGCCATGAGCCTGGTTTTCTCGGGTACCGACTGGGAAACCACATAGGTGGCGGTGACGGTAGGGTCATAGACCTCATTGATCTTGGGATCTATGCCATAGGAGATCAGGGTCGCCTTAGCCATCGACACGGGCTTATTGTAGAAGTTCTCCATATAATAGGCATTGCTTGGCCCGCCCGACACATCTACCTTGATGGTGAGACCCCCCGACTTGACGGTAGTATCCGGCACCGGGTTCTGGGCGACAATCTGCCCCTCGGGCTCCTTCCTGTCGTAGAGGGTCTTGCCCTTCTCGATGGTGAATGGCCCCAGCAGATCCTTGTTGTCCATGGCCTCCTGAATGGTCATGCCGGTGAGGAGGTTGGGCACGGTATAGGTCAAATCCTCGGGCCCCATGCTGGAGATGACAGTCCAGACGAAGTATGCCACGGCCAGCAGAAAGATGACAATGGCCCCCACCGCCGCGATGGCGGGCACGGGGCTGTTCTTTTCACGGGTGCGGCGGCTGTCCTCCCCGTCGTCCGGGTCGTCCTCCTCGGCCGCCCTTCTGCGGCGGGCGGGGCGCTCGGCCCGCTCCTCGCCCCGGGGCGCGGCGGTGCCGCGGGCGACGGCCGAACCCAGCGCCTGGGTGGGCTCGTCAGCCCCGCCGAGAAGGTCGGCCGCGGTGTACTCAAAGTTGATGTTGGGGTTTTTGCGGAACTCCTCCAGGTCGGTCAGCATGGCGTCGGACGAGCGGTAGCGCTGGTCCGCCTTGGGGGCCATGGCCTTCATGGTAATGGCCTCCAGGGCCTCGGGGATGTCGGGGTTGAGCTCCCGGGGGGAGAGAGGGATGGAGTTGATGTGCTGGATGGCCACCGAGATGGGCGAATCCCCCTCGTAGGGCAGGCGGCCGGTCAGCATCTCGTAGAGCACCACGCCGGCCGAGTAGATGTCGCTCCGGGCGTCGATATGGCTGCCCTTGGCCTGCTCTGGCGAGATATAGTGGACGCTGCCCAGGGCCTCCTGGGTCAAGGTGTTCTGTGCGGCCGAGGCCAGGCGGGCAATGCCGAAGTCAGCCACCTTCACGCTGCCGTCCCGCAGGACCATGATGTTGTGGGGCTTGATGTCCCGGTGGATGATGCCCCGGCTGTGGGCGTGGCCCAGGGCCTTCATGATCTGGGTGATGAAGTGGAGGGATTCCCGCCAGCTCAGGGGCTCGCCCTTCTTCTGCATATACTGCTTGAGGGTGATGCCGTCGATGAGCTCCATGACGATATAGTCGAGCTGATCGGAGTGGGACACGTCGTAGACGGCCACGATATTGGGGTGGGACAGCATGGCGACAGCCTGGGATTCGTCGTGGAACCGGCGGCGGAACTCGGCGTCCTGGGCCAGGTCGCTCTTCAGGATCTTGACGGCGACCAGGCGGTTGAGCCGGTGGCAGCGGGCCTTGTAGACCACGGCCATGCCGCCCGAGCCGATGCGCTCCAGCAGCTCATATCGGTTGTCGAGTAATTTACCTATGTATTGATCCATGGTAAATATCCTC
>JBLJBF010000139.1:0-9248 GCA_047637855.1 Pseudoflavonifractor sp. | reverse complement strand
GCCACGCGCCCTCCCGCATCAAAATGTATTTCCGCGAGCCGCTGGCCCTTGTTAAGTCCTTTTTGTTCGATCAATAAGGTGTGATGGGCCCATCACGCCGTCTGCGAGGTATTTATGCAGGATAAACTAAAGTCACTGGAGCTGCACTATCAGGACCTGGAGGCCCGGCTGGGCGCCACCGAGACCTACGCCGACCCGGCGCTGGTCGCTAGGCTGAATAAGGAACAGTCCGAGCTCACCCCCCTCATCACGGCCTACCGCGCCTATCTGCGCCGCCGTCAGGACCTCTCCGACGCCGAGGGCCTCATGTCCGACCCGGATATGAAGGAGCTGGCCCAGGAGGAGTTCGCCGCGGCCAAGGCCGACATCGAGCGGCTGGAGCAGGAGATCAAGATCCTCCTCCTGCCCAGGGACCCCAACGACGATAAGAATGTCATCGTTGAGATCCGCGCCGGCGTGGGCGGGGAAGAGGCGGCCCTGTTCGCAAATTCCCTGTTCCGTATGTATGCCATGTACGCCGAGGCTCACCGCTGGAAGGTGGAGGTGGCCAGCATCAACGAGACCGAGCTGGGTGGGATAAAGGAGATCTCCTTTACCATCGAGGGGGACGGCGCGTACTCCCGGCTGAAGTTCGAGAGCGGCGTCCACCGGGTCCAGCGGGTGCCCGAGACCGAGTCGGGGGGGCGCATCCACACCTCCACCGTGACGGTGGCCGTCCTGCCCGAGATCGACGAGGTGGGCGAGGTGGACATCCGCCCCGAGGATGTGGAGATGCAGGTCTTCCGCTCCTCCGGCGCGGGGGGACAGCACATCAACAAGACCTCCTCGGCCGTGCGGCTCATCCACAAGCCCTCGGGCATGGTGGTGGAGTGCCAGCAGGAGCGCAGCCAGTTCCAGAACCGGGACAAGGCCATGATGATGCTGCGCTCCAAGCTCTACGAGCAGAAGCTCCAGGAGCAGAACGACGCCATCACCTCGGAGCGCCGCAGTCAGGTGGGCACGGGTATGCGCAACGAGCGCATCCGCACCTACAACT
This sequence comes from Pseudoflavonifractor sp., assembly GCA_047637855.1. GTDB lineage: Bacteria > Bacillota > Clostridia > Oscillospirales > Oscillospiraceae > Pseudoflavonifractor. Next base: position 8,212 of record JBLJBF010000139.1, on the reverse strand, counting down.
TCCCCCAGGGACGGCTCACCGATCACCGGATAGGATTAACGCTTTACAGGCTGGACGCCACCATGAACGGCGACCTGGACGAGATCATCGACGGCCTGCTCACCGCCGACCAGGCCGAGCGGCTGAAAGCCAATGAGATACGATAAATAAATAGAAAGCTGGTAACTTCACCAAATGGAATTGTTGATACACTTTACAAGCCTGCCTGACGGCAAGACGCTGGATGACGTACACGGGGATCTGACCGCTCTTTTGGCCGACGAGGGCTGGTTCACCGGTCTTTGTGGAGACGCGGAGGGGGGCTGTCTGGAGCTGGAGCTGGAGGACGAGCGGACCAACCCTAAGCACGGCATTCTGGCTGTCAAGCACTACCTCCAGAACGCCGCCTTTGCCCCCGACACCACCATTGAGCTGGCCGGCACGCCGGTGGGTATCTATGAGTAGCGTAAAAACCCTCCTTTTGGGGCCGGATGGGGCGGCCCGGGCCGCCGCCATTCTGCGTTCCGGCGGACTGGTGGGCATTCCGACCGAGACGGTGTACGGCCTGGGGGCCAACGGTCTGGACGGGCGCGCGGTGGGGCGCATCTTCACCGCCAAGGGCAGGCCCCAGGACAACCCGCTCATCCTGCATCTTCCGTCAGTGGCCTGGCTGGAGCGGTACTGCGCCGACATCCCGGACACCGCCTATCAGCTGGCCGAGCGCTTTTGGCCCGGCCCCCTCACCATGATTTTGAAGAGAAAACCCATCGTCCCCGACGCGGTGACGGCGGGCCTGGATACCGTGGGGATGCGCTGCCCCGACCACCCGGTCTGCCGGGCCATTATCAGCGCGGCAGATGTGCCGGTGGCCGCCCCCTCGGGGAATACCTCGGGCCGCCCCAGCCCCACCACGGCGCAGCATATGCTGGAGGATATGGGCGGCAGGATCGATGCCATTGTGGACGGCGGCCCCTGCTCGGTGGGGGTGGAGTCCACCATTATCGACCTGACGGTCACGCCGCCCCGGCTCCTGCGGCCCGGCGGCGTCACGCTGGAGGAGCTGCGGGAAACGCTGGGCGAGGTGGCGGTGGACGACGCGGTGAAGCGCCTTTTGACGGTGGGGGAGAAGCCCCGGGCTCCCGGCATGAAGTACCGGCACTACGCGCCCAAAGCGCCCGTGACGGTTGTAAAGGGAGACGCCTTGCGTGGCGCCGTCTATATCGCGGCCCGTGCGGGAGAGGGGAGCGGCGTCATCTGCTTTGACGAGTGTGCAGAGCTCTTTCCCGGCCGGGTGGTAAAGACGCTGGGCAGCGCGGCCGACAAGGCGGCCCAGGCCAGGCAGGTCTTCGATGCGCTCCGGTTTTTTGACGGTACCGACGTGACCGAAATCTGGGCACAGTGCCCTGACGACACAGGGCTTGGACTCGCCATCTCCAACCGCCTGAATAAGGCGGCGGGATTCCACATCATTGAAATCCAATAGGCGGGTGCCCGTTCCCGCCGCCGAGGGGGGAACGACAGATGAACATAGAGGTAAAAAATAATGTGGCGGTCGTGCGGGAGGCCGGGGTGCTCGTCACCGACGGGCAGTCGGCGCTGGACCTGATCGCCACCGTTTACTACGAGACCGGCTGCACGGCCATGGTGCTGCCCAAGGCGGCCCTGAGTGAGGACTTTTTCCGCCTGGCCACCGGCCTCGCGGGGGAGGTTTTGCAGAAGTTCACCAACTACCATATGCGGCTTGCCGTCGTGGGAGATTTTTCGGGCTACGCCAGCAAAAACCTGAAGGACTTCCTCTACGAGAGCAACAAGGGCCGCGCGGTGTTTTTTCTGACCGGCGAGGAGGACGCGGTAGCCCGCCTGGGCGGCGGATGATCTGAGTTGAAAGGGCGGCGACGGTATTGAAGCAGAAGTGGTTATTGCTGATAGCGCTTTTCCCGCTGCTGGTTTCTTGGTTTCATAACATGACACTGTTTGCCCTGAATGGGTTCCTGTTCTATTCACTGCCCCTTGCCGCCGCGGCCGTTTGGGTTTGGGCCGGATGGAGGTATGCGCACAGCGGTCTGCGTTTTTTTCGGTCCCTCCTGGCGGCAAACTGGCTGGTGCTCCTGTCGCTGCCGGTCTATATTTGGCAGTCCCTTTTTGTCAGCGGCGCGGTGCGCAGTATTTGGCTGACGGTAATGAGCCAATGCACCTCTATTTTCAGCCCGCTTGTCGCCCCCATCGCCGTCAGGTTTGAACCGGACCCGACCTCTGCAGGAACGGCAGCCTACACCGCCATGTTTGTGCTGCGCGTTCTGCTGTTCCTGATTTTGTTCACCGCGGGTTATCTTGCCGAAAAACGCTGCTTTTGCGGTAGGGGGGACGCGGTATGAAGGTCATCGGAATCACCGGCCCCACGGGGGCGGGGAAAACCACGGCGCTCAACGCGCTGGTCCGGCTGGGCGGCGCGGTGATCGACTGCGACGCGGTCTACCATGTGCTTTTGGAGCACAGCGGGCCCATGAAAGAGGAATTGACGGCGCGGTTCGGGAGGAGTATACTAGGCGGCGAAGGGCATCTGGACAGGAAACTTTTGGGGCAGGTGGTCTTTCAGGACGAGGCCGCGCTCCTCGCCCTCAACGCCATCACCCACCGCTATGTGGGCGAGGTGGTGCGGGCCCGCATCGCGGCCGCCGAGGCGGAAGGGCGCCCGGCCGTCGCCATCGACGCCATCGCCCTCATCGAGAGCGGCCTGGGCAGGCAGTGCGATGCCGTGGTAGGGGTGCTCGCCCCCGCCGAGGTGCGGATCGGGCGCATCATGGCCCGGGAGGGCATCTCTGAGGAATACGCCCGCCTGAGGGTGGCCGCCCAGAAGAAAGATGACTATTTCCGGGCAAACTGTACCTACATCCTGGAGAACAGCGCCGGCGACACCACCGAGACCTTCGGAGCGCGGGCACTGGCCCTCTTTGCGGACCTACTGCGCGACACAGAACAAAAGGAGGAACGATCTATGGAAGAAAAAGTGAAAACGATTGGCGACCTGCGGCGCGAGGCCCTGCTCGACAACCCGAAGAACGGCTATGACCGCCTGACCGCCGAGGACGAGGCCGCTATGAAGACCTACTGCGAGGACTATAAGCGGTTTTTGGATGCGGGCAAGACCGAGCGCGAGTGCGTGGACGAGTCCATCCGTCTGGTCGAGGCCCAGGGCTTTAAGATGTTTACCCGCGGCATGGCGGTAAATCCCGGTGACAGGCTCTACCGCGCCAACCGGGGCAAGGCCATCATGCTGGCCGTGGTGGGCGCGTCCCCGCTCAGCGAGGGCGTGAACATCGGCGCGGCCCATATCGACGCGCCCAGGCTGGATATCAAGCAGCGCCCCCTCTATGAGGACAGCGAGCTGGCCTTCCTCAAGACCCACTACTACGGCGGAATCCGCAAGTACCAGTGGGTCACCATCCCTCTGGAGCTCCACGGCGTGGTGGCCCTGACCAACGGCACCACCCTCCGGGTCACCGTGGGCAACGGCGCGGGTGACCCCGTGTTCACCATTGACGACCTGCTGCCCCACCTGGCCCAGGACCAGAGCAAGAAGGCGCTGGGCGAGGCGATCCCCGCAGAGAGCCTGAACATTCTGGTGGGCAGCCGCCCCTATAGGAACGACGAGGGAAGCGACCGGGTGAAGCTGGCCATCATGGACATCCTCAACCAGAAGTACGGCATCACCGAGACCGACTTTATCTCGGCCGAGCTTGTGGCCGTCCCCGCCTTCCGGGCTTCCGACGTGGGCTTTGACCGCTCCCTTATCGGGGCCTATGGCCACGACGACCGGGTCTGCTCCTTCGCCGCGCTGGCCGCCCTCATGGCCCTGCGCACCCCCCGCCGCACGGCGGTGTGTATGCTGGCCGACAAGGAAGAGATCGGCTCGGTGGGCGTCACCGGCATGAAGTCGGCCGCCTTCGACACCTTTATGAGCGATCTGTGCGACAGCCAGCGCATCCCCCTCAAGGCCTGCTATGAGAAGTCCTTCTGCCTCTCGGCCGACGTGACCGCGGCCTTCGACCCCAATTTCCCTGAGGTCTATGAAAAGCGCAACAGCGCCTTGGTGAACTACGGCATGGGTCTCTCCAAGTACACGGGCAGCCGGGGCAAGGCGGGCGCGTCGGATGCCGCCGCCGAGGTGGTGGCCTATGCCCGCCGGGTGTTGGACGAGGCCGACGTCATGTGGCAGATGGCGGAGCTGGGCAAAACCGATCAGGGCGGCGGCGGCACTGTGGCCGCCTATATGGCCGAGCGCGACATCGACACCATCGACGCGGGCGTACCGGTCCTGAGCATGCATGCCCCCTTCGAGACCGTGTCCAAGCTGGACTGCTATATGACCTATAAGGGCATGAAGGCCATCTACGAGCAGTAATTCTTTTCAGACCGCGGCCGGCAAAATCGCCGGCCGCGGTTTTTTATAAATTCACCGCTCCCTGCACAAGCTAACTCAAATGAGAGCGGGGAGGCGGCACGATGAGCGATGAGAAAAAGGAGACCATGGAGACGGGCGGCGAGGAGAAGGAGACCGAACTGAGCGACCGCCAGCAGCAGATCGTGGACATGGGCTCGTCCACCATCAGAACCCAGCGGGGGACCATCCACACCCTGACCATCGTGGGGCAAATCGAGGGGCACCAGATTTTGCCCCCCACCAGCAAGAGTACCAAGTATGAGCACGTGATGCCCCTCCTCGCCACCATTGAGGAGAGCGACGAGGTGGACGGCCTGCTCATCCTCCTCAACACTGTGGGCGGGGACATTGAGGCCGGACTTGCCATCGCCGAACTCATCTCCAGCATGAAAAAGCCCACCGTGTCTCTGGTGCTGGGGGGCGGGCACTCCATCGGCGTGCCGCTTGCCGTGTCGGCCAAGGCCTCCTTCATCGCCCCCTCGGCCGCCATGACCATCCACCCGGTGCGGCTCAACGGGCTGGTCATCGGCGTACCCCAGACCTTTAACTACTTTGAGCGCATTCAGGAGCGCATCATCCAGTTTGTCACCCGCAACAGCCATATCAAGCGAAGTGACTTTACAGCGCTTATGCTCCAGACCGGGGAACTGGCCGCGGATATCGGCAGCGTCATCTACGGGGAAGAGGCCGTGTCCATCGGCCTCGTCGATCACATCGGCGGCCTGTCCGACGCGCTGGAGTGCCTGCACGCCATGATGGAAGAGCACAAGAAGGACGGGCCATAGAGGCTCGTCCTTCTTTGTTTCCATAATAGTTTACATAATAAAAATAAAAATGTTGGAAATCTTTCTCCGGTTGTGATAATATACTCTTGTATGTCTATAGCGCATAGGGAGGTCATGATATGACTTATTTGATGTCGATCATCATGGGTATCATCCAGGGGATCGCCGAGTTCCTGCCCATCTCCAGCTCGGGCCATCTGGCCCTGTTTCAGGCCTTTTTCGGCATGGAGGATGTGGAGACGTCCCACATGTTTTTTGCCGTGCTCCTCCACTTCGGCACCTTCCTCTCGGTCTGTATTGTCTACCGGCAGGATATTGTGGACATGGTGCGGGAGTTCTTCCTGGGCATCGGCTCCCTCTTCTCCGGGAAGAGGGGGAAGGGGACACCCCCGCCCGCCCGGCGGCTGGTGATGCTCATCGTGATCGCGACCATGCCCCTCTTCGTCATGGTATTTCTGAAAGATTACATAGCGGTCCTCTTCCAGAGCACGTTTATGGTCTCGCTGGCCCTGCTGGCAACCGGCTTCCTGCTCTTCTTTGCCGACCGGCTTCCCAAGGGGCGCAAGACGGCCAAGAACGCCACGGTGGGGGACGCGGTGCTCGTGGGCGTGGCCCAGGCCATCGCTGTCATCCCCGGCCTGTCGCGGTCGGGCACCACCATCTCCGCAGGTATATTCCAGGGGTTTGACCGGGGTTTTGCCGTGCGTTTTTCCTTCCTCATGTCTCTGCCCGCCGTGCTGGGGGCCAATATCCTGGAGCTGAAGGACGCCGTAGAGACAGGCTTTGATTTCTCCCTTTTGCCCATCTATCTGGCCGGCGTGCTGACGGCTACCGTGGTAGGCTATTTCTCCATCCGCCTGGTGAAGTCCATGGCCGATAAGGGCAAGTTTGGCAGATTTGCCTACTACTGCTGGGCAGTGGGCGCGATCTCGCTGATTGCGGGCCTGTTTTTGAAATAAGGGCCCTTCCCCCGCATCTATCTCCCGGAAAGGATTGATTCCATGGCGACCGCACAGAAGAAAACGGGGGGCCGGCAGGCCCCCGCCAGCAATCGGACCAGCAGCGCGAAGGGAAAAAGCGCCAAAGCCGGAGCGAAGAGCGCACCCCGTCCCGTCCGGCGCGGAGTGGGAGCCGTCGTCTGCCTGGTGTTGGCTTTTTTCGCTGCCTTTGGCTATTTCAACGTGGACGCGCTTGTCATTAACCTGTACTGCCGGGCCCTCAAGGGCATCCTGGGGTACGGCTTCTGGATCGTCCCCCCCGTGCTGCTGATGGCCTGCTACATCCTGGCCTTCCATCGGGGCCGCCCCGTGCGTATGCGCCTGTGGTGCACGCTGCTGCTGCCGCTGATGGCGGGGGTCATCCTGCACCTCATCCTCAACCAGACCGAGTACCTATGGGATTGGTCCATCGTCTCGGCCCTCTGGACTGACGGTGTGGCGGGCAAGAGCGGCGGCGTATTGGGCGGCATTTTGGCTCTGGGCAGTGCGCTGGCCTTCAGCCGAATCGGAACCGGAGTCCTCTTCGTGGTGGGCGCGATCCTGATGGTGTTGGGCGGGTGCAACCGGACCGTGGTGGATGTGGTGGACTACTTCCGCAGCCGCCAGCGGCTGGAGTACGAGGAGGAGGCCCTGCCCGAGCGCAAGCCCAAGCCCCACGGCGTGCCCGGGCCGGAGGCCGAGAGCCCCGCCAGACGAAAGCCCAACATTGACATCCCGGTGGACGAGCCCGCGCTTTTATCCGAACCGGCAGAGCCCCCTAAGCGGGAGCGGTTTTTTAACCGCAAGCCCGCCGTCCCCACGCCCGACCAAGTGCTGGCCGGTGCGGCAGAGGAAAGCGTCCGCCCGGAGGAGACCGGGGCAGAGCTCTTCCCGGTCCGTACCCCCGCGCCGGTCCCCGCCCCCGCGCCCGTGCCCCCCCCCGCGCCCGAGATCGTGCGGGAGCCTGCGGTGGCCAAGGCCAAAGCGACCGAGACCGCCAAGGCCGCCGTGGAGGTGGCCCACGACATCGAGAAGAAGCTGACCGAGGGCCCGCCCGCCTATCAATACCCGCCCGCCTCTCTGCTCAAGGAGGGGGACGGTATCATCGGGGCCGACGCCATCGGCGAACTGAAGAACAACCAGATCCGTCTGGCCGACACCATCCGCTCCTTCGGCATCGAGGCCAATATCGTCAACGTCACCCGCGGCCCCTCGGTCACCCGGTACGAGCTGGAGCTGGACCAGGGGGTACGGCTCAACAAGCTCACCAACCTGGCCGACGACATCGCCCTGGCTTTGGGGGCCACCGGCGTGCGCATCGCCCCCATCCCGGACAAGATCTCCATGGTGGGCATTGAGGTGCCCAACAAACTGGTCTCCCCGGTATACATTCATGACGTGGTGGACTCCCGGGAGTTCCGGGACCACAGCTCCAAGGTCTCCTTTGCGGTGGGCAAGGATATCGGCGGCAGCAGCATCGTGGGCAATATCGCAAAGCTGCCCCATCTGCTCATCGCGGGCACCACCGGCTCGGGCAAGTCTGTGTGTACCAACTCTCTCATCGTCTCGCTCCTCTATAAGGCCACCCCGGAGGAGGTCCGCCTGATTATGGTGGACCCCAAGATGGTGGAGCTGGGCATCTATAACGGCATACCCCATCTCCTCATCCCCGTGGTTACAGACCCCAAGAAGGCGGCGGGGGCCCTCCAGTGGGCCGTCACCGAGATGATGAAGCGCTACCGCGCCTTCTCCGAGGTGGGGGTGCGCGACTTGGCATCTTATAACTCCATGGCCGCCAGGACCGAGGGCATGACAAAGATGCCCCAGGTGGTGGTGGTCATCGACGAGCTGGCCGACCTGATGCTGGTGGCCGCCAAAGAGGTGGAGGAGTCTATCTGCCGGGTGGCCCAGATGGGCCGCGCCTCGGGGATGCACCTCATCATCGCCACTCAGCGGCCCTCGGCCGATGTCATCACCGGCCTGATGAAGGCCAACATCCCCTCCCGCATCGCCTTCGCCGTGGCCTCCAG